>JANMKN010000299.1:0-2989 GCA_031372065.1 Abditibacteriaceae bacterium | reverse complement strand
CCACTGAGTCGTTCATCCGCTGCGCTGTCTTAAACCAGATGACCAGTCTGGGAATGCCGGACAGTTATGCAGTCTGAACCGCCCCGACGGGGCCGTTAGGACAAATCACGACCACTTTTTGCATTCATGCAACAAAGCCCTGCCGATTCATAAAAGTAACTAATGAATCAGCCAAAGTAACCGGCCTCACCGCGAAAGTAACGTAACGCTCGTTCAAAGTAAGGCGGCTGTGTCAGTCTCGCTCCGCATTCTTATTTATTGAGCGGAGTTATGGTCAATGGTTCAGCTTTGGGTGTAGCTTGAACTGGTGCATCAAAAAGTGGCTTGCCCTCCACGCGCCACCATTCTTTCCATTGCTCAATGATTTTCTTTTCGGTATCAGGATTGAAGTCCTTATCCTGATACCGAAAATTCGGAAACCAGTGGGGTTTTGAAGTGATTTCGGAAAGTGCCCAGATCGTCTGAAAGCGGACTTCGGGACTGCTATCGTCCAGAGCTTTAATAAGATAAGGAATGGTCAGCCCCTCCTTCAATTGATTCAAGGGTCTCCCCGGTTTTTTCAATAACCTTCCAGTCTGTCGCAATGATCTGATGGCTGAGATTCGTATTTTGGGATCGTTGGAAGTTAGCATCTCTCCCAAAAGATCAATAGCCTTTACATCCTTAAATCGCTGGATGGCATGGATTACGGCATCTCTTTGAATCTGAGCATTAGTCGCCAGTCCTTCGGGTGAATTTGAAACGCGAAGATAATCGCGAGCCAAAACTAATGCATTCGGTTGATTTAGTTTAAGGAGTGATTCAATGGCAGCGCCACATAGCAAACGATTAGGGTTAACTGCTAATTTTTCGAGAAGAGCAATCGTTCGCTCCTCTACAGGGAAATTACCCAACTGCTGTGCAGCAACGGCGTTCGCAGGCAAACCCATTAGTGCAAAATCAAACGTGTTGTTTACGGCTTGCGGAACGTTATCTTTCTGTCCTTGACCAATATCAAGAATTTCAGTCGCAGCCGTGAAAAGTAATTCCTCACGGATGCGTTCCAAAGGAGCAGTTGGTTCATCAGGCAACAAGGGCCTCCCTGCTTGAATGGGCACCATTATATGAGAGGCATCAACAGGCACTGCTCCTTTCTCACCCAACTTGAGGAAGAATACTGCATTTTGCCCCTCTTTCAAGGTATCAATTCGTGGCCCCATGACAGAATCTGGTGGATAGCTCAAGATAATAATCTCTTGCTTCCAATCGCCTTTAATCACCCGATCAACTCGGATTTCCCCTATCCGTTTCCCTCCATTTGTCGTGGGTTTTTGAACACCGATTACACGCCCCTTAACAATCAATTCTGACTTGCTTTCCAAGTAGGGAATATACAAAGGGCCGGAAAGCGTGGCCTTCGCTTCATTCGTCATGAAGTTAATCGTTATGAGCAACAAGACAAAATAAGACAAAAAAGGAATCTTATTTGCCAGCTTACTCATGTTCCAAGAATTATTTTTCATCACACCTCCATTCTAAACTCAATTCACTTCCCCATGATCAGTGAAATACTTAAAAGTTCGTTGTGCAACTGTGCATTCACCCCTGCCAGCAACAGTATAAAGAGAAGTTTTAAATTCATGATGAAAATGTTGCGAGAAGGAGAGGTGTCTCCTTCTCGCTTAAACAGGTGAACGCCAAGATATTGTTACGGATGGATAACAGGCCACTTTGGCGTTGTATAGTGTCGACTTGCAGCTGCATTCTGAGCAGGATCACCGCCGCCGGCTCCCAAATTGTCAGAAAAACTACCATCAGGACTCTGAAATGGAACAGGGTCTGGGGCGGGCCAAAGAGGGCAGCAGCAAAACAAACAAACTGCAAAAAAAGACCAAAGGCAAAACCAAGCAGCGAATGCAAAATCGCATAGTGACCCCTTCGAGTGACATCAGTGCTACAACGAGAAATAAGTTGAAACAATTGTAGCGAGGTCTAATTCTCGTGTCAACATAATTTTACTTCCTCAACTGTGTCAAACTGCGCGGCGGTTCTTGTAACATAACACGGTTTTCGGATGTGAAATTATGGCCCTGATTTTTCGCGTTATCACCAGTGTTCTTCTCGCTTTATTTGTCGCCTTTTCTTCCTTTGCCGCGCTTGCCCAAACCATGAACACGCCGATTGACCGCCATGCCCTTGTCACACGCCACAACCCGCACGTCACGCAGTTCGAGCCGTTTTCCGCGCTGTCGGTGGGCAATGGCGAATTTGCTTTTACCGCCGACGCGACGGGTTTGCAAACTTTTCCCGAACTTTACGAAAAAGAGTTTCCGCTCGGCACAACCTCGCAGTGGGCATGGCATTCGTCGCCTTTGCCCGCCGATTTGAAAATCGAAAACTTTCGCTACGAAAATTGGGATACCTACGGGCGCGCGGTGCCCTACCCGACGCGTTCCAAAGAGCAAGAGCCACTTTACAATTATCTGCGCGCCAACCCGCATCGTTTTCACTTGGGCCGCATCGGTTTGGAAATCAAACACGCCGACGGCACGAGCGCCAAGCCCGAAGATATTACGGACATAAATCAAACTCTCGATTTATGGCGCGGCCTTTTAATCAGTCGTTTTCGCTTTGATGGCAAGGATGTTCTTGTGCAGACGCTTTGCCACCCGACACTTGATTCACTAAGCGTGCGCATCGAATCGCCGCTACTCGAAACCGGTCAGGTAAAAATTAAAGTTTCTTTTCCCTACGGCTCGCCCGCGCAAAGCATGGCCGATTGGAACGCACCCGAAAAACATCAAACCAAGTTGCGCACCAACGGCCCGCACAGCGCCATTTTCAATCGCACGATGGACGACACGCAATACGTCGCGCAATGCGCATGGAACGAAGGCAAGTTGCAACAAAACGCGCCACACGAATTCGTTTTGCAAGGCGATGGAGAGGCTTTGGATTTCGTCTGTTTATTTTCCAAAGAAGCGCAAAGCAACGAGCCCAATTTTGTCGC
>JANMKN010000252.1:0-12305 GCA_031372065.1 Abditibacteriaceae bacterium | reverse complement strand
CTCCCTCTCCCCAGCGCAGCGATTGGGGGAGAGGGTTGGGGTGAGGGGTAAATCAGTTTCAGAAGAGGTCGCCAGCGACCTCGTGCCCCTCACCTAACCTCTCCCCCAATCGCTGCGCTGGGGAGAGGAAATATCTGCCCACTTTGCAAACTGATTTTTAGAGAGCATTGTTGTGTCGGAAGGTTTTAAACAGAATGCAAGATGTTTTTATCAGTTACGCCCATCAGGACAAAACTGTCGCCGATTTAGTGTGCCGGACGTTGGAAGATCATGCCGTCAAATGCTGGATCGCGCCGCGCGACATTTTGCCGGGCATGAGTTGGAGCGAGGCAATTATTGATGGCATCGAAGAAAGTCAGATCGTCTTGCTGATATTTTCGGAAGCCGCCAACGAATCGCCGCAAGTGTGCCGCGAAATCGAGCGTGCCGTGCATAAAAGCGTGGCTGTTTTGCCGCTGCGCATCGAAAACGTCGCGCCCGATAAAGAATTTGAGTATTTCTTAGGCGCCGTGCACTGGCTGGATGCGTGGCAGCCATCGGTTGAAAGTCATATGCCCCATGTGACCGAAACCGTCACGGCTATGCTGAACCGCATCGTTAGCCGCTCGCACGCCAAAGAATATGGTCTGACCGCCAAAGCTGAAGCCTCTTCTAATGCCACTGCCGCTGCGGTGGAAGAACGCCGCGCCACCAGCAATCACAAGGACGATTTGCAGCTTCCTGCGCTACCATCTCCGCAGCCTCCGGCGCCCAAAATACAGTCCGACAAACAAATTGCCGAGGAAGCCGACCAGAGTTTGGTCAAAGCCGGGTTAGACCGCGTGGAATTGAAAGCGGGCGATATTTTATTCCGTCAAGGCGACAAGGGTGACTCGCTTTTTATGCTGGAAAGCGGCCAAATGACCGTGATGCTGCATATGCCCGACGGCGAAGATCGCACACTTTACACTATCGAGCCAATGGCGATTTTAGGCGAAATGAGCCTGCTTTTGGATAGTGCGCGCACGGCAACTTTGGTGGCGTCAACCGAGGCCAGTTTATGGCGCGTCACGCATCAAAAGTTTCAAGACGGCCTCAAAAATCGCGAACGCTGGGCCATCAAATTGATGCTCGGCATCGCGCAAACCTTGGCGCGCCATGTCGAAGCGATGAATCAGGAAGTAGTCAACCAAATGGCGCACGTTCAAAAACTGCAAAGCGAATTGCAGCCCGATTCCGCCGCCGAACTCGAAGATTTTTGCGACCGCCTGATGGATAAATGGACGTTGTGAAGCCAATGTTTGGCGCGAAGAGTCCAATAATTGGTCCGAAGACTCCAATAATTGGTCCGAAGGGGCCAATAATTGACCCGAAGCGCTCAATAATCGATCCGAAGGGTTCAATAATTGACCCGAAGAGGCCAATTATTGATCCGAAGGGGCCAATGTTTGGTCCGAAGGGGCCAATAACTGACTCGAAGAGGCCAATAATTGACCCGAAGCGTTCAAAAACTGGCCCAAAATAGGCAAAAAAAGGCCCGGAAAGAGTAAAAATTGCTCTTTCCGGGCCTTTTTCGGTGTGAACACCTCGAAAACTTACTTAGTCGGGTTACCGGTGGCGCCGTCATTGGTGATTTTGCGAATGCCTTGTGGCTCGTATTCGCTGTCGTCGGTCAGAAAAATCTGGTCAACTTTGACGCCGGTTTCGCGGTTTTTCAAGATGATGGTGTTGGCGCCCGCTTTGAGCGGAATTTTCGTCGGATTGCTGACCCAATGCCACTTATTATAAGTGCCATCTTCGCCGAGCATTCGCTCTTGGCCGTTGATAATCAGCAAAATCGAGTTGCCGCAGCCATTTTCCCAAAAAGTGCGGGCCGAAACGTAATAATTGCCCGCATTTGGCGCGCTCAATTTCAAAGTGGCCTGTCCCAAACCTTTGGTTTCGTTCTTGTCCCACGGAATGTGGATGTAACCTTTGCCCGAATAATCCGGTTTGGTGCCGGACGTGACCTTTTTTAGGGCAGGCACGATGGCTGTGGCACTTTCGGCCTCGATGCAAAGTTTGGTGGCGGCGTGCGCTGCCGTAGAAACGGCTAAACCGGCCAAAACCAGAGCAATTTTGTTTTTCATAAAACTCCTTCTTTCACTGTTTTTGTGAATTTTTCAGACAGATTGGTCATCCGCGTGTTGCGAATCGCCTTCACCTTGCAGCCAAGCGATAACCGCGAGGCTGAAGAGAAACGCCAGCGTCAAACCGGTGCCCCGGACGAGCAGGGCATGAAACAAGTTCACAAACGCTGCCGCCGCCAAGGAAGCTAAAATACCCGCGCCCAGCCAATCGTGCGGAAACTTTTTGCGCGCTTGAACGGCCAGATTTGCAAAATGCAATACCACCCATAATAAAGCGCCAAGGCCCAAAGCGCCCAGCGCGACGGCTTGCACTAAATACAAATTATTGGAATCGGGCGGCATTTTTTCTTCGTTGGGCAAGCTGCTGTAATACGGCCCGATATTCAATTGATAATTGCCCGGCCCGACGCCGGTGCCGAAGTTTTTCGAGCGTTCGCCCGTTTCGCTGCCCGCCACGCGACGCGGCTGACTCCAACCCAACGCGGCATACCATTCGATAAATTGCTTTTTTAAATCGGGCGACGCATTAACAGGTTTCGCTTCTTCTCCCGGTTTCAATTCGTGTTTATAGGTGCTGTAAACCGTCAGGAAATTAGTGCGCGACTCATGCAACGAACCCGAAAGTGCCCACGCACCGAGTGTTACGGCGAAGAGAACACCCAAAATTATCATGGCGCGCGAGGCTTGTTTGAGTAGCGCGCCTGCCACCAAAATGCCGATGACAATTGCCAAAGTCGCCCACGGCGAAATCAAAGTAATGGCGGCCAAAGCGATAGTGACCAAAGTGGCAATAAACGGCGGCAAAGGCTTGTTCCAGATGGATAAAATGTGCGCGAGCGCAAACGGCATCGTCAGTGCCAAAAACGCCGCGTAAGCGTTCGCCGAATCGAAAAGCGCGTTTGGGCCATGTGCTTCGCGGCTTGTCAAGAGTTCTAAAAACGCGATAAGCGTTGTCAGCAAAAGCGCGCCGGAAAAAGCGTGCAAGGCCAAGCGGCGCCGCGAAATCAATTCGCCTTCGCGCCGGTCATGCATCAAGTTCACGAAAACCAGCGGCGCGATGAGAAAATACATCGAAAATTGAATGATTTCTGCAATTGCTTCTTTTGATTCTTTGGCGTCCTGACTCATCAAAGTCTTGAGGATTTTGACCGGGTTATGGATACCATGCAGATGCTCAATCGAAGCGTTCACTACGCTTGGCGAATGCAGCGCCGCGATAACCATCGCCATAATCAGCGCCCAGCAAGGCAAGGGCGGCCACCAGATTTTGTTCCACGCCTTGAGCATTGTTGTGCGCACGCAAAACCACGCGAAAGTCAGCAACAAAAACACATCACAATAAGCGATGAAAAGCGGTTTCGTGGCGAAGCCCAATCTCTCAAATTTATCGCTACCAAGTGTGAAATTAGAGATTTGCGAACACATCAAAACGATGAGAATCGCCAATAAAATCGAGTCAATTTTTCGCGCGCCGGATTGCTTTTGCATTAGTCGTTCTCGCTTTCAATCGGCGCGGGAGCGAAATGATGACGCGCCCAAACCATCCACAGCAAAATCGGTAAGGCCATCAGCATCAAACGGCGAAGGCGCGGATGCGCCGCCGCGCTTGCGCAACATAGGCCTAAGGCGGCGAATTCCAAAGTTTGCATCATAAAAAGCACAAAAACTGCTGGATCAATTGGTGACGGTGAGGTCGTCGGATAATGCCCACCGATGAATTTGAAGCTGAACAAAGCAATCACAAACAAAATAAACAAACCGCCGAGCAAGGCGCGCATCCAGCCGCCGATGCTTTTTAGCCACGCGGGTGCGCTGAGAACCGCGCCCAGAAAAACACACCATGCGGCACAGGAAAAACGATATTCTTCGTCGTTGAAATGCAGCGCAGGTAGGCTTTCGGGCACAGTGCGACGCGCTAAACCATAAACCACAAAGAGTGCGGCGCAGAAGGCAAAAGTCGCGGCGTCGCGTTGTGGCGCGACCTGGCGTTGCAAAGGCGTCCACGCGAAAAGCGCGGCGAAAAGTCCCAAAACGGGCAAGGTTAATTGATCGGCAGCGCCGGGTTTGGCATCGGGCATCATCGCCAGCGCGAAGACGGCCAATAAGGCAACGGCAGCAATGCCAGCGGCCCACAACGGCACGGCAGATTCGGGTTCAAGCGTGCCGGTAGCAATCGGTGGCCCCTCCGACGGAGGCGCGCCACGCGGCGCTTCAAGAGTTTCAGTCATAGCTTCAAATTTCAGTATGGAGTGCGACTCTATACGTTCGGGGCATTTTAGAAAAGACACCGCGTTATCGGTTGCAAGAGATTTTAACAACAGGATTTTAACCACGGATGAACACAGGTAGACACAGATTTAATTTTTAGATTGGCGTTTTGCGCACGCTCGCAAAACGCCTTTGTTTTTATCTGTGTCCATCCGTGGTTAAAATTTAAGGTGTGATCGTCCAAGAGCCGAATAATTCAAAGCCATCGTGGGCGCCTTGCCAATCGCGGGTGAACAGTGAAATTGTTTGTTGTGTGCCTGCCAGCGATGTCGAAGGAATCAGGCCCCAGTTGACGGTGATGTTGTTGCCGCTCATCAGCACACTGGTCGCGGCGCAGTCAAGAGTGCCTTGCGCGTTGGAGATTGTGTTGTTCGAGCCGGGTGCGAAGCCGCCTTGTAATGTCACGCCGTCGTCTTTGTAGAGATAAAGCAGATTGTGCCGCACATCGTAAAAAGCGCGCAAATTGTTGCTGTCGTTGGATACATCCACCATCAGCGACGAAATATCATCGGCGCCATTAGGGTCGGAATGAGTTGTCGTTAAAACGTGCATCGCTCCGGCGGCGCTATGATTGTTGGCAGGGGCAAGGCTGACATTAACCGGCGGCTGATTTGAGCCGAGGTGCCAAAATGCCGAATCGTTCCAGCCAACTTTTAGCCCCACAAAATCCTGCGCGTAAGAAGCGAGAGGTTGCGTTGTATTTGTCCATTGCGAGGCGGCTTGGAGGCTCCAAACAACGCGCAAGCCGCCTGTAATTTTGGTAACTGTGGTGGTTTTACAAAGCAGCGTGCCGGAACTGGTGTTTAACCTCACATCGGCGCCCGGAACAACGCCGCCTTGCCATGTGCCGCTGCCCGAACGCACGAAAAGTTTGTTTGACCACAGCGCATAATGGCAAATCAAACTATCCGGCCCGTTGCCGATTTTCAAAAAGACATCGCGCAAATCGTTGTCAGCATCGCGATAAACCGCTGTGAAAGTGCGGGCACTTTGTGCGGGCGAAGCCGTAAAAGTCGGCGTAATGTCCGACAAAATCGGCGAATGCGCGCCAATAGTGAAATTCACCGCGTTCGCCGGATTGCTGGTGGGACGGCCCTGCGCATCGTAATCTTCAGTTGCCAGCACGCCTTTCCAGTAGCCGCCCAAATACGAAGTGTTGTGAAAGGTTTCTTCGGTTAGCACAAAGCGGCATTTGTAATTTCCCGACGGCAAAATAACTTCTTTGGGACGGCTCGCTTCATATTCGTAATACAACGTCACTCTGTCATTTGGTGCGCTGGAACCGTAGCCGTAAAAGCTGCCATCACTAAGCGCGCCGCCGCGCACCGGAAACGTGCCAAATAAAGTGTCGCGGATGCCGTTTTGCCACGACGCCCAAGTGATGTGATACGAATACTGGCCTGAAATATCTACATCCGCGTTGCCTTTACCGTCGGTGACAAATTCGCCCATATAGTGATAGCCGTAGATGTTATGTTCGCGGCCCGGCGGCGCGTATTTGTAATAACGGTAAAAATGCGCGTCGTCGAAATTGGTTTGCGAGGCGTGCGACGAATCGCACCACCAACGTCCGGCTTTGCCGATGCGTTCATTCGATAAATCGTCACCGAGTGTGCCCCAGCCGCGCGTGCCACGCTCTGGTTTGCCGACTAATTTCAATTGATACGAAAAGTTGGGTTTCAGCCCGCTGGCACGAATGTGTCCCACAAAATACGGCACAGCGGGCGCGCCATCAAAAGTCAGTTGCACTTGCGCGTTACCATACGAAAAGCCGCCGTTGGGTTGCCCGTTCGTTAGCCACGCGTTGAATGGATTGTTGTTAATATCCAGCCAGCGTTCGCGCGCCAGCGGCCACGGATCATTCGCGGGCGCGAAACTGGCAGTGTCCGGCAAACGCATTTGCGCTTGAACAAGCGAAGAAAAACAGCAAATAACGGCAAAAAGGCGCAGGGAGAAACGATAATTCATCAGATGATTATGAGACTAAATGAGTGTGACACAGAAGTCTCCACAAAAACGTGGGGCAGTTTTTTTCGTAAAATTCACGAGGAAGCCAGAATCGCGCCACGCTATATGTGATTGGTTTGCAAGAGATGAGGTTCCATGAGCAATTTAGACAAACTTTTTGAAAATAACCGGCAGTGGGCCGCTAAAATTGAGGCCGAGCATCCCGGTTTTTTTCGCACTTTGGCGGCGCAGCAGTCGCCCGAATATTTATGGATCGGTTGCGCCGATTCGCGTGTGCCCGCCAATGAAATCGTCGGACTTTTGCCGGGCGAGATTTTTGTGCATCGCAATGTGGCGAACGTTGTGGTGCATACCGATTTGAATTGTCTGTCGGTTTTGCAATTTGCCGTAGACGTGTTGAAAGTCAAGCATATCATCGTGTGCGGCCATTATGGTTGCGGCGGCGTGCGCGCGGCGCTGGAAAAGCATGAACACGGCCTGATTGACAACTGGTTGCGTCATATTTCGGACGTGCAACGCAAACACGCCCAGTCGCTGCGCGAAATCAATGCGCATGAGAAAAAAATTGATCGCCTATGTGAATTGAATGTGATCGAACAAGTTTTCAATGTGTGCCAGACGACAATTGTGCAAGGCGCGTGGTGGCGTTCGCAGTCACTGACAGTGCATGGATGGATTTATAGCCTGAACGATGGCTTGTTACGCGACTTGGGCGTGACCATTTCCAGCCTGAACGATATGGACAAAGTTTACAATGCGGCCCTTGAAAAATGACTTTTCGTGGCGATACTGCTCGCGCCAAGAGCGAAAAACAGTAAACTGAGGGCAGTCGCGCTAAAAACGCGTTTTTCCGCTGAGGTCTCAGAATGAAACTTCCCGAAATCCCTGAAAATGGTAAATTTCGTATTCTCGTTGTCGAAGACGATGCTCATATTGCACGCTTGATTTTGTTGAATCTGGCGAAGGCCAATATGGAATGCCTGCACGCGCCGGATGGCGCTGCCGGTTTGGCGCGTTTCAAGGAAGCCGATCCGCATTTAGTCATCACCGACATCATGATGCCCAACATGAATGGTATGGATATGACCGCTGCCATTCGCGAAATCAGCCCGATTCCCATTATCATGATGACCGCCGCCGATTCAGAAGACCGCGAAATGCAAGGTTTCAAATCGGGCGCCGACGATTACGTCCCGAAACCGTTTAACCCGAAGTTGTTGATGGCGCGCGTTTTAGCGAACTTGCGCCGCGTTTACCGCTACGATACCACCGCTGTTGCCGCAACGAGTAACGTCAATGCCTCGGTGATTGCCGCCGCTGAACCCGAAGCGCCTATGCCCACCGTTTCGCGTAGCGATTGGATTACCTGCGATAGCTGCGGCTTTATCGGGCCGCGCGCCAAGTTTCAGTCCACCGATAAGCAAGGCAAAAGCACGCTCATCTGTCCGGTTTGCAAGCAATCCAATATCACGTTTTCCATTGATTGAAGCCTGAAATCCAACCAAAAATCTAAATGGCAGGCTCCAAAAGAGCCTGCCATTTAGATTTTAAAATATCTTCTTGCACTTTTCGCTTGCATCAAGAAAGAGCAAAACGTATAATTTGTAGGGCCTTCTGGGAGGAACGTTTCGCGGAACGGCAATTTTTACTTTGACAAATTGAAGAATGCGGGGCGTAGCGCAGCTTGGTAGCGCGTCTGTTTTGGGAACAGAAGGTCGTCAGTTCGAATCTGGCCGCCCCGATAAAATGTGGAGTTCAGAATGTCGAATGCGGAATGTAAATGCGGCATTCGACATTTTGCACATGAAACGCGGAGGTAGCTCAATGGTAGAGCCTCAGTCTTCCAAACTGATGACGCGAGTTCGATCCTCGTCCTCCGCTTTGGCAAAATCTAAAGAATGAACGATGAATTCTCATTCCACCTTCGTTCATATTGAAAAGAGCGCCTGTAGCTCAACGGATAGAGCATCTGACTTCTAATCAGACGGTTGAAGGTTCGATTCCTTCCGGGCGCGTTGCGCAAAGGCCGTGAATCGAAGATTCATTGACAGGTAGGGGAAGATTGGGTTAAAATGGGCGGAGCGCGAAGCCGTTCATCGCGTTTTTTTGTTGTCTGATAAAAGGCTTCGAGAGGCTGAGGAACGGACAAAGCAGGTTGTTTTGCCGATGTAGCTCAGGGGTAGAGCAGCGGTTTTGTAAACCGCCGGTCGGGAGTTCGAATCTCTTCGTCGGCTCGTGAAATGCAGTGAAAATCAGGCGCAAAAGCCTGATTTGAACCTTAACAATTCATATTTTCGCAGGGGTGGCCGAGCGGTCAATGGCAACAGACTGTAAATCTGTCGGGCTTCGCCCTACGGGGGTTCAAATCCCTCTCCCTGCATTTCAAATGCGGAATGCGGAATGCGAAGTGTGGAATGAAAATTCCGCATTCTGCATTTCGCCCTCCACATTGAAAGGCCTTTGTAGCTCAGTGGTAGAGCACTTCATTGGTAATGAAGAGGTCGCGGGTCCGATTCCCGCCAAAGGCTGTGGCAAATGACGAATGCGGCATGATGATTGACGAATGTCATCCGCAGAAAACAGGAAGTGAATCATGGCGGCTAAAAATCAAACCCGATTGACGATGGCCTGCGCCGATTGCAAGGAGCGCAATTACCAGACGTCGAAAAACAAAAAGAACGTGAAAGACCGGTTGCGCTTGCAGAAATTCTGCCCGCGTTGCCGCAAACACACTGAACACGCGGAAACGCGCTAATCAGCAGTTAAGAGTTTTGAATCATGAGTTTTTAGTTGATAAGAGTTATACCTTCAACTCAAAACTCATCATTCAAAACTCTTAACTGCCGTTTAGGAGAGTAGCTCAATTGGCAGAGCGCCGGTCTCCAAATCCGGAGGTTGCGGGTTCAATTCCTGCCTCTCCTGTGTCGTAAACAAGGAAATTGAAATTTGATTTCCTTTGTCCTGAAGTTTTTTCGTGGGAGAGGCACGAAGCGCAGCGGAAAATCGTAAGTAAAGTTGTTGAAAAGGAAGTCGTAGCGGTTTTCCGCCAGCAGACGCGAAATATGGCCATCGTTAAAACCACAGCACCCGGAGAAGACTTTCCGGGGAAGAAAAAGCCCACTAAAGACGTGACGCCCAAAGCTGTCACGCGGCCCGGCGGCCTACAGGTTCGTCAGGGCGTCCCAAACGTATCCGGCAGGACGTTTTTGCAAGACACCATTACCGAGCTTAAACGCGTGGTATGGCCCTCGCACGAACAGCGCATTGCGGGCACGATTGTGACGATTGGGCTATTGATTTTCTTCTCGCTCTATATTTACGGGCTGGATCATCTGATCTCGGTTGTATTTAACCTGCTCGGCCTCGAAAAACCCGCTTAAAATCCCCAATCAGGTCAATTTTTGTTGTCGCGCCGAAAAATCCCTACGGGAAAATTGGTGCGATGCGCTCGTGTGTCGCCATCATGAATAAAATCATGGTGGACGGAGGTGAATCATGTCGAAACATTGGTATGCAGTGCATACCTATGCCGGTCAGGAAGAAAAAATCAAGTCGAACATCGAGCGGCGCGTCGAAAAGACGGGCTTGCAGCCGCGCATTGCGCGCGTTCTGGTGCCCACCGAGGAAGAAGAACGGATGCGCAACGGCAAGCGCGTCCGGGTCAAAAAGAAAATCTTCCCCGGCTATGTGCTGATTGAGATGGAGATGGACGACGAAACCTGGCATTTCGTGCGCGAAACTGTTGGCGTGACGGGATTTTTGGGACAAGTGACCGGAACAGCGACGCGTCCCATGCCGTTGCAAGACGACGAAGCGCGCCGTTTGCTGGGCGAAACCGGCGAAGTCATACCGCCCTCGCGGATTTTTCACAAAGGCGAAATGGTTAGCGTGGTCGCTGGCCCCTTTGCCGGCAACGAAGGCCGTATTGATGATATCAACGCCAAGACCGAAAAGTTGACTGTTATGATTCCCATCTTTGGCCGCGAAACGCGCGTGGATTTGGACTTCGCTCATGTGGAGAGAATTAGCTAAAAGCAGTTGGCGATTAGCAGTTAGCATTGAGCAAACGGCTCACAGCTAATCGCTAAATGCCTAACAGCTAAAAAGGAAGAAACAATGGCAAAGAAAGTCACAGCCATCATCAAACTGCAATTGCCTGCGGGCGCGGCCACTCCGGCGCCTCCAGTTGGCCCAGCTCTGGGGCAACATGGCGTCAATATTATGCAGTTCGTGAAGGCTTACAACGAGATGACTGCCGCGCAATCGGGCACGATTATTCCGGTTGAAATCACGGTTTTTCAGGATCGCTCGTTCACCTTCATCACCAAGACGCCGCCCGCTGCGGCGCTCTTGACCAAAGCAGCGGGCCTGAAAAAAGGCAGCGGCGTGCCCAACAAAACCAAAGTGGGCAGCATTACCGAAGCGCAATTGCGCGAACTGGCGCAAGTGAAATTGCCCGATTTGAACGCCAAAGATGTAGATGGCGCCATGAAAATTTTGGCGGGCACGGCGCGTTCAATGGGCATTGAGATTAAGGGTTAAAGGAGCGACGATGGCGAATAAAAATGGAAAGCGTTATCGCGCTTTAGCGGAAAAAATTGACGCGCGTCGGCTTTACAACTTGAATGAAGCAGTCCAACTCGTCAAAGACTCCGCCAACGCGAAATTTGACGAAACTGTGGATGTGACCCTTGTTTTGGGCATTGATCCGCGTAAAGGCGACCAACAAGTGCGTGGCACCATCACGTTGCCACATGGCACCGGCAAAACGCCGCGCGTTGTCGCTGTGGCGCGTGGCGAAGCGGCTACGGCTGCCGAAGCCGCAGGCGCTGATATGGTTGGTGCTGAAGATTTGATTGCACAAATCGAAAAAGACGAAGTGCAATTCGATGTTTTAGTTGCCACGCCCGATATGATGCGACTCATCTCGCGTTTGGGCAAAAAACTCGGCGCGCGGATGCCAAACGCCAAGTCTGGCACTGTAGGCGCCGATTTGGGCCGCATTGTCGGCGACCGCAAAAAAGGTCAGATCGAATATCGCAACGAACCCAAAGCGGCAGTTGTGCATTCGATCATCGGCAAAGTCAGCTTTGAGCAAGGTGCTTTGGAAGAAAATGCCAACGCGCTGTTTGACGCCATCAAGCGGGCCAAGCCTTCCACGGCCAAGGGCACTTATTTGAAGGCGATCACGTTGTCTTCGACGATGGGGCCGGGTGTCAAGATTGATCCGGCCACCGTGCGCTAAATAAGGCGAGAGCAGGAGGAATATCATGGTTGAAAAACATTACAAAGACAAAGCCGCCCTCGTCGCCGAGTTGCATGAAAAGCTGACCAGCGCTTCGACGGTTGTCATCACCGAATATCGCGGCCTCAAAGCGGGCGACATGGTGAAACTGCGTCAGGCGCTTCGCGGCTCGAATGTCGAAGTGCGCGTGGTGAAAAACAGTTTGCTGCGCCGCGCTGCCGAAGGCACGCCGAGCCAAGAACTGGTCGGCGACCTCAGCGGCCCGACGGCTGTGGCAATTGGTTTTGGCGAACCGGCTGAGGCAGCCAAGGCTCTCAGTGACAACGCCAAAAGTTTTGAAAAATTCAACTTGCAGAACGGTTTGGTCGAGAAAATGATAGTTTCCAGCGAACAACTGGCTGCTATTGCCAAACTGCCCGGCAAGGACGAAATGCGCGCCAAAGCTGTCGGCGCGTTGCAAGGCCCATTGGCCTCGTTTGTTTTTACGTTGCAAGGCGTCCTGACGCAATTCGCGGGCACCCTGCAAGCTAAGATAGACAAAGAAAGCGCTTAATCATGGTCAGAAGAGTTTTGAGTTTTGAGTTTTGAGTTTTGAGTTGAATCAGTGGTGCTTTGCGCCATTTTGTAAAAGCGCGTAGCGCATCAGCTCAAAACTCAAAACTCAAAACTCAAAACTAATTTTTACTTATGCCCGGCAAGGACGAAATGCGCGCCAA
>JANMKN010000209.1:0-1617 GCA_031372065.1 Abditibacteriaceae bacterium | reverse complement strand
CTTTAGCACATCATCAAATCCTATCCTTTCGGTGGACGAAGTGAAAGCACTTGCCCCTGGCGTGCGACTGGTTATCAATCGTCAGAAGCGGCACCCAAGGGGTACCCGAACGGCGATAAATCCTGAGTCAGACAGGATGACCTCGTTTAGCAAGTGACTACGGATAACGAAAGTGAAGGTGCTTAGGCGTCGTCATGGAGAGATTGCGAAAGCTGACCGCTGCGCAATGCCCAAAACGGGAAAGGTCTTTGGCATTGTGGGCACATTATCACAGTGCGTTCCACTCAACACAAGACCCGGCGTAAAGCACCATCCTACCGTCACAAACCAATGGACACAGGGAACAGGGTAACTCGTTGGTGGTTCTCGACTTCGGTCGAGTCGGCAACCGGCTATACTTTCGACGGTCATAATTTTACCTTTTTAAAAGTTTGAAAGTTGAGAGTAAGCAGGGTATTGAGTTGCGATTTGTGTGTGCCTTGGGTCTCAGAGAGACAGCTAGAAATGGCCTGCTTAAAGTCAGCAAAAGAGTGGTAGAACTGGGAATATAAACAGGTGTCTTTGACAAAGCCCCACAAACGCTCAATCAGGTTGAAATTGGGGGAGTAAGGCGGCAAGAACAAAAGTTCAATGTTGAGCAGGCGCGCACAATCTTGCACCCGCCCACAGCGTTGATAGCGCGCATTGTCTAAAATCACGGTGATGACTTGCTGCTGATGGGCAGCAGCAATCGTGTGTAACAAAGCGCAAACTTCAATCGACGTAATATAGGTTTGATTAGTGATCGTGAGCAACTGATGAGTCACGGCATTCAAGGCCCCCAGCACATTGAAGCGTTGGCGCCCACTGGGTGCGCGCACGCAGACCCGCGTGAAACACCAGAGAAAACCGAGATAGCAGTGAAAGACGAAATGGGCGGCGTCAACAAAATAGACCACCCGCTGACCCGCTTGCGCTTCGGCTAAACGCGGCTCCAATGCGTTTTTTTAAACGTTTCTTGTTGCTCCAGGTCACACTTGGCCGGGATGGCATAGGTCTTCAAGCGTTTGAGTCCGATTTTCTTCAGAAAAATGCGCGTTTGGGTCGGGCTACGCTTAATCCCAGTCAACTTTTCAATCGCGGCGGCAGCTTGGCTGGCATTGGCCGGCGGGTGTTCCGTAAAATGGGCTTCCAGGATGGTGCGATGCGCTTCTAATTCACTCTGGGGGCGATGAAAATTTACCATCCGCAAGGCGGCGATCCCGCCAGTTGCATACGCAGACAAATAGCTTCGCAACGTCGGCGCAGACACCCCCACACACGCCGCGATTTGGTGGTGCGGCAGACCGCTGGCTTTGAGTAACAGCGCCTCCATTTTCATCTGGACGCGCGGATGCGCGTGGTGATAGCGTTCATAGTGCAATTCGCTAATTGTCTCTTCCGTAAATGTAAGTTCTAGCATCCGGTTACTCCTGCTCTTTTTGCTTGGGTTTGATCTTACCCTCATTATAGCACAAAATGAAATTTTATGCCCGTTGACAGTATAACAATAGTTGCATAGATGTTGTCCGAGGGATAATGGAAAAATATTATTGTCGCACAAAAGTTAGTACTGATTCTGTTCGCATACGTTTGGTC
>JANMKN010000169.1:0-8547 GCA_031372065.1 Abditibacteriaceae bacterium | reverse complement strand
GGGGTGCTGTCCAGACACCCCTCTCCCCGCGACGCGGTTTGGGGGAGCGGGGAGGGGGGTGAGGGGCAGGGCAAACGCACTACAAGGAATTTTGTAGATTGTTAAGGACTAAATTTAAAATTGTCAAAAGGCCAGCGCCTTAGCACTATTCAGCTTTAGCAACTTAAAGTTGCACAAGAAAGTTGTAGTGCGTTTGCCCTGGGGGAGAGGGGCAGGGGGTGAGGGGCTTAATGTAGAATTTACACGAACTTGCCGTCACGCATTTCGCGTGTAATGTCCGCAATGGCGGCGGCTTCGCGCGAATGTGTCACCATGACGACAGTTTTGCCTCCGCTTGTTAGGTCGCGTAGAGACTTCAAAACGGCTTCGGCGCTTTTGCTGTCAAGGTTTCCTGTCGGTTCATCGGCCAATAAAAGCGGCGGGTCGTTGATGAGTGCGCGGGCCACGGCGACGCGTTGCATTTCGCCGCCGGAAAGCAGCGAAGCCTGTTGATGCAAGCGCGATTCAAGGCCAACAGCGTTCAATAATTCTTCGGCGCGTTGGAAAGCGATATTTTTATTGGTGCCTGATAACAAAGCGGGCAGGGCCGCGTTTTCGAGAACGGTGAGCAGCGGCAGCAAATTGAAAAACTGAAAGATAATGCCAACGGTGGCGCGGCGATATTCGGTCAGTTGTTTGTCGTTCATGGTCAGCAGATTTTTGTCATCCACTGACACTTGGCCGTTGCTGGGTTTATCCAAGCCACCGAGCAAATTGAGCAGTGTAGATTTGCCGCAGCCGCTGCGCCCGACGATGGCTAAAAACTGGCCGCGTGGCACGCTTAAATCTACGCCCGCCAAGGCTTGCACAGTGCGCTCTTCGGTTTTGTAATCTTTGCTAACATCGAGCAGTTCGATGAGAGAATTATTCGGTGTCGTCATGAAATGCGTAGCGTGCGGCGATTTCTTTCAAGAGATATTGTTTTATCGAACGCGGCAGCAAATTGGCGTCCGGCAGTTGCGAAAGCGGCAGCCATTGAAAGTTTTTGCTGGGTTCGGGGCTGAAAAGTTTGCCATTTTCTTCGCGCGGCGCTTGGGTTAAAGTGGCAGCAAAAAGCAGCGTTACTTCGTGCCGTTTACCATCCGTTTTTTTGCGTCCCGCGTAAATTTGTTCGCCGACAAAAAGCAAATCGCCCACTTCGATTTGTGCTTCTAATTCTTCTTCCAATTCGCGCTGGGCGGCTTGCGGGCACGATTCGCCCGGATCAACGTGACCACCGGGCAAGGCAAAATAAGTTTCTGCCGTTAGCTTGCTTTGGCCTTGATTAACAAGCAAACAATCGTGGCGCATGATAACAACGCGCGCGATAAGTTCACGACCTGAATCGTATTTGTCCATGCGCAGAGTGTAGCGGAGGCTTTGGCAACAGCGCGCCGTTTTTGCGAAAATTTGCGGCGTGAATAATCCCAACAGCAAAAATAACGAGGTATACGCCGAAGTCGTTTCGCGCGGACAAACCATGCGCGGCATGGTGCATCGTCCAGCCGGTTTTTCCGCCGCGCGGCGCTATCCAACGATTATGATGTGGCACGGTTTTACTGGCTCGCGTGTGGAACCGCATCGTTTGTTTGTCAAAACCGCGCGACGTTTAGCCGAGGAAGGTTTTATCGTGGCGCGTTTTGATTTTGTCGGCAGCGGCGAAAGTGATGGCGAATTTGCCGATGTCACACCGCAAACGGAAATTCAAGACGCGCTGCAAGTGATGCATTGGATGGGCGCGCAAGCAGGCGTTGACCGCACCAAGATGGGCTTAATCGGTTTGAGTTTGGGCGGCTTTGTTTCCGCGTGCGCGGCTTCGCGCAGCGAGCAAATTAAGGCGTTAGTTTTGTGGGCGGCGACAGCTTCGATTAGCCGTTCTTTGGCCTTGCGCGTGACACCCGAAGCCGAAGCGTTTTTAGCGAAAAATGGTTTTGTAGATTGGTATGGCAACATCGTCAGTCAAGCGTTTTTCGACGACGCGCGCAAAATTGATCCGCTCAAAGAACTGGAAAATTACAATGGTGCGGCCTTGGTTTTACATGGTGACGACGACACCACGGTCACGCTGGATCACGCGCAAGATTACCATCGCGCCATGCCACAATCGAAGTTGCACATTATTCAAAACGCCGACCACACTTTCAATCGCACCGACTGGGAAAAAGAACTTATCAAAACGACAATTACTTGGTTAAAACAAAATTTGTAGCGGCGTTACGCGAATAAATTTGGTGCTAACGACCATCATGACATAAAAAAGCGGGCCGCGAAAAGTTTTCGCGGCGCGCTTTTTTGATTTTTGGCAGCAACACTACCAATGTCTGGCCCAATCCGGGGACTTGGTTCGTTCAGGTTGTGCAGAGTTGAAATCTGACAGTTCAATAAAGGTTAATTCATCGTCGACTCCGATTTTTGCTACGAACAGCCTGCCATCTGTCGCACATAATAAACGGCCCTGTTTATCCCAATCAGCCCAGAGCACGCCTTCAAGTGGCGTTATGGTTTTGCGTTCGGCATTTCTCAAACCGAAGCTCTGACTGTTTGTGCCACCGGTGTAATCAAAGATTGAAGTCATCCTCAGAAACCAGTAACTTTGCTTCGATTGCTTTTCGTGTATTGCAGTAATTATGGGTAAAAGCGGACAAGCGGGATTAGTCGCCTTAGCGGGATTAGTCGCCTTAATGAGGCAACTACCATCCTCTTGTAAATGATAAGAGGGCACCGAACCCAATGGATATTCTTGAATTGGTTTCCATCCATCGCGTTCTAACCGGAACAGCCAATGCCAATCATGATCAGGGAAACCATGTTCGTAAGAAACCTCTAAACCCTGAGGCGGATAATTAGGATGATGTCCGCCTCCGAATGAATTCACCCAAATTCTTGTATTGGTATCAAATAAACCACCACCGAAGTAAGTTCCGATATTCGGCCATACCGCCAAAGCAGTAAGCCAAGGCACTCTACTGATGCCAGTCCAAGCCTCAGGAAAGCCTTTGCCTCGATTTCTGTGTTGATAGTTAGCCGCAAAATAAATCAATTTCGTGCCGTCGGGCGAAACATCACAACGCTGCGGGTAAATTTGCCCGTGAAACCATGCCCCCGATTCCAAAGTATCGGTTTGTGTGTCCCATTTTATGATTTGCGTCCACTTACTTGGCCCCCGCCGGAAGATGACAGCAATCGGGGCTTCTCTTGCCAGAATCACAAACAGGCGGCAGGAAATCTTATTAGCCGGATTGGTCAATTTTCCTCCTCTCTACGCAACATTTTATTTACACTCCACTCGTTTGTCATCTCCCAACACTCCGCAACGATTCCCAAACACCCCAATGCAATCGCCGAAGACTCCACAACGATTCGTGAACACTCCGCAAGCATTAAAGAAGACTCGACAGCGATTAAAGAACACTCCGCAAGCATTAGAAAACACTCCGAAATCGCTGTCGAACAGTCGAAAATCATTTTCTACCAGTCGTTTCGCTTTTTCGCGGCGCGCTTTGGCTTTTGCTATAACTCTCGTTGGCAAGAAAGCGTTAGCGTCACTGACAGATGAAAGCGAGCGCTCTTTACAAAGAATTTCATGAAAATTTTAATGTCGGGCGCCAATGGTTTGATCGGCAGCGAAGTGAAACAGCGCTTACAGGCGCGTGGCGACGAAGTGATTGCTTTGTCGCGCACGCCGCGTCAAGGCGCGATTGCGTGGCTGGAGAACGGTGTTTTAAGTCCGCAAGAATTAGAAAATTTCGACGCGGTGATTCATTTGGCGGGCGAAAATGTCGGCGGGCGCTGGACAAAAGCGAAAAAGCAAGCGATTTACGACAGTCGCGTGTTGCGCACGCGCCAACTTTGCGAAGCGTTGGCGCAAACAGCGGCGCCCCCCAAAGCGTTTTTATGCGCTTCGGCCATTGGTATTTATGGTGATCGCGGCGGCGAAGAATTAAGCGAAGATAGCGCGCGCGGAACAGGTTTTTTGGCCGATGTCTGTCACGATTGGGAAAGCGCCTGTGAGCCGTTGCTCGATAAATTGCGCGTCGTGAATCTTCGTATTAGCGTTGTCTTCGACAAAGAAGGCGGCGTGCTTCAGAAAACGCTGCTGCCTTTTCAATTAGGCTTGGGTGGCCCTTTGGGTGATGGCTTGCAATATATGAGTTGGATTACGTTATCAGATGCGGCGCGGGCCATTTTGCACCTTTTGGACAACGAATTAGCGGGCGCTTTCAACATTACTGCGCCGAGTCCGGTGCGCAATCGAGAATTCACGCAAGAATTAGCGAAGGTTTTGCATCGTCCGGCCTTTTTCCCTGTGCCTGCCGCCGCGCTGCGCTTATTGATGAACGATTTCGCCGATGAAGCTGTGCTTTCCAGCGCCCGCGTTATGCCAAAGCGCCTTTTGGAAAGCGGTTTTGAATTTGAGCAGGAAACGCTGCCCAAAGCATTAGCGGCAGTTTTGAAGACTTAGTTTGTCGGTGAGTATTCAAAAAACGGCGTGGGCAATTGTTCGCTGGTCGAATAGAGCTTATTATCGAGGCCATAGCAGACGGCTTCCATTTGTTTGGCTTTGGGCAAATCCCAAGTGCGCGGCTTGTTTTTCATGATTTGGCGCCATTGGGCGCCGCCGTTTTTGAACCAGCTTCCTAAATTCCATTCGTGCATTTGTCCGTAAGTCATCACGACTAAACGGCTGCCGTCGGGCGAAATATCGCCGCCGGTTGTCATCGAATTGCGCAAGCCGGCGGGCATGGCGATTTCGCCGAGTTTTTCCAGTTTCTGTTCGGTTTTATCTTTGAAAACATCCGGCGTTTGGTATACAAAAGTTTGCCCCACCGATTTTGTGATGATTAATAATTTGCCGGTCAAATCGGCCATTAAAGTCTCGGCGTTGTGCGGTTGGTCAGGATAAGTCAGCGTCATTTTTTCGCAGCCTACCGAAAGTTGCTCCGGCGGGTTTTTGAGATCAATTTTCGGCTCGCGGAAGCGATAAATTACAATGTTTTCGCGCACTTCGGCGTTGTCGCCAATGTCGCCAATATAAACCATCGAATTTGTTGGGTCGCCCGCCACGGCCATATCTTCCCAATCTTTGGCTTCGGCGCCTTTAACGTTGACAGTGATGATGGTTTTTCCGACTTTATTGATCAGAAAAAGCCGCGCTGAATCGCCGCTATCGTTGTGCGTCCAAAATAAATCGGGGTAACGGCGGCTGGCGCCAACGCCGGAACTTTCGTCAATGTTTTGATCTTGCAAATTGCAAAGTTTTTTAGAAATATAAGGCGCCGGAGCGGGGATATTTTCTGCAATTTGAGACTGCGTTTGAGTGGCTGTCACTTGGGCTGGCACGCGCGAGGATAAGGTAAAAACCGCGACTGCGCCGCCGGTGATGGCAAGGGCAATAAGCGGCGTAAAACGGCGCCAATTGGTGTGGGAAAGAGCAGTCATAATTGCCAGTCTAACGTGCCTATTTCAGCGACGGCAAAATAATGCCGCGCAGAATGATTTTCTGGCACAGCAAAAAGACAATTAAAACCGGAATCGAGTTGATAATAAACGCCGCCATGACCATCGAAGGATTGGCGCCCATCGTTTGATAAAACTGATAAGTCCACACCGAAAGTGTCCATAAACGCGGGTCTTGGCAGACAATAATGGCCCATTCCCAGCCGTTGTAAGAGGCGATGAAGGCGTTGAGCAAACTGACCGCTAAAATCGGTTTTACAAGTGGAATGGAAATATAGAAAAACACCATCCATTCCGGCGCGCCGTCAATGGCGGCGGCTTCGTAAAGCTCTTGAGGCAGCGAATCGAAAAAGCCTTTGAGCAAAAAAATCGTCATGCCATTGGCCGCGCCCGGCAAAACCAGCGCGGCAAAGGTATTCAATAAACCCAAATCTCGGAGCAGCAAAAAACCGGGAATAGCGGACACCGCAGCAGGAAACGCCATCGTCGCAAGGCAAAAAACGATGATCTTTTCACTGGCGCGCAAGCGAAAACGGCTCAGAGCATAACCGGCCAACGGATTGACCGTTAGGGTGATTAAAAGCGCCAAAACAACAAGAATAACCGTGTTGCTGACCGCTTGGCCGCGAAAAAATAAAAAGTCGCCGACTGCCCGATAATTTGCGGTTACGTTGTTCCAGGCAAAGGCGTTTTCGCGCAAAGCGAAAGTTTGCAAAACCGCCGCGCCAAAGAGAATTGGCATTTCTTCGATGAACTCGCAGCTTGAGCCATAAGCCGCATTCACAGCTCCCACCGAGCCGTATTTTTTGAGGAGGAATTTCTGGAAGGAAATCTCTGGCACTGTGTCGCGCAGTTTCCAGCCAGTCACAGGGATTTGTAGGCGCACAAAATCCATCCACACTTTGCCGATTTCATCTGGCGGCAAAGTTTTCGTGAGATGAATTTCGCTCCACGATTTCGCGTTTAATTTCAGCACGCGGTTCATGTAATCAACGGTGCGGAAACGCGTTTTTAAAAATGGTTGAAACTTAGTTTGCTGCTGTCTGGTGGCGGCGATTTCAATATGGCGTAGCGGAAATTTGTCATGAAGAAAACGCTTCCAAACTGTGCCGTTGAAATCCCCTTCTTGTTCCACCTGTGGGAAAGTGACAGGCAAATTTCGACTAAGAGAGTTCTGCCAACGGTTATCCTCTTCCATTTTCAATGCGTAAAGGTTTGGGTCTTTTTTCGGGTCGGAAAGACTGTTGACCACTTCAGTTAGATAATCCTCCCACAAATAACGCAGCGAAGCGGGGCGCAGATAGTTGGCGGGGGCGCCGTTTAGAAAAGGTGTGAATTGGTTTTTACGATAAGCGGCGCGAAAAGCCAGCAAATCTTGGTAGCGCGTGTCGTCAATGGGCACGAAGGTTTGCTGGTCAATCGGTTCGCCGCTCCATTCGGGTGCGTCGGCTTTGGAAAAGTCATCAAGCGAAACTTCCCATGCTTTGTTGTATTTGTCCAAAGTGCCGTAACGTCGGCGCAAAAAGGGCGCGACATGGCGGCTATCGAAGGCCAAAATCGTTTCGCGCAAATCCTGCTTGGCAAACCATTCGGCGTAATCGGCGGCGGCTGTTTTGAGAAATCGAATCGTTTGCGGATTATCAAGTCTTTGCAATTGACGGCGGGCAAAGGCGTCGCTGCCTTTTTTGTCGTCGCCGATTTGCGACCAGCTTTGCCAATCGGGGTTGGCATCCGAAAAATAATCGCGCATTTGGCGCAGAGAATTACGATGCGAAGGCGGGAAAAAGTTGACAACCGCACGCATAAAGCGGTCTTCGCGCGAAACCATGAAACGCGGCAAAGCGGCGCGGCGCTCGTAATCGAAAGAGGTGCCGACAGAGCCGGTCAGCATAGTGAGAAATGGATAAACCATCGTCGCGCCACCGAGCAAAAGCGCCAGATAAATATTGAGAATAAGCAGGCGCCCTTTGGGGGCTTTGCGGTCGGTATGGCTGATAATGGGCATGAACGTAAAAGTTTCCTCAGTGTAGCCGTTGCGCTTTGCAACTGGCACTGAGAGAATTTTTACAATGAAAGTTTTGATCGTCGTAGATGTGCAAAATGATTTTTGTCCCGGCGGCGCTTTAGCCGTGGCCGAAGGCGATGCCGTGGTTGCGGTTATCAATCGCGCCATACCGAAATTTGATTTGGTGGTCGCCACGCAGGATTGGCATCCGCCCGGTCATTCCAGTTTTGCGGCCAATCACGAAGGGCGCGCCATCGGCCAGCTTATCAATATAAACGGCAAGCCGCAGGTTTTGTGGCCGGTTCATTGTGTGCAAAACACTCAAGGCGCCGAATTGCGCGCCGATTTGGAGAAAGAACGCATCGCGCAAATTTTTCAAAAAGGCCAGAACGCGGACGTGGATTCTTACAGCGCCTTTTTCGACAACGATCATTTGAGCGCGACGGGCTTGGCGCATTTTCTCCATGAATCGGGCGCCGATGAACTGTTCCTTTGCGGCTTGGCGACCGATTATTGCGTGAAATTTACCGCTTTGGATGCGCGTGATTTAGGTTTTGCCACAACGCTCATCGCCGATGCCTGTCGCGGCGTCAATTTGCAGCCGGATGATGTGGAAAACGCCATTGAAGAAATGCGCGCGGCGGGCGTGAAAATTATAAACAGCGACGAACTTTAATGAATATCAACCAGATTTACCGGCCTTCGCTGTCGCTTTTAACCGATTTATATCAACTCACGATGGCTTATGGCTATTGGAAAGCGGGTCTTGCCGAACAAGAATCAGTTTTTCATTTGTATTTAAAGCGATTATTGCTGCTTATCTCCCAGCTGATGCAGTCTGGACCGATTTAATCACTAATGTTGGTTATACCATTGGGTTCTTGATCGCTATTTTGAGTCACATGCAACTCTTTACCGAGGATACTATCACCACAGTTGTGCCTTTATTTAATCCCTTTACTTTAAAGTCTGGTTTCAAAAATTCCTGAAGCAATAAGAAAATTCCAATTGGAGGCAGAATCCTGGACGATTAGTGTAGCTGCCGGAAAAAATTCGGTTGTGGGCAT
>JANMKN010000159.1:0-10487 GCA_031372065.1 Abditibacteriaceae bacterium | reverse complement strand
AACCAAGCGCGATGTGAAGAATTTCACGCTGCACTTGGAATTTATCGAGCCGTTTAAGCCCGCCGCGCGCGGTCAAAGTCGCGGCAACAGCGGCGTTTATATTCAAGGCCGCTACGAAGTGCAAATTCTCGATTCCTTTGGCTTCAAACTCGACGACAAACACGCCGTTGGCGATTTGTGCGGCGAAATTTACAAGCAGCAGGTGCCCCTTGTCAGCATGAATTACCCGCCGCTTTCGTGGCAAACCTACGATATTGATTTCCAAGCCGCGCAGTTTGAGGGCGACAAGAAAATCAAAAACGCCGTGATTACCTTAAAGCACAACGGCGTCGTAGTGCATGACAAATACGAAATCACCGCTAAAACCGGGGCTGGAAAGCCCGAAGGCGCCGCGCCCGCGCCGATTGTGCTACAAAACCATGGCAACCCAATTTTCTTCCGCAATATCTGGCTGATTGAAAAATAAAATCACCCGATTAAGGGATGCTTCTTTTTACAGGCGACGCTATGCTAAAAGCGTCGCCTGTGTTGTTTCTACTGGAACTTCTTTGCACAGCAGGCGTGCTAAACCAAACATGAAACGTTGGCGCCGACCCAGAATTGCCCTGTGGGCTTTGTTAGCGATGTTAGCTTCGCTACTACCGCAATTGGCATGGTCGTGTCCGATGACAGGGCGCGTCGGGAGCGCCGCCACCGTGTGCGCGGCGCCTTCAAAAACATCCGTCAAACCGCGTTGTAGCAGATGCGACAAAACAAAAACTGCCGCGCCACGCTCTTGTTGCTGTCCAAAAGTAGTTCAAACTGCCTCACCCAAGCCCGTTTGCGCCCATATTGGTGGCACTTGTTGCAAATTGGTGCGCTTGACGGGCGAAACCGTAACGCCCAATGGTCAAACCGCTTCGTCGCTGCTTTCTTTAGCTGCCGCGCACAGCGTTGCCAGCGGGCCACTGCCCGCGTTTGAAACGCCATCGCCTTTGCTTGGCTTTGTCCAAAGTGACTATTCAACTCCTTTATTTCTTCCGCCTCGTTCGCTCCTTGAGCCGCCCACTTTGCTGGGCCGCGCTCCGCCTCTCGCTTAACAAATCGCTCGTTTCCTGAAGGTTCAGGCGGCACTATTTTTCGTGCTGGCTTGTTGTCGCGCGCCTTTTGCGTATTTGTTTGGGAGGGGACTTCTATGTCCGTTGATTTACACGAAGAATCGCCGCGCCGCGTGCCCTGGGGCACTATCGGCACTTTGGCGCTGTTAGTTTTAGTCTTTTTCGGAGCGCGTTATGTCGTGCAAAATTACCGGCGTCCGGGCGCAATGAGTGTCATTGAGGCGCAAGCGATGGATATGTCGGTGATGAAGCCGCCTATTGGCGCCCTGCCCGTTGCAGTTGTCACGGCGCGGCGCGGCACTTTGGAAGCCCGCGTGACTTATCCCGGCACGGCTATCGCCTGGACAGAGCAAGACATAGCGGCGCGCGTAACAGGGCGTCTTGTGGAAATGCCGGTTTATCCCGGCACCAAAGTGCGGCGCGGCCAGTTGCTGGCGCGCCTCGATAGTGATGAATTGCGCCAGCGCGAAAACGAAGCGCGCTTCGCGGGAGCCGCTGCCGCGCAAGAGCGCCTCATGGCAGGCGCCGAAGCACAACAGGCACAAGCCGAAGCGCGGCGCGTAGCCACAGAAGCCAAACGCGAAGCGGGCGGTTTGCCCGTCGCACAAGGCGAATTGGCCTCTGCCAAAGCGGCGCAGAGCGAAGCGGCCAGCGGTATCGAAGTGGCCCGCGCCAGCATACGAGACGCGCAGGCCGCACAAGACGCGGCAACGCGCGGCGTGACTGGCGCGCAGGCCGAGGCTCAGGCCGCAGAGCGCGAAGCGCAAACGCGCAGTGCCGAAATCGAAGACGCCGGAGCCGCTTTGGACGATGCGCGCAGCGATGTCGAAAATGCACGCGCCGCGCTGGACGCCGCCAAAGCGCGCTTGCCACAGGCGCAGGCGGAAGTCGAAGCCTTGCGTGCCGACGCAAGTTTCGCGCGCGAAAAAGTCAAGCGCTCGGCAGAACTTGTAAAACAAGGCGCCATTTCGCGCGAGGAATTTCAGCAGGACGAAGCGGCAGCCAAAAGCGCCGATGCCAAAGTAAAGCAGGCGCTCTCGCGTGTGGCCGAAGTGAGTAACGATGTGCGTGCGGCCCAAGCAAGCGTGCAAAAAAGCGAAGCTGGCGTGCGGCAAATGCAAGCCAAAATTCGCGTGGCGCAAGGCAATCGCGAAGCGGCCTTAGCCCGCGTGCAAAGCGCCCAAGCCAAAGTAACGCAAATGCAGGCCGAAATCGGACGCGCCAAAGCGGGAGTGCAAGGCCGCAAAGCCGAACTCGACATGGCCGTGCAACGCGTGCGGCGAATGCAAGCCGATATTACCACGGCGGCGGCCAAAACCCAACAAGCCGCCGCTGCTGCACAGGGCGCCCGTCAAGCCGCACAAGGCGCCTCGCACGGCGCCGAAAAAGCGCGCTTGGCACAAGGCCGCGCCGCGCTGCTGGCCCAGCAAGCGCAAGCCTCGCTTTCAACAGCGCACGTCATTCGTGGCTACACCGAAATCCGCGCCGCTACCGATGGCATTGTGGCGCAGCGTCTGGTTGCGCCCGGTTCACTTGTCAATGCGGGCAGCATGATTTTAAAGATTCAGCAGGTCAACCTGATTCGATTGCAAGCGAATGTGGCGCAAAGCGATCTTGATCAAATTCAAATCGGCGCCAGCGTCGAAGTGCGCTCGCCTTCCGACCCGAAAAAGCGCCTGCAAACCACCGTCAGCGCGGTTTTTCCCTCCGCCGATGCGCAAAGTCGCCTTGGCATTGTGGAGGCCGTCGCGCCCAACGAAAAGAATCGTTTCAAACCGGGCGAAGCCATTGTGATGGACATCGCCAAGTCACGAAATTTCGGCGCGCTTAAAGTGCCTTCCGCTGCGATTGTGCGGCGCGCCGATACAAGCCGCGAAGTCATTGCTTCCCAGCAAACAGCCACGGTTTGGACAATGGAAGACGCGCCACCGGAAAACCCCATTTACACCTGCACCATGCACCCGCAAATCAGGCAAAATCATCCGGGATTGTGCCCGATCTGTCACATGAAACTCACGCCGCTAATGGCGGGTGGCCACTATCGCGCGCATCAAGCGCCCATAAAAACCGGCGTCACCAACGGAGATTACACCGAAATAATCAGCGGCCTCAAAGACGGTGCGCGCGTGATTTATCGCGGTTATGAAAACCTTAAAGAACACGATTCGGTGATGCCCGATAAGCCACTATGGAGCGCAGAAAATCAGCCTGCAAAACAGCGGGCTGGAAGCCCGCCAAGCAGTGGCGTGCAAACTATCAAAATCAGCGTCAGCGCGCAAGGTTTTTCACTGCCCAATATCACGCTAAAAGCGGGCGTTCCGGCGCGTTTAATCTTCACGCGCATCGCCGCCGAAGGCTGTGGCACCGAAGTGGTTTTTCCCGACTTAAAAATCAGAAAAGCATTGCCGCTTAATCAACCGGTAGCGGTAGAGTTCACGCCGCAAAGTGGAAAAACGCTTTCGTTCGCGTGCGGCATGGACATGATGAAAGGGCAGGTGGTCGTGCGATGAAACCGGCCTCGCCCAAACGCAATCCGCTTCATCTAATTCATCAATGGAGCATCGAACATCCTTATGTTGTCATCGCGTTTTACGTCGCGGCGGTGGTGCTGGCCATCATCGCCGTCACTTCAATTCTGCCGCGCCGTTTTGCGCCTTATGTGGAAAGCCCGATTGTCGGCGTGGTGACGATGATGCCGGGATTATCCGCCGAAGAAATGGAATTGCAAGTCTCGAAACCCATCGAAGAACAAATGGTGAATGTAATGAATTTGCGCACCATTCGCTCAACCTCGCAAGATGGTTTTTCGCTCGTGGCGCTGGAATTTCCCTATGGCACCGACATGAAAAAAGCGATCTTTGATGTGCAGGCGCTTTTGAATGTCGCGCAGGCGAATTTGCCGTCTACAGGCGCCAACTTAAAGCCATCGTGGGTGGTGCCGATTGATTCTCTAAATTTGCCGGTGCTGTCGTTTGCCTTAACCGGCGATGCGGCGCAAGGTTGGACTCCGGCACGCTTGCGGGAGTTTGCCGACAACGAAGTGCAAAACCGCCTCAAAACCGTGCCTAATGTGTATTCTGTGGTGCCTTTTGGTGGCTTCCGGCGGCAAATGCAAGTGATTGTTGACCGCGAAAAATTGGCGGCTTACAATCTTTCGATTCTTGATGTGAAAAAGGCCCTTGATGAACAGAATGTTAGCCGTCCGGCGGGCAATCTCACCACCAGTGACCGCGAAGCCATCGTGCGCGTGGACAATCGCGCTCTGCGCGCCGAAGACATTTTGGATTATCCGCTTGCGACGACCAATTCTCAGACCCCAACACCCAACATTCAATCCCCAAAAGTCCTTTATATCCGCGATGTGGCGCGCGTGCTGGATGGCTATTGGGAGCGGCGCAGCGCCTATCGTTTTTTGAACCATCAGCCGGGCACAAAAGGCGAAAGTAAAAGCGCCGTTGAGGTTTCGATTATTCAAAATCCGGGCGCCAGTTCGGCTTATGTGGTGCCCGCCGTGATGAAAGTAGCGCGCGCTTTAGAGCGCGAAAATCCCGGCGTCAAATTCGAGGCAGCTTATGACAACAAAAAGTTTGTGGACATTCTTTTTGAAAACGTCTGGCACGAACTCGGCGTGGCGATTGTGCTGTGCGGCCTTGCGGTTTTATTCTTTCTCGGCGAATGGCGCGGCACGCTTATTTGCCTGATTACCATTCCCGCTTCGCTGGCCTTAGCGATTGTCGCAATGGTGCCGTTTGGCATGACGTTTAATTCCGGCACGCTGATTGGCCTCTTGCTTTCCATTGGGCGCCTTGTAGACGACACCATCATAGATATTCACTCGGTTGAACATCATCTGCGCCTCGGTAAAGACCCGAAAAGCGCCACCATTGACGGCATTGCCGAAGTGCGTTTGGCGGTGATTTCGTCCACGCTGATGCTGGTTTTGGCCTTGTCGCCACTGCTCTTTTGCGGCGGCATCACGCAACTGATGTTCGTCGAATTGGTGTGGCCGATTATCTTCGCTTTGTTGGCTTCGATGTTAGTTTCCTTCACGCTGACCGCCCTGCTTTGCGCCAAATGGTTGCGCCCCGAAAGTGCCCGCGACGCCGACAGAAAACATCCGTTTTTGAAATGGATTTATGTGCTTGTTGACCCGTTTCAGCGCGGCCTTGTGCGACTTGAAAATCGTTACGCTCACTTGATTGGTTGGCTGCTAAAGCATCGTTTCGCCAACTTCACACGCGTGCTGGCAACGCTGATAATCGGCTTTACGTTTTATTGGTTCATCGGCAGTGAAATGATGCCGCTCGCCGATGTGGGGCAAGCAAACGGTTTTATGGAAATGCAACCGGGCACCTCGTTTTCGGAAACCGAACGCGCCGCGCAGCGCCTCGAAAAAATCATGCTGAAGCATTCCGAACTCGAACGCGCTTCGCTGGAAATCGGACAGGAAACCATGATGGAGTCGTGGAATCCGTATTTCACCGGCTACCAAATGCCCAGCCCGTTTGCCGCCAGCATGATGCTGACGTTTTCCGACAAGGAAATGAGAGGGCGCACCATCTGGCAAGTGATTGATGCCATCCAAACCGAAGCCAAAGCCACCATTCCGGGCTTGCGGCGCTTGCAAATCAAAGAAATGGGCAGCGATGTGATGGCGACAGCCGCCGCGCCGATTCACTTGGTTATTTATGGCAAAGACTTGAACGTGCTGAACCAACTCGGTCAGCAAACAATGGAATTGGCGCGCACCGACGCGACGATTCAGGGTAACTTTTTCCAGCCCGCTTTGACTTCGACGATGGGCGTGCCGAATTACATTATCAAAGTGGACGGGCGCCGCGCACAGGAAGTGGGCCTCACGCCCGAAGAGATTTCGGGGCAAGCCTATTATGCCCTGCGTGGTGGCCTCACCGACGAATTTTATCGCTTGCCGAACTTGCGGCAAAATACCATTTCGCTGCGCTATGAACCGCGTGACCGGCGCACCGAAGAAGACTTGCAAAACCTCTTCATCACCACCAAAAGCGGCCAGCAAATTCCCTTGAAAAGCGTGGCACACATCGAATTTCGCCACGCGCCCTCGGTCATCGAACACGATAATTTGCGGCGTGTTATCGGCGTCGCGGGCTACTACCGGCAAGGGCATTTGCCTTCGATGGATGTCGGCATGGAAGTGATGATGAAAGCGATGGGAAAGCTGAATTTTCCGCCCGGCTATGGCATCGAAATGCGCGGCGACATGACGCAGATGATGGATTCGTTTCGGCGCCTGCTTTACGGTTTGCTGCTGGCGATTATTTTCATGTATTTAGTTCTGGTCGCGCAATTTCGCGGCTTCTTGCAGCCGCTGCAAATGATCGCCAGTTTGCCTTTGGAATTGGCGGGCGTTTTTACCGCATTGTGGCTGACAGGACAAGCGTTTTCGACGGTTTCCATCATGGCGATCATTGTTTTAACCGGCATGGACATCACGGCAGCGATTTTGATGATTGATAACATCATGCGCCAGCGTGATAAAGGTGTGCCACGCGATGAAGCGATTCGCCGCGCCTGCCCGCAACGCTTGCGCCCGATTTTGATGACCAGCCTTATCACGATTATCGTGATGATTCCCGTCGCGTTTTTTCCGAAAACCGGCCTCGATGCTTATCAACCGCTGGGCACAACCATTTTGGGCGGCCTTTTGGTGGGCACAATTTTGAGCCTCATTGACATTCCCATCATGCACACCTATGTGGACGATTTCATCCGTTGGCTGAACAAAACATTCCTCAAGCGCGATTGGCAATGGCAGGCGCCGGACGAAGTGGAAGGCACTCATGAAACGATTTAACTTTGTATTTTGCGGCTTGCTTGCCGCGACCTTAGGGAGCGCAAAAGCCGATGAAACGCGCCCGGTTATCAATCGCGCGTTGACGCTAAATGAAGCGATTGAAATTGGTTTGCGGGAAAGCCCCGTTGTGCGCGGCGCGCAGGCCGAAGTGGAAATGGCGCAGGCGCAAGTGCAGGCGGCAAAAGCGGCGAAGAAGCCGCAAGTTTCAGCGACGACATTTCTTTCCGCAGGCAGCGAAGGCGCGATTCTGACCACGCCCGCGCCGGTCATGCCGACGAATATCACGCTGCTCCCGCGCGGCGCCTTTGCCGGGCAGAACGTCATGCTGATGTTGCCGCTGAAAACGGGCGGGCGCCTTTCGGCATTGGTGAAACAAGCGCAAGCCGCGCGCGGTGCCTCGGAAGCTGACAAGCAAACGGTGCGGCAAGATTTGGTGTTGGAAACGAAAAACATTTACCGGCAGGCGCTGCTCGCGCAAGAAATGCGGCGCGTGGCCGAGGAACGCCAGAAGTCCACAACCGAACGACTGCGCATTGACCGGGCCGCGTTGGAAGCGGGCCGCATTCCGCAGCTTTATGTGTTGCGTGACGAAGCCGAAGACGCCGATGCCGCGCAAAACGTTACCGATGCGCAGCGTGATGTGGACATCGCCTTGATTCAATTGCGCGCCACCTTGGGACTCGCGCCGCAATCGCAAATTACGGTGGCGGATACGTTAAGTTTCACGCCGCAAAGCGCGCCGGAGTTGAACGATCTGCTGACTCAAGCCAAAAATCAGCGCCCGGAATTGCAGGCGGCACAACAACGCATCGCCAGCGCGGGACAGAATCTGCAAGCTACGCGCGGCAGTTATCGCCCGCAAATCGCGGCGATGGCGATGGGCGATTTGGGAGTGCAACGCAGCAGTTCGATGGGTGGCGCGATGGCCGGCGTGGTCATCGGCATTCCGCTTTCGACGGGAGGTTTGCGTCGCGCACAGGAAAGCGAAGCCCGCGCCGCGCAAAATCGCGCGCAGGCCGAAATAGAACGCCTCCATTTGCAAATCGAACGCGAAGTGCAAACCGCATTGACGACAAAGCAAGCCGCCGAAAAGAACATCGCCACGGCAGAGGCGGCGCAAAAGGCCGCGCAGGAGAATTATCATCTGGCCGGATTGCGCTACGAATCGGGGCGCGGCACTAATGCCGAGGTATTGGACGCTTTGGCTGCTCTGACCCGCGCCCAAGGCAACCGCGTGCGTGCTTTGTTCGATTGGAATAATGCCGACGATCAATTGCAGCGCGCTTTGGGAACGGCATCGCCTATGATTCTAAGAATCAGTTTGGCAAGTCCTCCCTCTCCCCAGCGCAGCGGTTGGGGGAGAGGGTTGGGGTGAGGGGTTTCTCGCATCGGAAGAGGTCGCAAGCGACCTCGTGCCCCTCACCTAACCTCTCCCCGGAGGGGAGAGGAATTAAATTCGCAAAGGTCGCGCAAAGAGCAATTCTGATATGGTAAATCAGGAGCGTAAATGTGAGGTCGAGCGTGCTTATCGCACGCTAACATGGCCTTATAACTGCACATAGGCCACAAGTGCCGGTGCAAACTGACGTGAAAGAAATGGAGAGCGACCAGTGCGGTGCCCCAATTGCGGAACAAATAATCCTCCCGAAGAGCAACTGACTTACTGCAAGAAGTGCGGCGCCGAATTGCGCACTATTTGTCCGCGTTGCAATGCCGATAATCCCAGCGATGCCGAGCATTGCAGCGATTGTGGGCTGGAATTGCACCCCGATCGCGGTCACGAACGCATCGCGGGCATTCGCGTCGAGCCGGACACAGACTTTATCCCAGCAGTTCTTAAAAAGCGTCCCACGCTTTCCACGGGAATGTTGGGCGTTGCCCTTGGCGTGTTGGTTATAGTGTGGATTCCCATCTTTCTGACGCTGAAAAAGCGGGCACAATTCACCGGATGCCAAAGCAATCTCAAGAATCTCGCGATGGCGATGCAGGCTTACGCGCAGGACAACGAGGGACACGCTCCCACAGCCGACGATTGGCCGACACTCCTACTGCGTTATGTGCCCGACCGCAAAGCTTTGGAATGCCCGTCGCGCCCCGGCCACATCGGTTATGCCTTCAATTTGGGCATGAGCGAGGCACCGCTTTCTCATCTCAATAATTCCGGCTCGCTGATCGCGTTTTTTGAAACGGGCGACGAAAAAAATCTGAGCGGCACGCAACTGATGTGGCTAAATCCGCCCGCCCACTCGCGCGGCAACAATGTAGTCTTCGCCGATGGCACGGTGCGGCAAGCCCTCAAAGCGCCCATTGATCAATTCTGGCAAGCCAAAGTCGCAACGCTGCCGCAACCGGCTCCCGTAGACCAAACAACAACGCCGGTAAATCCATCTGCCAATCCGCCCGTGAATCCTCTCAAACCCGGCGAAACAGCGGAGCCGCCAAGGGCGCCCACGAGTTCGCAAGATGCGGCGGCCACTGGCGCGGCGCCGACTTCAGCGGCCCCAAATCCGCCGCCACCGGGGGGCAATCCGCCGCCACCGGATGCCGGCTCGGCCACTTTTCCACCGCCTGTCTCCTAAAATTCAATTTTACGCGAAGGAATTTATGCATTTTTCTGTCGGGTGCCGACTGCGTTACTCTTTAAACGCGCCGGGCACCATTATTTTTAACGTCCATGCCATTCATTGTGGCAATCAGCAGGTTCTCAGCGAAAACTTTCGCGCCACGCAAGGCGCGCAGAGCACCGCTTTGTGTGAAGAATGGATTGATCCGGCAACGCAAAACCGTTTTGTGCGCGTGAATGCCAAATCGGGGCCACTGGAAGTCAATTACGGCGCCGAGATCGAAAGCCGTCCGCGCCTTGTAGATGTCACTTCCATTGGTGAGATTCAATCGGCGGCGCTGCCCTTTAACGTGGTGCCTTTTTTGTATCCGAGTCGCTACTGCGAAAGTGACCGCTTGGTGCGCTTGGCGAACAATGAGTTCCGCTACTTTTCGCCGGGCTTCCCGCGCGTGACGGCGATTTGCAATTATATTCACCAGAACATAACTTACGAATACGGCAGCAGCGGCACGCACACATCGGCCTTCGACACCATCACAGAGCGCGCTGGTGTGTGTCGCGATTTCGCTCATTTGGGCATAACTTTGTGCCGCGCCCTCAACGTTCCGGCACGTTTTGTTTCAGGCTACGCTTATGGCTTGAATCCGCCGGATTTTCATGCTTGTTTTGAAGCCTATTTGGGCAATGAAAGGGGCGGCGCGTGGTATTTCTTCGACGCCACGCGAATGACACCGCAAACCGGCTATGTTTTGATTGGCAGCGGACGCGATGCCGCCGATGTTTCGTTCGCCACCATGTTTGGCGGCATAGAATTTCAAGACATGGAGATCACCATGCAAACGCGGAACCTCCCGCCGCAATACACCACGCAAGCTATTTCTCTGGCGTAAAGATAAAAGAGCCGCGCTGCGGCTCGCAGGAAACCCCCAACCCAATGGCATTAAGTTAAGGCGTTTGAGAGCGTAGTTCCTCCCCCTTTGGGCGGGCGCCCGCT
>JANMKN010000113.1:0-3336 GCA_031372065.1 Abditibacteriaceae bacterium | reverse complement strand
GGCGCCAGCGGGCCGCTGATTGCCTTGCCACAACAACATAACGTTGACTTGCGCGCCTTTGATGCGGATACACATTATTTTTATTACGCGTGGGAAGAAAACCCGCGCTTTGTTGACACATTGAAGTGGTGGCATGGCCCGTGGGGACAAAAGTTTCGCCCGTTTTATCGCCCGATACCCTCGCTTTTGTTTTGGTCTGAATACAAACTTTTCGGCATCAACGGCAGCTTTCCGTTTCATTTGGTGCTGCTGCTCTCGCATTTCCTCGCGCTGATTTTTCTGTGGCGCTTTTTGGTGGATTTGCTCGGCGAACGTGACGGCACTTTGGCCGCGTGTCTATGGGGCGCGAGCCTTGGCGAGTATTTCATCTGGATGGCGCCTATTGATGGCCTGCTTAATTGGAAAGATAACGTCGAAAGCTGGCACGCAGTGGCTTTTACGGCTTGTATTTGGGCTTTTTTGCGATTTTTAAAAACAGAAAGTCGCCGCTGGCAGTGGGCGGCCCTTTTTCTATTTTGGGTGGCGCTTTGCGTCAAAGAAATGGCTTATATGGCGCCGTTCGTGCTGCTGCTTTTGTGCTGGCACGAACAGCAACTGCCCGAAAAAGGACGCTTCGTGCTACCATTTTTCGCTTTGGCTGGCGCGATGTTTTTCTTTCGTTTGTGGGCTTTGCAAGGCATGGGATTTCGAATGCCGGGCAATGCGGCTTGGAAATTTCGCTTGTTCAATGACAACCTCGGCGGCGGCTTTACGCGCGCTATCAATGGCGATTGTTTAATGCTGTCGCTGACGGTTTTCGTGACAGGTTTGTGGTGGTTGATTCAATCCCGCCACGCGGCTTTGCGGAAACGACAACTCTTGTTACAAGGCATTTTCGCCCTCGCCATAACCATCTGTTTGCTGTTCTACACATCGTATAAAACGGGAATCCCTTTCGACCAAACTGTGTCGCGTTTTTTAGTCGAAACGGAGTGGATGGTGATTCCCCTACTCGCCCCGATGTATTTTTTCTGGTGCCGCTTTTTTCAAAACAAAAACCGTCACCAAATTTTCGGGGTGCTGTTCGCCCTGATTGTTTATGCGCCTTTAACTTCTGGCCCCAATACGGCGCATATTTTTTATTATCCGTCGCTGGGCTGGGCCATCTGGATGGCGTATGGAGTTCTGGATGTTTTTTCACTGGCGCGCCGTTATTATGCAAATCAGGTTGTCATAGTGAAGCAACCCAAAGGAGCAACATGAGCAATTCCAACAAAATCAAAGCGGCCATCATCGGCTGCGGCAGGCCGCATCGTCAAACCGGCGCGACAGGTTCGGGAATGTCGCACGCGCACGCCAAAGCGTATAACGCCTTGCCCAATGTCGAACTCGTCGCTGTCGCCGACATTGTGCGCGCCAATGCCGAAGCGTTTCAAGAAGAACACAAAGTTTCGCGCATTTACGAAAGTTATCAGGAACTGTTGGACAAAGAAAAACCCGACATCGTCAGCATTTGCACATGGCCGCATTTGCATACGCCGATGACGATTGACTGCGCCAAAGCAGGCGTGCGCGCCGTGCATTGCGAAAAGCCGATGGCGACCACTTTTGGCGATGCCAAAAAGATGGTCGCAGAATGCGAAAAGCACAATACGCAACTAACTTTCAATCATCAACGACGCTTTGGCGGCCCGTTTCGCCAAGCCAAAGAGCTACTCCAAGCGGGCCGCATTGGCGAGTTGCAACGCATGGAAGCGCGTTGCCCGAACCTTTATGACTGGGGCACGCATTGGTTCGACATGATGTTTTTTTACAACGATGAAATGCCCGTCGAATGGGTCATCGGCCAAATTGATTTGCAAGGTTCACGACAGATTTTCGGCGCGTGGGTCGAAGCGCAAGGGCTTTCACATTTCAAATTTCAAAACGGCGTTTACGGCACGCTGTTTACCGGTTTTGAAGCGATGCCCATCGCGCAAAATCGTTTAATCGGCAGCGAAGGCGTCATCGAAATCGGCGGTGGCGAAGGCGAAAACTTGCGCATTTGGGCCAAAGGCGACAGCGATTGGCAAAGCGTGCCCGACAGCGAAGGCTTGCACGGCGAAGGCAATATCCAGCGCGCCATCGCCGATGCGTTGGATGCCTTGCAACGCGGGCGCGAACCCGAACTTTCCGCGCGCCGCGCTCTGCAAACCACAGAACTCATTTTTGCAACGTGGGAATCAAGCCGTCGCGGTGGCCGCGTGCAACTGCCATTACAAATCGAAGATTCGCCGCTCGTCGCCCGCTTATTAGACGAAGGTTTGCTTGACGTGCCGAATTAAGAAATTTGCCGCATTGCGCTATTCCTGTCTAACTGAGAACATCGCTTTGCGAAAAGGGCAAAGCGAAATTTGCCTGTGGAGGCTCATATGAAAACGATGCATTTAGGTCTTGGAGCGTTGGCACTTGCCACCGTCGCCATTGCCACTCTCAGCGGCCCGGCTTTGCTTGGCAACACGCCGCAACCTGCTGCTCCGGCTCAAAAAGCCGGAAATAAAACCATCCTCCTCTCCGTTTCGGGGATGCACTGACCGGTTGGATGCCCGCCCCGTGTGGAAGCGGCTCTGCTCAAAATTCAAGGCGTGAAAACGGCTAAGGCCAACAAGGAAAAGGCTAACGCCATCGTCACATTCGACGTGAAAAAGACGACGCCTCAAAAAATCGTCCAAACTTTCAACAAAAACGACCAAGGCGGCTACCAAGTCGCCCTGCCCACGAAGAAAAGTTGAAGGTTCATTTCACAATCAGAACAGCCTCCGCTAAACAAAAGTGGAGGCTGTTTGTTTTTGTAGGGGTTTCGGTGCGATCAAGAGATTTTTGCTGTGCTTCATTGGTGTTAATTGTTCCTTTCGTTGCCCACTGCGGGGCAAGCATTTATAATTTTAGCGTTCGTGCAACTGTTTTACTTCTTTAATGACTGGGCCGGGCGCAGCGCGGGGCTGGATGCAACGCTGCGCTTTTTTTACGTCTGTGCGGTGCCTTTGCTGGCGACACTTTTAGCCAGCATACTCATGTTCGCGCCGCGAACCTCCGGCGCGCCATCCCGCCGACGCGTCGCGATTGCCGCGCTATTCGCGATAGCGCTCTGCATTGGCACGGTGCCGTGCATCAATTACTGGGCGAAAGCGGTTTTGGATGCCGAAATTCTCTCGCCGCGCCCCTTTGTAACCCATCGCGTCAACCTTTTAGTCCTCGAACCCAACGATAATTCCTTTCCCGCACCGGAAGTGATGCTTTTAGCCGCACTTTCGACGCTACTATGGGCCGCTGCGCCCCGTTTAGGTGCCTTCGGTTGGGTCTGGACGGCGCTTTATG
>JANMKN010000110.1:0-15631 GCA_031372065.1 Abditibacteriaceae bacterium | reverse complement strand
GGCCTTCATCCTTCACGCGGCGTCGCTGGTTCACACTTTCGTGCATTGACCAAGATTCTCGACTGCAGCCTCCCGTAGGAGTCTGGACAGTGTCTCAGTTCCAATGTGGCTGACCATCCTCTCAGACCAGCTAATCGTCGTAGGCTTGGTAGGCCGTTACCCCACCAACTACCTGATAATCCGCGAACCCCTCCATATGCGTCTTGCGACTTCCCTCGGTCTAAGATGCCAAAGACCGATCCTCCCCCGTATTACAAGGTCTTTCGACCAATTATCCGGAACATATGGGCAGGTTATTCACGTGTTACTCACCCGTTCGCCGCTCCGTAACAGTCCGAAGACTGTCCGTCGCTCGACTTGCATGCCTAATCCACGCCGCCAGCGTTCGTCCTGAGCCAGGATCAAACTCTCCATCAAAAATTGTTATCATAACGAACCGAAGTTCGATTGATAGTGGTGAAGAGCGTACTCGTTAGAGCACGATTGATTTCGACCTGAAACTCGCACATCACTCGCTTGATATTTGCTCGAAAGCGCCTATCAAGACTCAGACTTTAATTACTAATACTTTCACGAATCACTATTCAGTTTTCAAAGAGCGCGCCGTTGTAACTGGGGCTTTCAACGTTATTTCGTTGCTGCCGTTCGTCACAGGCAAGGGTTAATCTTACATAACCTTGGCAGTGCGCGTCAAGCCCTTTTGGAAAAAATTTTTAAATATTTTTTCCTGCACTTACTGAACTCTTCATCCGTTTCTGGATAACTCAGCAGTTTGCTTGTCGCGTTTCTCGCACTGGGGAAAATCTATGGCTTATAAATTCGACTGTTTTTCAGTCTCGTCTACAAACTCCTAATTGATACTCAAGGTTCTGTTTTCGCCAAAGGTGCTTCGTGGCCTCTCGACCACTCTTTCCTGTCCGGCGAAGAGAGATTATAGAGCGTGGCGAGGAACAGGTCAAGGGCGTTTTGAAAAAAATTTAGATTTTTTTGTAGAACGAAATAATGCTGCCATACCGAGGAACATTAAAAACGCGGCAATTATCATCAATGGGCCAAATAAAACAATATTTGAAGGATCGAAAATAGAGAATGATGGAGGTGTTGAACGAATGCATCGCAGAGCCACCAAGAATAATGAGGCACTGCCTATGCTTTTCATTGCAGAAGCAGATTTTATAGGTTCAAAGGCATCCAGTTAAATTCTCATCAGAGACGGCAACTACTTATCAATTCTTTGTGTCATGAGGCCAAGACCACATTTCTTTGGATAAATAGATGCCCAACAGGAACCCTATCACAGGCAAGGAATAACACACCATTTCAAGAATGGCGCCTGCGGCGTTACTAAGTGGGATAACAAAACCTATTCCCCACAGTAAAAGTTGCACGCAGTAACCCACAAGGGCCATTCCGAACCCCATTAGCACCGAGATAAATAATTTTATGCAAACCACAAGCCACTCTCTCATTAAATCTCTTTATCACAAATTGCGTTATTACTTCACAAACCATGTCCCCGGCGGATAACGATCTATACCATCACCTCCGCCTGGTTTGCATCTGTAAAACAGAAGAATAAGTCTCTTTTTGAAATTTCTGCACCTTTGAATTTGTGTGGGATATTTTTGAAAGGGATGAGGCTTTTTGTCCCTATCGCACTGACTGTTCTGCGCGCAAGCCACCAAAGCGCGATCACACGTTCTACAGGCTTCTGTAAATTCACCTTCAAAGGAAGGTATAACTGTTAGCAAATCAGCCGAACAGCCTCTTGTTTTCCAGCAATCATCATGCGTTTTACAACACTCATCCAAGTCATCGATTGGTGCAGGTTGCAGATTAGGTGGTAGGTGATGCCAACTGCGATTAGGGCCACAATAGTTCCCATAATTGAGAAATGGACTTCCTGGATTGCTTGGCTTTACGGGCTTATCTTCAGGCACAGGAGGGCCAGAAGGCCAAGACGAATCAGGATACATCCTTCCCGTCGGGTCAAATCCAATTACTGGATTATTCGATACATAGGTGTAAGGATGCTCCATTGTCCTTGATGTGTAGCCCAATTGTTCCTCCAAGCGGGCACGACTGAGCCAGCGCCCTACACCGGCCATGTAAGAGCGTCCGTAGCCATGACCATAGCGATTGCGCCTCTCATCGTCAGGAAGTGGAGGGCCAAATGTTGGCGGTTGCGGCGGTTGTGTCGGTTGTGACGTGGGCGTTCTTTCAAGCATTGGATGTTTCTCCGTCAAAATGTCCCTAATGGTTTGCACTAATTTTTCATCATTAGGCAGGTCACTAAGAAACTTTTTTGTAGGCCCAGCCCCAACGATCTGGATCAAAAGTCAACCATAATTGCCCCAATCTCTTATCTGTAGATAATTGCCACACATACTCACGATAAAGTCCGTATTCAGGCGCTCCTAAGTTCTCCCCAATACTAAGTGCATTATCTAAAGACAGAACGCTATCCATAACCTGCCAAGTCCCAGTATTTTTCACGACTCTGCCACTTTTATAGGCGAAGGTTTGGTTGTATGTCCCGTCCGACAAAAGCACAAGTGTCGCAACACCATAGGGCAGAGTTGCCTGATAATTCCCAACAAGTGTTCCTGATGGGAGCGAGGACGGATGCGGCGACAACACAATGATTAAAAAAATCATAGCGACGCCGCCGACGCCAAGAATAACAAGAAACTTTTTCATAACCTTACAGCATTCTTGCGTGTGAGATGTTCAACGAACGCCAAACGCATTACGAATGTCATCCTCTGCTTGTGCCCACCAATCAAGGAATATTGAACTTTGGGGAGGAGATTGTATATTAGGGCATACACATCCACGCGGCAACGGTTCTGTCCATTGAAAATATTGGTTTATATTTCCCATGGCTGGAACACCCTGTGGTCGTGGCTTATGCGGCAAAGGAATAACATAGAGGCCATGATAAAAGAATGACTCAATTGACAATTGATTGAAAATTCGATAAGTCACCGTTCCATTGCCATTGTTGGTGGCCTTCCAAACAAATCCCCCAACCTGAACTTGGGTAGAATTACCAAAATCCACCAGTTGTTTAGCAGCGTCTTTCGTGCTGAAAAACCCTGTTACTCCCTTGCCACACCCTTTCTTCACAAAATCACTTCTCATCTGGGCCGCACCCCCTGATTGACGCATTTGAATAGTGTGAGGATCATTAGGGCCATACCAGCGATTGGCTGACCCCGTTTGGGCAATCCACTGACCAAGGATGCCTATATTACCTCCCCAAGTAGCATTTGAAGGATCCGTAGCGTGCATTGCTCCACCCGCGATCGCTTCATACTCCCATTGGTTTGCATATCCAGGAAATTGTAATCCATTAGGATCAGACCATCGGACTGGATTATTCGCCACATACACATAAGGATGCTCCATTTCACCTGTTGAATAGCCTAATTGTTCTTCCAAGCGGGCGCGACTGAGCCAGCGCCCTACGCCCGCCATGTAGAAACGCCCATAACCATGACCGTAGCGGTTGCGCTTTTCATCGTCAGGAAGGGGCGGTGGCCCGAAAGTCGTGGGCGGCTGAGGCACTTGTGGCATCTGCGGTTTTGGCATTTGCGGCAATTGGGGACGCGGTGGTTGCGGCAGTTGCGGAATGTAGGGACGCGGCGCTTGCAGTTGCGCGGGGTCGGGCCACATATGCGGCGGCAGGCGCGGAATGTGGTGCATCAGGGTAGGAATTGTCCATGTGCCATCCAGCTTCTCAAAAGTGATTTGCAGCAAGCCTGAAAAGGTGTATTCCGTCTCACAAACTATCCGAGCGCCAATAGCATTTTTTGCCATAATTCGTCCCGCCTCCAATTTCGCTTCGATGGGCCAACCCTCAAATGTGTCGGGCCATTTGTCCCATTTGGTTTCTTCCGGCAACACTTCAATCAATTCATTTTTCAAGTCAATCGGTTCGCGGGTGAAGGCAAAGACTTCTTCAAGACAGTCGTCAATGGATTGCAGAACGCCTTGACGAGTTTGGTCATCGTGGCTGTGAATGATTTCGACTAATCGCTCGGCAACAGCATAAACGTCTGGCAGCATTTGCCGAATGGTTTGCAAGGCGCTGTTTATCGTGCCGTCGTAACACAAAATTTGTGATGAAGAATTTTGAGCAATCGTTTCTTCTTCCTCTAACAATGTGGTGGCGATTGATAAGCAGGTAAAGCCCGCTTCGCGCGGATAAGGCGTGCGGTGTCCCAAAAGTAACGCCTGAGCCATCCATGAAATCGCTTCGCGTTGGTGTTGCTCCGGCACAGACATATCAAAGCCTCTTGCCCGCAAAAGTTTGTTGACTTTTAAATCAAGCACAAACGATTGAACATATTGCAGCAAGCGCACGCGATTAGTGTCAGATAATTCGCGAAAAGTGCGATAATCTTCACAGCCTTCGACATAGTGCAGCCATACGTGAGCCAGTTCGTGGGCAATAATCGTTTCACAGATATGCGCCGCATCGAAGAAAAACAAAATGAGGTCGGGGGAAGATTGGGAATCCACATAATTCCCGTCCTCGTGATTGAGCGTGGGATGCAGATGTGGCATGATATCCACAATCATCATGCGTTTGCAGGTGCAACGATTAACTTCGGTGTGGAAGTTTTTCAATCGCTCCGACCAGTTTTGGGGCAAAATAACCGGCAGCAAGTCTTGGGGATGATTGCGAATTGGCTGGCCGTTGTCACGCGCCGAAGAACTTATGGTAGACGCATAGTAATGGCTATCTATGAAGCCACTCAATGCCAAATTGATTAACCATGCGGGCGCCAACAGGCGGCAAGCCTAATTGCACGGCTAATTCGTTCCGCTGTTGTCGTATTGCCTGATTCACAGGCAAAATAATTTCACCGCTCATGAACGCACCTGCCAAAACTATTTTGTCGGATTATAACACCAATTTCTCCCGAATAAAAGTCACTGCAATTTAAATGCAAGAAAGCCGTTAAACTTTCTTGCAAAAGGAGACACCATGAAACAATTTCTCACCTTAGCCGCCGTTTTCGGCGCGCTGACAACGGCGGTTTTGGCCGCGCCCACGACAAGCAGCAAGCCAGCGGCGAAACCAGCCGCCAAAAGTGCTGCGATGACCTGCCCGAAATGCAAAATGGCGCTGACGACCAAGGCCGACAAGACGCACACTGTGGCCGTCAAAATCAAAGGCAAGACTTATTATTGTTGCGCTGCCTGTGGCGCGCATAAAGCCGCCGCGACAGGCAAAAAAGGCGACAAGAAAAAGGTTGCTTCGACGATGAAGTGCCCCAACTGCGGTATGGAAATGAAAACCACCAAAAGTGGCGAAATGTATTCCACGCCGATGAAAGTCAACGGCGTGACGTATTACTGCTGCCCGGCTTGCCAAAAGAAATAAAGCCGGAGGATTTGATGACCAAGAGCGGGGTTTATTCAGCGATGAATAAGCCCCGCTCTTGTTTTTGCGGCGCAGCAGGGCGATACCTAAATTCAAGATGATAAATCCGCCCAATGATCGCGTGCAATTTTGGCCGCTGCGTTTATGGAAACATGACGCGGTTGCTAAATCGTGGCGTGCGGATGCACAGGCGGGTTTAACCGTTGCTGTATTCGCCGTGCCGCAAGCGATGGCTTACGCCATGATGGCCGGTTTACCGCCGGTGCGCGGCTTGTATGCGGCCATAGCGATGTCTATCGTAGCGGCTTTGTGGGGCGCTTCGCCATGGATCAATGCCGGGCCGACGAATTCTGCCGCTTTGTTAGCGGCAACAGCAACAGCGCCCTTTATCGCCCTCCAGCCCGCTAACGCTGTGGCTTTGATTGCTACTTTCGCTTTCTTGGTTGGGTTATTTCGCTTGTCGATGGGCATTTTGCGCTTTGGCTGGATTATGCGCTTTGTGCCGGAACCGGCGATATTAGGTTTTGGCATCGGCGCGGGCGTTTTGATCGGCTTGGAACAAGCGCATCAATTGCTCGGTGTCGCGGCTTCGGCGCATCCTCATTTTGCCTCACGATTATTTGACGTCTTATCGCGCGCAAGCGAGGCCAATCGCAGCGCCGTAATTCTTAGTTTCGGCACTTGCGCGCTGATGCTGATTTGTGATCGGTTCTCGAAAAAATCCCCTGTCGCGCTCTTGGCAATTGGATTAGCAACAGGGGCTGCATTATTTATAAAACCGGGCGTAAAACTGGTGCAGGATATAGCCTTAATTCCGCATAGCGTGCCTACTTTGCAGACACCGTTAATTGACTTAACAGTGTTAAGTGCCTTATGGCCTGGCGCTCTGGCGGCGGCGTTAATCGGGCTGATTGAAGCGGTTTCTATTGGACAAACTCTGGCCTTGAAACATAGGCAGGAATTGAATTTTAATCAGGAATTTTTTGGTCAAGGGCTGGGCCAAATTGCTGGGGCGTTGGTCGGTGGGCCGCCCGGTTCGGGGTCGTTTTCACGTTCGGCCCTTATCGAAAGCAGCGGCGGGCAAACGCGCTGGGCCAATGTGTTTTTCGGCTTATTTACGGCGCTCGCGCTGACAATTTTTCCGCGCGGCTTGGAACTGATTCCGCTGCCTGCTTTAGCCGGACTTTTGCTTTTTACCAGCTTTAAATTGATAGATTTGAGTGCGGTGCAGCGCGTGTGGAAAACAGCGCGTGGCGATGCGGCGGTGCTTTTCATCACCTTTTTTGTCACGGTTTTTTGGCGCATCGAACTCGGATTTTTCGCGGGCCTTATCGCCGCGATGGGTTTGTTTTTGTATCGTGTGCGCGACTTGCAATTATTTGAACTCGTGCCGCGCCTTAGCGGGCGTTTTGAAGAAAAACCTTATGCGCGTGACAGTAAACACGAGCCGAGCGATGTAATCGCCTTGGCGTTGCACGGCGATTTGTTTTTCGGTTTAGCGCACGAATTGCGGGCGCAATTAAATGAAATCGTGCGCCTGCAAAAACCGAAATTTATCATTGTGCGCACGCGCCGCGCTCATTCGATTGATTACTCGTGTTGGCGGGCGCTTTTCGATTTTGCCGATGCCTTTTCGCAAAACGGCGGGCGGCTTTATCTCACTGGTTTGCGTGATAATTTGCGTGAAGTGATTGAAGATGCAGACATGAAAACTGTGTTGCCCGACGAGCAATTAGTGATGCAAAGCGATTCGGCATGGCGCGCTTTTGAAGAAGGCTTGCAACGTATAATCACGCACTTGCCACCCGATGTTCGGTTGTCACAGGCCTGGCAGCAGCATTTTGAAAAATTAGGAAAAGCGGAAATCTCCGTAGCTATTGGTGTTTAATTCCTTAAACTACGCGGCGTGAAACCACTGGTTGTGTATTCGGCTGCAAAAGTCAATTTGACTCTCGATGTTTTGTCGCGGCGGCGCGATGGTTACCATGAATTGCAAAGCGTAGTTCACGCAGTTGGTTTATGGGACAGGCTCCGTTTTGATTTTGAAGCTAATCACAACCACAAAACGGCGATCACCGTTGGCTGCAATCGGGCAGAATTAGTAGACGAGAATAATTTGTGTCTCAAAGCGGCGCGGGCATGGCTCGAAGCTGCGCAGGGCAAGGGGCACACGCATCCGGTTTATTGCCACATCGAACTGGAAAAACACATTCCTTTTGGGGCGGGACTTGGCGGCGGCAGCGGCAACGCGGCGGCGACTTTGTTGGCGTTTAATCGGCAGCACCGCGATGTGCTAAACGAAAGCGAACTCATGCGCGCGGCGGCGAAAATTGGCGCGGATGTGCCGTTTTTTTTGAGGGGCGGCGCAGCTTTGATGGAAGGCATTGGAGATCGTTTATCGCCACTTCCGGCGCTGGATGGCTGGCTGGTGATTGTGCAATCCTCGCAAACTCTTTCGACGCCCGCCGTTTACGGTGCGTGGGATGCGATGAACGAAGAATCACAGCGCGCCACGCCGCAAATGTTGGAGGCTTTGGGCGATACTGATTTGCGTGGCACGGGCCTGACGCTCGAAGATTTGACGCGCACGTCGCTGCAACGTGTGGATGTGGCGCCGCCGCATCTTAAAAGTGTGGCATGCGCTTTGGGCAACGATCTCGAACGCGCCGCGCAAAAAATATTGCCGGAATTGCGTCCCATGGCGGCTATGTTGCGAGCGCAGGGCGCTTTAGGCGCGCAAATGACGGGCAGCGGTTCGGCTGTGTTTGGCTTGTTTGAAAACGAAAGGCAAGCGCGCGAAGCCGCAACAGCGATTCGCGCCCGCCATGAGCGCGAGGATAGCACTCTGCGGTTGCCCGTGGTGGAAACGGCGCCCTTTTGCCGTGACGCAGTGCGTTTCAAAAATGAGTTTTAAAACGCAGGCCTAAACGGGTAGAATAAGAGACAGCGAGAAGTTCTCAGGAAGTCATCATGCTGGAAAATATTAATGCCGCCTCCGTTCAACTGTTGACCTTGATATCGTTTGCCATCAGTGTCGTCGCGGCTGTGTTGGCAATTGATACTTATCGTTTGCTGCGCACTGGCGAAGTGGGCAATGTGTGGCGCATTCTTATCGTGGCGAGTGTGCTATTTGCCTTCACTTTGGCCTTGCGTCTGGCCGAAAATTTCGACTGGAATGGCTTTCGTTCACTTCATCTCTCCCGCGTGGGCGAATTGCTTTTTGTGTTCGCGTTAGCCTATTCATTTTATTTGCAGCGTCGCGCCTTTACGCAAGCCAAAATTGCCGAAGAAGAAAAACCGGCGGCGTCTTCGCAAGTCCGCCACTCCAAAGAACGCGAAAACGAAGATGCCGATGATTTAGGCCGCTACTATGCCGAAGGCGGCGTGCCGCGCGGCTGATTTCAATTTTAATTTCATGCGAACCCTCGTGACGCCAGATGAAGCGCGTCAAATCGTGCTCGATAATATCGAAGTTCTGCCTTCCGAAACCGTTACGCACGCACTGGTTATAGGATGCACTTTAGCGCGCGATATTATCAGCGATGTGCAGTTGCCGCCGTTTGATAATTCGGCCATGGATGGCTACGCCGTCATTGCTGCCGATATTGCAAATGCTGCCCAAAACGCGCCGGTAAAACTACAAATTCTCGAAACTATCGCGGCAGGTCAATTTCCACAACGCGAAATTACATCTGGCGTTTGCGCCCGCATAATGACGGGCGCGCCACTGCCGCAAGGCGCCGATGCCGTTGTCATGCGCGAAGACACGCGCGAAGGTGAAAACGAGGTCGAAATTTTAGTTTCTGTGCCGCCGGCTACCAGCATTCGTCGCGCGGGCAGCGATGTGGCGCGTGGCGAAACCGTTTTGCACGACGGCACAATTATCGGCGCGGCGCAGTGGGGAATGCTGGCGAGTTTGAATCAGGAAAATGTCGTTGTGGCGCGGCGTCCGCGCGTTTTGATTATCACAACCGGTGACGAATTAGTGCCGCTCGGCACGCCTTTGCAAGACGGGCAAATCCGCGATTCTAATTCGTTTGCACTCTCGGCACTGGCGCAAAATTGCGGCGCGATTGTGCAAATCAAACACGTCGGCGATAAAGCCGAAGATTTAGAAAAAACACTCGAATCAGCGCAGGATTTCGACGCGGTTATTACTTCCGGCGGCGTTTCGGCGGGAGATTTCGATCCGGTGCGCGATGTTCTCAAAGCGCGGGCACAGGTGCATTTTTGGAAAATCGCCATGAAACCGGGCAAGCCTGTCATGTTTGCATCGTGGAAAAATGGCGAAAAGACGATTCCGATCTTCGGTTTGCCGGGCAATCCGGTTTCGGTGATGGTCGCCTTCGAGCAATTCGTGCGTCTGGCGCTTTTGAAAATGCAAGGGCGCCGCGCGCTGCATCGCGTTACGGTTTGCGCCAAACTGAGCGGCCCTCTGCGCTCGCCAGCAGGCAAAACCGAATTTGTGCGCGCCTTAGTGTTGCCGGATGGCGATGGGTGGACGGCGCACTTAACCGGCGACCAAAGCAGCGGACGACTTTCAACGATGACGCGTGCTAATGCCTTGTTGGTCATTCCCGAAGGAACGACCTCGCTGGAAACGGGTCAAACTGTGACGGCCCAAATGACAGAGTGGCCCGAAATTGAAATCCAATCGGTAGGAACGTAAACGAGGAACATCACCATGCCCGGCTCAGGCGAATTAGTTGTTATTTTTGTGTTGGTTTTATTGTTGTTCGGCCCTGACAAATTGCCCGAATTGGCCCGCAACATCGGCAAAGGCTTGCGCGAAATTCGCAAAGTCTCCGACGAATTCCGCGCCCAGTTGAAAATTGACGATGATTAGGTTTTTGGTCTTTGATTTTGGGTTTTTGGTTTTGAATCGTGCGGCCACTGAAGACCACTAAACCAAAGACCTAATATCCAAATCCTAAAACCATGTTAGCTATTATCGGCGGAACAGGCGTAGATTTACGCGGCGAAAATTCGCCTTTGACCGAAACCCGCGAAGAAATTATCTCTACACAACACGGCGCGGCCTTGGTCACTTTAGCGCGGCACGCGGGGCGTGATATGGTTTTTCTGCATCGCCACGCCAATCCCAACGCGCAAACACAACACCTCTCACAGCATCTGCCGCCGCATCGCGTGAATTATCGCGCCAATATCGCGGCGCTGAAAAAGCTCGGCGCGACAGCGATTTTCGCTTCGACGGCGGTTGGTTCGCTGCGCCGCGAATGGTCTTCGGGCACTTTGGTTTTGCTGAATCAATTCATAGATTGCACCTCAGACCGCGACAAAACATTTTTCGATTTCGGCGCGGTGCATATTGATGTAACAAATCCGTATTGCGCGGCTTTGCGCGAACTTTTGAAGCAAACGGCGCGCTCTTTGAGCCTTGATTTGCACGACGGCGGCACTTATTTGTGCGCCAACGGGCCGCGTTTTGAAAGCGCGGCGGAAATTCGCGCTTACGAAAAGTGGGGCGCCGATGTCGTCGGCATGACCGGCGTGCCCGAAGCGACTTTGGCGCGCGAAGCCAACATTTCTTACGCGGGCGTTTCGATTGTCGCCAATTTAGCCGCTGGCCTTTCGCCTGAACCGCTGACACAAGCCGAAGTCGTGGACGCCATGAAAATCGCTTTACCGCGCGTGGTGGAACTATTCTTGCAAGCCGCGCGTGATTATAAAGACGACCCGACGCTGCCTTCGCGCCGCGCCACCGCCGAGTTCAAAACTCCCACTTTCAATCCAGATTCGTTTATCATTTGATAAGAGTTTGATAACATAAAAGCATCTGTGGCAAATTCGTGGCACGGCGCGGGCCTGCCCCGAAAAGAGTCTGTTCGCGGCCCGTTTTGGAGCCTTAAACCATGAAAAAAAGCCTATTTAAGCAGTTTTTGCCTGCATTTTCCGCGTTTGCGCTGTTTTTTGCGCTCAGTTCGCCCAGTTTTGCGCAAGTTTCGGTGCTGACGCAGCATAACGATAACGCGCGCACTGGTGCCAATTTGCAGGAAACGATTCTCACGCCTGCCAATGTAAATGTGAATCAGTTCGGCAAACTGTTTTCGCGCACGGTGTCGAGCATTATTTGGGCACAGCCGCTTTATGTGCCCAATGTCGCCATTGCGGGCAAGGGCACGCACAACGTGGTCTATACGATGACCGAAATCGGCGACGTTTACGCGTTCGACGCCGATGACCCAGCGCAAAGCTCACCGCTATGGGTGCGAAATCTAATTTTTAGCCCTTCGACTCTTGAATATAGTGTCGGCACTCCGGTTATTGATCCGGCGACTAACACCATTTATTTAACGGTGAAATCGCAACTCAACGGCGCGACGCAATTTCATTTGCACGCGATGGATATCCGTAGTGGTGTCAGTCGGGCAGGCAGCCCGGTTTTGATTAATATCAGCGTGCCGGGCAATGGTTTGGGTAGCATCAATGGCACGCAAAGATTTCTGCCGGCCTCGCAAAAACAGCGGCCCGGTTTGTTATTGGCGAACGGTTATGTTTATGTAGCGTTCGGTGGTTCTTTGGATGAATACGCGCCCGGCGCGACTTGGAACGGCTGGGTGGTGGCTTACAATGCCAGCACGTTGCAGCAAGTCGCGGCGTTTTGTGTGGCGCCCGACGCCAATGGTGGCGGCATCTGGCAGGCAAACAACGGCCCCGCCGCCGATGCGCAGGGCAATCTTTATTTTGCGACGGCCAATGGCAATCACAATCCCTACAGCTTGACGGCGCCTGCGGGCGGGCGCGATTACGGTAACAGCGTCGTGAAATTGGCGCCCGCCAGCGCCGGAATGCAAATTTTAGATTGGTTCGCGCCGTGGAATGCCGATTTTATCGAACGCGCCGATCAGGATATTGCTTCATCCGGCCCGATGCTGCTTCCCGGCACCAATTTGCTGGTGACCGGCGAAAAATTGGGCCGCCTGTTCTTGCTTGATCGCAGCAATATGGGGCACTTTAGGGCCACAGATAACAGTCAAATCGTGCAGGAAGTTCAAGCGGTGCGCGGTCATTTGCATGGCTCGCCGATTTATTGGGAAGGCGCCAAAGGCAAACATATTTATGTGTGGAGCGAACACGATTATCCCAAAGCGTTCAAGTTCAACGGCTCGCTTTTCGATCCGACGCCCGCAATGAAAGGCACTTTTCCGGCACCGCCCGGTATGCCCGGCGCGGCGCTTTCGCTTTCGGCCAATGGCACGCAAAACGGCATCGTCTGGGCGAATTTGCCGTGGCTCGGCGATGCGAATCAAGCTATCGTGCCCGGCGTGTTGCGCGCTTTCGATGCCAACGATTTAACCAAAGAATTGTGGAATTCGTATCAATTACCCGTGCGCGATGATTACGGCAAATATGCCAAATTTTCCACTGTGACCGTCGCCAACGGCAAGGTTTATGCGGCGACGTTTTCCAAACAATTGGTGGTTTACGGCTTGTTGCCGAGCAATGTCACCAAACCCGCCGCGCCCGCCAATTTAACGGCGAGCGCCGGGCTGTCGCAGGTGAATTTGAATTGGAGCGCAGCGGCGCGGGCAATTAGCTACAACGTCAAACGCGCCACCGTCAGCGGCGGGCCGTATACGCTCATCGCCAGCAGCGTGACAAGCACCAATTACACCGACAAAGCTGTCGCCAGTGGCACGAAGTATTATTATGTGGTGTCCGCCTCCAATGAAGGCGGCGAGGGCGTCAATTCCAATCAGGCCTCCGCCACGCCATTTCATGCGGCGGCAGGCACGGTTCTGAGCCTTGATTTCGTGGGTGGCAGCGCCACCAACGGCACGCCCGCTTCCATGACCGCCGATGAAGTCGCGGGGGTCGTCGCAGCGGCGAATTGGAACGCGGCAAAAACCAATCAAGGCACTTTGTCGGCCTTGACAGACAACGGCGGCAACAGCACCAGCGCCGCCGCAAGCTGGACTTGCCTGAATACGTCCAGCACTGAAATTCCTGAAAGTGCCGGTCATGCGCGCATGATGAAGGGCTATCTCAGCGGCAACAACACTTCGCTTTCGCAGGTGCAGGTGACGGGAATTCCCGCCAGTTTCACTTCCAGCGGTTATGATGTTTACGTTTATGTGGATGGCATCAACCCGACAGAAACCATCACGGGCGATTACACCATTGGCAACAGCACATTGCGTGCTGCCGACGAGCGAAATCTCAACTTTGACGGCACATTTGTGCAGGCCGGTTCGGGCGATGTCGGCAACTATGTGGTTTTCTCCAACCTGACCGCTAATAATTTCACCTTGAGCGCGGCGCCCGGCGTTTCAACCAACTCAATTACGCGAGCGCCGGTCAATGGCTTGCAAATTGTGGCGCATCAAAATGGTTTGACGGCGCCCATCGCGCCCACCAATCTTAAAGCCGTCGCGGGCAATGGCCGTGTTGGATTAACATGGTCAGCCGCGCTTGGCGCGACAAGTTACGTTTTACAGCGCGCGACTTCGGCCATCGGCCCGTTTGTCACGGTGCGCGGCGGCATTTTGGGCACCAGCTACGCCAATACGGGCCTGACTAACGGCACCACTTATTACTTCCGCGTTTACGGCGTCAATAGCATTGGCGATGGCCCAGCCTCCAATACGGCCAGCGCCAAACCGTTTGGGCCGCCGTCCAACATCATCAGCATCAACTTCGTGGGCGGTAGCAGCGCCAATGGCACGCCAACAGCGATGGGCGCAACGGAAAATGCCGGTGCCGTCAAAGCGCCCAATTGGAACAACTTGAGCGGGAATGCGGGCACGCAAAGCAGCTTGAAGCAATCGGATGGCAACGTCGTAGCGGGCAGCATAGCGTGGACATCGAACGCTATAAACAGCCTGAACATCGCCGATACCGCCGGCGACTTCCGCATGATGAAGGGCTACCTTGATACCTCGAACATCAGCACCACAACGGTAAACGTTAGCGGTTTGGGCGCGCCTTATACCACCAACAGCTACGATGTTTACGTTTATGTGGACGGCGATAACGGCACGGTAACGCGCGCGGGCACTTACAAAGTCGGTTCGCGCAGCTATGTTTGCACCGATGGAAGCGGCAAAAATTTCAGCGGGCCGTATGCGTTGGGCAGCAATCGCGTTGGCAATTACATGATTTATCCGAACCTGACGGGCACTTCGTTCTCGATAACAGCCACGCCGGGCACGTCGGACAACGGCACCAAACGCGCGCCGATTAATGGTTTTCAAATCATCGCGCACGATCAGCCTCTCGCGCCGCCCGATGTGGCGATTAGCACGCCTGTGGATAAGGCGGTAGTGAACACGATAACCGAAATTTCCGGCACGGCGCAGGCCAAAAATAGCGCGTCGCTGAACCGCGTTGTGGTGGCGATTGGTCGTCGCAAGGCCGATGGCGCTTATGAATATTGGAACGGCACAACGTGGATTACCAACATTTATTTTCGGCTTTCGACGGTAAATGCCACGGCGGGCACATGGCGCCTGACGGACTTACCCACAGGCGCCAATTTGACCGACAGCCTTTATTTAGTGCGCGCAGTGGCCTTCGACAACAACAATCAAAGCAGCGTGGTGCAGACATACTTCACGCTTGACCGCACGGCACCCGTCATCACTGTCACCAAGCCGACCAACGGCCAAATTCTCACCGGTTTCACGCTGATTGGCGGCACGGTTATCGAAAACGGCAGCGGTATCCGCCGTGTGGACGTGGTTATCAAGCGTCTTAGCGATAACTTCCGCTGGTTCTACACCAAATGGGTGGATGTCGAAACCGGCAATAAAGCGACAGTGAATGGCACTAACTGGGGCCTGAACACGCAGTTGCCTGCTGGCGCCGATTTGCTGGATGGCGATTATCAACTCAAAGGCGTTGCCTTCGATAACGCCGGTAACGTCAGCGTGCATAGCGTTCAAATTACCATCAACAAAGGCGCGGCAGCGAAAGTAGACATCACGTCGAATGTGGCGATTTCCACGGTCATTCCCAGTGGCCGCGATTCGACCATTCAACTCGCTTTCACCGGCCCGCTCGACAGCGCTACCGCCACCGACGTGACGCGTTACTTCATCGCCGTCAATGGCAGGGCCATCGTCGCCGAAAAAGCGACTTACAGTGTTAAAACCAATACGGTAACGCTGCTTTTGACTGATGGCACCATGTTCAACGGCGACGAAATCAAAGTGACATGGAACGGTTTGCTCGACACCCAAGGCCGCCCCGTGCCCTCCGATGCCCCCGCCGTTT
>JANMKN010000287.1:0-14072 GCA_031372065.1 Abditibacteriaceae bacterium | reverse complement strand
TTTTAGGCTGTCAGTCATGCTCGTTCACTCCTCAAAAATCAAGATCTCTTGCGGCTCGTTTTTACGGCTTCTCCGGTGTGGCTGCTGGTGTGGCTGCTGGTGTGTTCACTGGTGCGGACTGCACCTGAGCGCCGCCTTTAATGCGGTGTGGTTCAATATCGCGTCCGCGCTCTTTCAATTGCTTTACGGCCCATTCGGGCACATCGCACTCGCCGGGGCCAAAGCCCTGCGTGTTTTTCTTGTCATCGGTTACCGTGAATACACGGGGCAAATTGTAGCGTGCCATGATTTTTCGTCGCTCCTTCAATTTAAAAACGTGTCCGTTGAACACGTCAAATAAATGTCTTGCCGGAAGGCTGTGCCTTCATCGGATAAATCGCCCGGCGCGATGTCGAAGCTATCCGAAGTAGATCGTAAGTTATAAAAACCGGCTGCGATGCGCGCGGTGCATTCGACCGTGCCTTCTTTGGAAGCGGCGGTAAACAGTGATTTCAAAGCCGTGTGCATCTTACTCACTGCATCTGCTCCGCCGCCTTTTTTATCGCTTTTTACGATGACGGCCACACGGTGAAACTCTTCGCTGACTTCATGGGCGCCCTCTTCATAAACGTGTGGCGCCTGCTGATCATTGGCAGTTGCAATGACGATTTTGAGTTGCGCATCCTGACGCTCACCGGGCAGAAATACCTTGCGATTCACGCGCGGTAAATTTGCTTTGTAAGCATCGTCAGCCAACCACGTTTCAATAAAGGTTTTAATGGCCCTGCGCAGCGCATCAGCGGCATCAGTGCCTTGCTCCCATGTCATGAATTGAATCGCTTATTTTGCCTGCATCACGCGACGCATCGCCATCACAGCACGGCGACGAATACGCGGGTTGGCGTGCTTGCGTAAATACAAACCCGGACGCATCGTGAGCAAGTGCCCATCACTTTTCGCACTACCGGTCATCTGCAAACGATACCGCGCGTGTTTAGCAATGCGCGCATCGTAGAAGGCAAGCACCCGGTCACCACGAATGCTGGCTTTTACAGAACGCATCATACGATGAGTCAAGCGGCCTTTTCTGACACGGTCGTAAAGCTCGGCTTGTGTGGCGTTTTCCAGTTCCTCGCGTAAAATAAAACGAACTTCCTCGCGCAAAATCGCCGTCTGGCCGGGAATAGCGGCAATGCGACGTTCATATTTGCGTGAGACCGGCCTGCCTCGGTTTGCCATCAGGAATCACCAAAACACTTACCAAGTGCGACGCACTCTCACCGATACAGAGCGTGGAATCCTTGATTCTTCTTCGCCCGTTGACGAATCGGATTTCATCACCGTGCGCGCCCACACAAGCAGTTTTTCAAGCCTCTGGTTGCCCTGAATTCGATCTTGATCACTGTCTTTGTCATAGGCTTCGGCATCGGTATCAATGGTCTTATTTAGCTCGCTGCGCGCATAACTCTTGACCGCCGTATCATAAAGCGCTTCACCCTCAGCAATCAGTGCATTGCGGGCAGAATCACCCAAGTCAGCAAAGCGCGCGGCGGCGAAATCAGCAATCGTGCCATAACCCGTCACTTCACGAAAAGGCACGCTGACTTCGGACTTGGCACCGGGCAAAACATCACTGTCGATGTAATCCAGAACCTGCTGCCTTTGTTCATCAGCTTCAGATTCTGGATCGACAATCTCAGCGCCAAATTGCGCCGGGTCAAGCGAAGCCGCTTTGTAGATTGAGTTAGCGTCAAGGGCCATGATTTAGCGATTAGCTTTTAGCTTTGCTTTTGGCGTCGGCTTTAGCGTCTGGCTTTTCAGCGTCGGCTTTTGTGCCTTCCACGAACACTTTTAACTCGTCCAAATCAGCTTTCAGCTTGTCGTTTTCAGCCACTGCCTGTTCCCAATGCGCAAGGGCCTCATCGCGGGCCAGAATCGCGGTATCGCGCTCACTTTCGAGTGCGCCGAAATGCTCACCCAGCCGGGAGGTGATACGTTCGCAGTCACTGGCGAAGCGCTCTAAAAACTGCAAGGGCGGTTCGCCTTCTTCGCGCTCAAAGCCAAGTGAACCGCCGATGCGCGCGGCGATAGGTTCGAGCGCATCGGCAGGATAGCCCATAAGAGGCGATTGAACGCCCTCCTCTTCGACTTCGACACCCCAATCACCTTCGATCAAACCGCGCTTTTGCCACTCTTTCAACTGTTCGGGCGTGGACGCGGCAGCCAGTTCTTTTTCTTGACCGGGCGAGAATCGCCTGGTGCTATGCCGAATGGCGCGTAAAATTACACGTTTTGCCATAGTTAAGCCACCACCTTGGTATACAGCACAACCGTTGTGTTACCGGTCAGCCGGTTGATATAGATGCCATTGGCAACGGCAATGCCACCTTCAGGAAACATCACGGTTTGCACGCCGCTGGCAGCCAATTTGATCGGCGCGACGATGGCACCGGTGTTGTCGGCACTGTGCAGCAGGTTCACTGAGGCCGCCGCTGGGGAACCTGCACTTTCCATGATGGAATAACCCATCAAACGCAAACCGGCAGTAGCAGCAACGCCGAGTTCGGCGGCTGTAGCCGCTGCCTTGGGTGTTGCTGTAAGCGGCGCTTCATTGGCAACCGGCAAATAAAACGCAGTGGCGTCCGGGTTTTTACCTGATGCTAAGGTGGCTAACGCCGTTGCCATGCTTTTCTGAACATTTTGAACAGAGCCAGCCAAATCAAAAGAGGCCAATAATTTTCGTGCCATGATCTCGTTGCTCCTTTAGCTGATGCCAGTGTCCATGGTGGCAATGCGGTTTTCGTCGGGAATGGGGAAGGCGTTCAACTGGCACTCGACATCCAATTCGCGCCCGCCATTTTCCTCGAACATGAAAACCGAGTTGCGACGCACATCAATCTTGGCTTCAGGCACCTGCTGGGCAATAGACATGGCGCGGCCAATCGGCGCAAAGGCGGTTTTACCGATACGCTTGTCGAAAGGCACCGCCGCAATAATAGCGGCATCCGACCAAATCTTCTGCGAGGCATACGTCACGCCGCCATCAGTGGGCACTTCTACGGTGCCTTCCATCAGAAAGAAGCGGAATGGCTGTCCAGTGTCCTGCGATATGCGGTCTTCCAAATTAGCAAGCGACATTTCTGCACCGCCGGACAAAGAAGGCGCATCCTCAAGAATCGCCGAACGCGCCGCCAAACGCAGCGCTACGCCCGCCAGTGGGCCGACAAGCGCCGTGGCGTCATTTAGCCAAGCGATAAGTTCCTTATAGGCGTTGACACCGGGGTCGTCCCACGCCGTGCCCGCCGTGTCATTGCGCTCGGCGGCAAAATCGTAGGGCACTACATACGTTTCGCCATTTTCCGGGTTGGACACAGTAACTTGGCCGGTGGCCCACGCTTCAAAAACATCCAACTCCAACTGGCGATAGTTGGCATCGGCGAGCTTTTCGACGCGTGTGGGAATCGAAGCGCCGATCTGCTGTTGAATGAGCTGCTGGTTGCCCAGAAAGCGCTCCATCAACTTCTGCATTTCCTTTTCATCAACACGAAAGTTGAATTCAATCGGTTCAATCTCGATCTTGCGCCTATCCGGCGTGCGCAGCGGCATCCGGCGTCCGCGCTGATTCCACATACGACGGCCCGACGCGGGGCGAAAATCCAACGTGGTGATGTCTTCCAGCGAAATGCTGTCAACATCGGCGGGCATCATGAAGCCGTCCCACAACAAGCGCCCGCTGTCATTTGGGCTGCGCGTCTGCGCTAAGACAGTCAGCGCCGCCGCCGATAAATTATCAAGGGTTTGAATCCATCCAAAGGTGGACATTGTTTGTTCTCCTTTTCTTCCTTTGAAGAAAACTTAGGCGCTGTTTTATGTGCGCGACAAAACGCAGTGGCTGCCAGCCAAATCAAAACCGGCGATTTCATCGGCGGTGAGGGCACGGCCCAGAACATCTTCAAGAATGTCGCGGTTGACCACGCAATGCGTAGCCACAACGACGGGCAAGGCGCTGGTATCGGCGCCCAGTGTGGTATTGGTGGGATTAGCCGCCACAATTTTGGTGGCCTCGATGACGCAGCCATAAACTGGAACGCCACTGCCAATGGTGTTGCCGTTTTTGTCGAGTGGCACGCCGGGCTTCAAATGGCCGTAGGTGTCCACTTCGTAAGTGGTCAAATCCGACACATCCACCTTCACGCTGACAGGGTGATTTGTTGGCCCGATAAAGGGGCTGGTATGTGCCTGACCGCCAGCGGTTTTTTCAACCGTTATCATGGTGATCTCCTATGAAATGAGAGTGCCTGATTGCTGCCTTGCAACGATCAGAAATGCGTCGCATTAGCCCTTGGCTTTGCGACAAAAGAGAAGAATTTACGACGAGTTTCACAACTAACGCATATTCATGCGCTCTTCGACGCTGGGGCCATCCGGTTTCGCGGCTTTGTTCTTTTCTTCGGCTTCCTTGCGGATCGAATCGAAAATACTGCCTTTCCCGTTGCTGCCACCACTGCCTTGAGCGACGTGGCGTGCCCCACCATTTTGTCCGCCGTTTGCACTGGCTCCCAGTTGCAAGGCGGGCAAGTAATCGCTCCATTTTTGCGAAGCGAAATCACTCAGCGCCAATTCCTTGACTGGCGCACTGTCGCCTTCGCCGTCTTTGTATTTGACGAAGGTGCGTTTGGCTTTTTGGCCGTTTTCTTCGACATCCTTGATCTCGTAGGAAAGGCCGGGGGTAAGGGCATCGCGATCACGTAAAACCGAAAACTTCCATTTGTCGCCGGGTGCCACATTATCCGCCACATCGCGCAAAAGCATCTCACGCGCGTTTCTGGCATTGGTTTTCTGTTCGGTTTCGTATTTGGTTTTGAAGTCGTCGCGCTCGGTTTTGAGTTGCTTCAACTCATCGAGATTGCCCAAGGCTTTGAGGTCGTTATACGCTTTGAGGTCATCACCAGACAGAACTACCGCATCTTCAGCAGGCACCTTGGCCTTGAGTTCGGTGATCTGTTTATTAAGGCCCCTTTTGTCGTCGCGTAGCCCAGCGTTTTCGGCGAGCAGTTGGGCCGATAGAGCGATGGCATCGCCGTTCTTTTGGGCCAGCAGATTTTCCAGATTGCGACGCGCCTTGTCGTCGTCACTGTTGTTATTGCCGCCACCGCCAGAACCGGAGCCACCGCCGCCGTTATCGGCTTCCAAACACCACTGCACGCCCAAAGGAACGCCCGGCAATCGCCCGAATCGCATAAAGAATCCTCAGAAGAAAATACAAAGTTGATTCTAAAACAAAGCGCGAAAAACACCAAAAACGCGACAATAGTAGCAAGCAAAAGCGGCCCGCAAACTCTGGTTTTTCGGGCCGCTTGGGTTTGTCATCTACTACAAAGCCTTCTACTAAGGGAGAGAAATTGCTACCGTAATCGCGCTGATGATGATGACGAGCAAAACGCCGACCTGCAACGCCATCGCCAGCACGGTCAAAGCCAGCCAACCCGCTCTGCGGTTCACTCTCTGATTCTTCCGCCAGACCACAGTCCCGCAGGCCAGTAGTGCCACGATAGGGATGAGACAAAACAGGGAGACGACAAAGCCCTCTGGCGGGGCAGGCACGCGCAATCTGTCCCAGAACACCAGCAACAGAAAATAAGCTGTGGGGCTCAGGAATGTCGCCAGCCAAACCGCTATTGGTTTTCCCATGAGTTGTCTCCCTTAACGGCTTTCAATAACCGCTACCAAAGTTATTCAAAATCCTATATTTATCCTCAGACCATTTCAAGCACTCACGCGAGTGCTATTCCGCACTCAAATGCTTGACAGGCAGCAACTTGATAGGCAGCAACTGGTCAGCGCCACTTTAGCCAGCATGAACGCCGTCGCTGCCGCACCGGAATCATCGCTTTCATCTCGCTGACAAGTGCTTGAAATTCTTCGTCTGTGAACGAGTGCCAGCCCTCGTGATTCGGATATTTTTGTTCGAGATAACGCTGCACCGTGCGCGGCGATTGGTGCACAGCGCGGGCAATGTCACGGGTGCGATACGACGATGAAGAAATAACGCTCATGATTCACCTACTCGATATTCCATTGAACAACGGCACGAACGCAAGCATTGGCGCTCTCCCGGTAAAGGCAGCGTGCCAGCGGGCTGCCAGCCAGCCGCCGCCGCGCTCAAACAACCAGCGCAGGAATCTCTGGCGTGCAAAATAGAACGTTCTTCTGCCATGCCGCGCGCCTGCTGCTCCAGACGATCTACTTCGTGGTAAGTGTGGCGTCCGGCACTTGCATACTGACCGATACGGTTCATGAAGCGTCCATCCAAAGGCAAGCCGTTTTCAATCTGTTTGGCAAATTCGCGGAGCTGTTGATACTCGTATTTGACCAATCCACCAACACGCCCAAAATCGGCGTTTTGCATCGCATGAGTGCCGCCTTTGGCCGCTGCTGCATTTGCTAAGTGGATTTTGGCGATGTTATTTTCTATGGCCTTTTGCCATTGACCGATGGTAATTTCGCGGTTGCGAAGCTGCTCGGCCAGCGCCTTCATTTCAGCGCCTTTGGCATCAATGTAGTCATCCAACGCCGCGCGCACGGCCAGACGCGCCACAAAGCGGCCTGTGCGCAAATTACGGAATTGTCCGGTGGCATCATCGAACTCGAATTGAGGCGTCAGAGAGTTGCGGCGCTTAGGCATTTAGTGGGTTTCAAATGTTACAAAATGTAACATTTGGCAAGGATTCAAATTTGGCGAATTCGCCAAATTTGGCTTGGCTTTCTGGGACGGCAAATTCGCAAACATTGCGAGTTTGAAAGGCGATTTCACGTTCAAAATGGGACTTTCACAGCTTTTCGATGTGGAAGGGAGGCGCGACCAAGCTGCTGTATTTTGCCGCAGCTTCTAATGCCTTTTGCGCTCTGGCTGTGGGAGCCAGTCGCTTGGTGGCAAACAGACAACCTAAAGCCGCATCTTCACCTGCGCCAATTGAGTTAAATTCACCGGTTGTTTCGGAGACATAGAACTGTCTGTCGATGATAAACAATCGGCCTTCATAACCAATCAGAAAGCGACCTCTGGGCCAGTCCTTGCCCTTCAATTTGAGCGATTCGGCCCGCGCATTAATGGCGTTCAAAAGCGGTTGTGCGATGCCATCACACACGTGCCGAAATATATCCCCACCTTCAGGACGCTCTAACACATCAAACTGAAACTCAGCGATCTGTCCAAGCATGGCATCACCACACTGCCCAATAAGAACGGGGCGCCCGCTCTGGGGTTCAAACTTGCGAAAGACTTTGGGGCGCGCTGTGGTCTGCGAGATTTGGTTGATTTCCATGTAGGAATCGCCGCCAATCCAGACCTCATTGTTTTTCACCACCCCCACGATCAGGGTCATGATTTCTCTCTATTTCTCTCTTTTGTGTGTCGGGTATTTCCGCTTACTGCGTTTGGCCCGGAATGATTTGCGACGCGCTTTTGATTCCTGTGCGCGATTGAAGGCAGCTACAACAGCGGATAGAAGCGGAATGCGATGTTTCATAGCTTCACTATATTTTTGCGCACAATTTTCAGGGCGCATTTGGGCACGCCTTTTTCGATCATGTGTGACATAAGCCGCTTCGCATGTTCTTCATCGTCACAGACCACATTCACCACTTCACCACCAATAGTGGAATTCACCACTTCAAAGCGATGCTCTGGCCCCATAAGCCGATAATTCACCCACTCAAGAGCGGCGTGGTTACTACCGAAAATGCGGCACTCATTAACCTGCAAAGCAAATGCTACCATCGCGCCCCTACTGCTTCTGCTACTGCGATGCCTTGCGTAGTCAGTTGCACAACGGGTTCATCGGAGTGGTCATCGTTCAGCCAAACATAATCGCGCAGTTCCAACCATATGATAGCTTCATCAACCGCCTGGTCAAAACCTTCCAAGGCAGCAAACATGACGCGTATTCTGGCCTTGATTTGCTCTGATGTATAATTCACGCCATCACCATACAACAGCATCAAAATACGTCGTGCTATGGGCGTCACAGCGCCGCCAATTCCAATTCGCTGCGGTGGGTGTAACCATAGCTGTAGCCAATCTTTGGCACAGCAACATCACTAAAAATGTTCTCGTGCTTGCTGCCTTTGCGCGTCCAGTAAATATTGCCACCCTGCCACCAGACAATATCTTCCATTTTGAAATCGTGGCCGGGTTCCGCATTTACGGTCACACGCGCACCATGACCGCTTTCAGCAGTGCGGTCTTCAACGGTCAGCACCGTTTTATCAGTCAGGTGCTTCACATCAACAACAGTTCCTCCGACCATGTCAGTTCTCCTTTGAATCTAAAAGCGTCTCGTAGCCTTTAGGCGCATTCTCGCGAAAATCCTCTGCGGCATCGTTCATCAGCGCCTCCATTGCCTCAGCGCTGGTCATCTCGTCCAGTTCCTCATCCGTGCGCTCAATCGCCTTGCCGCGCGGCACGACTGGCTTGCGTTCGTCTTTAAACTGTTCCTGTTCCGCCATGTTCATCATCCCCTTTGTTGTCTTGGCCTACTGGCTTTTTGCCTACGGGCATCACGAAATCACCTTCGGCCAGCTTCTTCGCGTCCTCTTTGCTAAAGCCAGCCACCAGCGCCGCCGATTCGATGCCCGCACCGCCCTGTGTCAGTTCGCGCACAATCTTCGCGCGATCCAAAATCAGTGACAACGATTCATCGCGTTCGGCACGCAGTTTTTGGGCTTCGGCATCCACATCTTCGATGCCAATCAGAATCTGCGCTGTTTCCAATGGGATAATGCCCGCACCGTAAAGTGCAATCACGGCTTGACGTTCTTCGGGCGTCAGTGGGCCGGGACTGAGGCGACAATTGACGTTGACGCGCAACTGCGTTTTTATGGCTTCAAGGCGCGCCCTATCACCCGCCAAATGGCACGCCAGCAGAACCGCGCCGCGCAAACGAGAGCGCAAGACGCCTTCGATTTTTGGTTTGATCTTTTTCAGGCGCTCAATGAAGTCAGCGCGGGCCTGCACCCTTGATACCGCAGAGGCAACGGCATCGCCGCTAATCATCACATGAAGCTGGCGCACCGCTTGGTAGATGTTGCGCTCGAAACGGTCAGCGGCTTCGATGAGCGGCTTGGGATCCACCGGATCGGTGATGACGATTTGCCCATTGGCGATTTTTTCATTGTTGTCAATGTCTTTGTAAGTGATGCCGGTCAGAAAGTTAGCACTGGCCGGGCCGATTTCAGGCACATCGGGTTCGTAGTGATAACCAAGCGTGGAATCATCAACGACTTTCCTTTGCGGGCGCTGCAAGTTGATGTAATTGCGCTCGCGGAATCCGGCCAGATTGCCGTTATGCAACATCATCGTATTAATGACATTAAGCGCCTTTTGCTGCCGCAGTGTGGCGTCGCTAATAATGGGTTTGCGCAAAACCACTTCATCCACATACAATTCGCCGCCCGTGTCCTGCTCCGCTTCGCCTTCTTCGAAAATGACATCGCCTTCCAAAATACGAATGACGGTCATGCCTGCTTCATTCACAAAACTGATTTCGACGCGCTCTTTGGTTTCCTCTCTGCCCGCCGCATTCTTCTCGGTGTGCTGGTAAATAAACACACTAATCGGCTTCATTGTAGCGCGGTCAAGAGCCACCGCTGCACTGCCCGGTGCAGGCGCTTCCAAATAAATGCTGTCCAGCGCTTCTTCCCAATCTTTGGTCCCCAAACTGCCATCGTCCTTGAGCAATCCCGCAGGCACAAAATAGCGCAGTGAAGCACGCGAGGCGGCAACAAGATTTTCGGCGAACTCCTGCACCGTTTCATGAGCCTTGCGCTTATCCCACCACGCGCCAGTGGCCGCGTTGACTTCGCCAAGCAACTTTTCCTCTTGCGGCGTCGCTTGTTCATCTTCGGTAAGTTCCTGCCCGCTCTGTTTGTCGCCTTTTTTGCCAAGCGAGCGATCAAGAGTAAATTCAAACGAGGGTTCATCGCCGACGATGCCATTGACATAGCCTTCGATCACTTCTTCGGTGATCGGCTGGGGCGTGAAGCTGTTTTGCAATTCCGCGATGGTGGCGTCTCGGTTGGCAGCATCGGCAGGAATCGGTGTGCCTGCCCAATCCATGCCCGAAACGCCCCAATAATCGCCGCCCGCGAATTGCAAGGTCTTTTGTTGCAAAGGCGTGAGAGCAGGCACGAGAGCTTTGGCCTCATCCGCTTTGTTAAGGTCTTTCCAGTTCATGGTTATCTCCGTTTGGCAACTTCCCTATCTCCGCTTCCCTATCTCCGCTTCCCTATCTCCGATTAAAAAACTGCCGTCCTGATGTCGAGGGCTGAATTTCGCTGCTTTGGTCACGCTGCTGGATGAATTTGCGGATCCTTAGCAAGCCTTGCGAAGCAGTGTCCACCACATCTTTAAAAGCGCCATTGGGGAAGCCGGCCGCTTCTTCGACAAATTCTTCGACCCAATTGGAAACCTTGCCTGAGTGCGCTTTGTTGTCCAACCGTTCCAGCCGTTGACGAATGCTGCGCTGCAAAATTTGAAATAGCTGAGGGTGCCGCGTTTCCAGTTGCTGCAACACCGTCCCATCAAAGAGGCCCGGATGCGGCAGCCAGACATGGCCGCTTTCCAAGGTGCCCTGCTCGGCCATCACACGCGCCACTTTGTCGCCTTCGGGTTCAACTGCAATGAGGCCGGAGAATTCGCCTTTGAGACTGGAAATAATCGCTGGGCCGTTGGCTTTGTTTTCGACCAGTTTGGTTTCGACTTGCGGCCAATCTTGGGAAAGTTGGCGAAAGGCATTTTGCGTTTCGGTGAAATCCATTTGTTTGCGCAATTGATCAAGCAGGAAACGGTCAACGCCAGCGAGCGACCATATCTGCCCGACCACCATCGAACTGGTTTCACTTTTGCCAAACGCCATATCCCACGACTGCAATTGAAATTCAAAGCGGGCAGGCAAAGTGCGCTGCTGGTGCTCATAAATTGTGCCATCGGCCAGTTGCATCGTAACCGGTGGCAGGGTAAGGCCAGAAGGCACCCAGAAGCCCCACCAATAGCGCTTCCAGATGCCGCCTTGGGCCGGAGCGGGCCGCTGTTGCTGTTGCCCCGCATAATAAAACGAACCGACAGCTTTTTCTTCTTCCAAAAACTCTGGCGTAAAGCGCTGGGGAAAAAGCAGTTCGCCCAGCTTCGAGCGAGGATCGCGCCAGCCGATTTTGGTAACACGGGGATATTCGCCCTTTTTGTAATCGGGGTTTTCTTTGAGGCGCTGCGGTTCAAACTCTTGGGGAATACAGACCAGATGCCAGATGCCTGAGGAGAGCACATGACCCGACCAGTCGTTTTGCCGAAGGCGCTGCATGATGCCGATGCGCACTGAATTTTGCGGATCGCTAACGCGGTTGCGAATTGTGCTGTCCCAGCGCTCATTAACCGTCGCCATGTTCTGGTCGGAGAGATTGCGCGAGTCGGCATCATGGGGATCATCCACACACAAACAATCATTTCTACTGCCGGTGATCTTAGCGAACCAACCTTTGGCGCGGCGTTGCCCACCTGCCGTGTTCCAGTAGTCGCTGACAGCGTTTTTATCATTGCGCAGTTTCCATGTTGGTTTGAAGCGGCTCTGATACCAATCACTTTCAATCAAGTCCCGGCAAAAGGTGCTGTCGCGCAAAGCGATATCCGGGTTCGCCGATAAAAACAAAGCGCGCCAACTCGGCCAATGCAGCCACATCCACGCCGGAGCGCACACGCCCACAATACGCGACTTGGCTGTGCCCGGCGGCACATTGATAAGCAAATTTTGAATGCGCAGTTCAGGCTTAGGATCATTGAGTGCCAGTGATGCCGGTTTATCCAAGCGTTTATCCGTCGGCGCTTGATTAAACAAACGGGAGAACAAGGCAGTCGTTGATGCGTTGCCCAATGAACTGCCCAAATTGCCCAAATCGTGCGGGTCTAATTCCCTCTTCCTCTTCTCCTGCCTCATTAGCCAGCGCTGGCGTGCCATCCAATCTTCCAAAACGGCTTGCACATGGTCACAAATGGCATCAAGGTGCCAGTTATCGGCTAAAGGTGTGGTCGGCTCCAAAACGTGCCAACTGCGGCGAAAGAACTCACTGAGTTTGGCCCGGCACAAAGTGGCTTCGACTTCAATTTCATCTTCTTCAAGCTCCCCCTGAATCGCTGCGATTTGCGTTTCGATCTCGGCGAGTTCGCCCTCGGTCAAGTAAGGCGCCAATGCGGCCAAGTCGTTCATCAAGGGCTGCAAGTCGTTCATCAAGAGAAGCCGGGGCATAAGACTTATCACCTTCGGGATTGGTGGGCGCAATCTTCATCGGGGCATCCAATCCCAACAGTTTGCGGCGACTTTCGCTGATTTTTATGGCCCGGTCAATGGCCTGCAATTCTCCTTTGGATAGGCGCCCGGCCAATGCAACTAAATAGTTATCTAACCGCTCCTGTTCCAGTTGAACCATCTCTTCTGCCGTTTCAAGCGATTCAACATGAATTTGCTTCAGCGTAGCTTGCACGTCGCGGTAGGCTTGTTGGGGGCTGATACCCAAACGATCCGCAATCGCACGGTAGGTCAGCCCCGCCTTTCGGTATTCGATGGCAGCGCGCCGTCGTTGCGCTGCTTTCTCTTTCGCTCCCGGCATTGCGTCCTTACGTGCCATGCTTTGCTCACTGCCCTTTTCACTGCCCTTTTCACTGCCTCTTGTCACTCCCTATGGTGTCACATTTTTGCACCCAAAAAGTGACAAAAGTGACTGTTCTTTCTTTATCTTCTTCGATCGTTCGTTTGGATGTGCTTTTCTATTTGATCCGAATCAAATCTAAAAATTCGCCGCGCAAAAGCGTATTATCGCGCAGTTCGCCAAGCAAGCAATGCGTCACCATTTGCGCGCCGGGCTGCCGCACACCACGACAACCCATACAGGAATGATGGGCGCGCACCACAACTGCCACGCCGCGCGCCTTTAAATGGGTTTCGAGCGCATGAGCAATTTCTTGAGTGAGGCGCTCTTGAATCTGCAAGCGCCGCGCGAAGCATTCGACAAGGCGTGCTAACTTGGAAAGGCCGACCACGTTTTGATTCGGCAGATAACCGATATCCACCGTGCCGCCAAAACCCAGCAAGTGATGCTCACACAAACTTTGAAACGAAATATCGCGCAAAATGACCATCTCCTCACATCGCTCATCAAAAACGCGTCCCAAAATCGCCGCCGGCTCAAGACGATAGCCATAGGTTAATTCCTCGAAGGCGCGCACCACGCGGCCCGGCGTATCCACCAAACCATCGCGTGCCGGGTCTTCGCCGACGTGGATTAAAAGTTGTCGGACGGCGTTTTCTGCTTGCCGCGCCGTGTCTTGTTTTTGCGTGCCGTGAGAATCTTTAATTGCCATGACTGCCACTGTGCAGTGGCACCCCCTCCGTTGAAACACCGTTTGACACGCCGCCCAAAGGCACATTGGGGCGCGTGCCCTTATCCTGAAAGTCTGCGCCAAACATTTTGTGTAATTGATAGCCAGCGCGCGTATTGGGGGTTGTTTTTACGGTTTCCACAATGGCGCGCAAAAGTTCAGGATTCTCGCGCTGGCTCCATTCGGGATGGAGCCACACCGGCGGCAACTCCTGACGCCAACCTTGAAACTGTTCGATGGCATCCAGATTCTTCGGGCTGTGCTTGCGCGCATTGGTGGGGTCAAGAATCAGCGAAGCCATGGGAACGGCTAAGGCCTGTAAGCGCGCCGTAATGTGGCTTAAATCAGGTTCTACTTCCACTTTTTGTGCTGCTTTCGCTGATACTTTTGCTGCCATAGATTCTTTAAACCACTTTCTATCCTCATCGAAAATCGCCGGATATGATCCTGATATGCTCCTGATATTATTTGTCGCCAAATAATCCGTCGCCCTGTTACGCATTGGGATGGGAGTCGGCTTTAGCGATTTGCTCCAGTAGGGCTTTCAAAGCATCAGGATGTTCTTTCAGTTCGTGTTCAATCCAGTCAATGAGGTTGAGTCGCGTTTTGAGTTCGCGAAGTTCTTTTTCAAGTTGAGCGTATTGTGTCTCTAACCGCACTCGCTCTT
>JANMKN010000089.1:0-33581 GCA_031372065.1 Abditibacteriaceae bacterium | reverse complement strand
ATTAAAACTGTAGGGCCGACCCTTGTTTTCGCCCAAAACCCGTTGGCGAACACAAGGTTCGCCCCTACGTTTTGTCACGCTCCTTTTTAGAAAAACAGTAATTACCTTCTTAAAATGGGTTAGCAAGCGGGAAAGATTGGGTTAAAAGTAGGTTTATGCGCTTTGTTTGGCGCACAAAATCTTCATCGGCTTCGTGTTGCACAGCCGAATTCTTCCCCTGAACAATTCAGCAATGTAATGGCGAAGCGGCGCCTTGTGATTCCTCATCGGCGCCGGGATCCGCTATGAAAAGCCCTTTCATTCTCCATCGCAGCCCCACTTCATCCGCCGCCGCGCCACCAGTTTCGACACCAGTTCCGACACCGCAACCCCGCAAACGCCATCGCAATGCCGAACAAAGCACACTGCCCGATGACGGCAGTTTGAAAAATTTGTGGCGCCTGCTGTCCTACACCAAGCCTTATAAATGGTGGCTGGCCGGTGCGGGCATTACGGGCCTCTTGCGCATGATTTTGCCGCTTTATATGCCGATCTTTTTCAAGAACGTCATGGACAACGTCATACAAGTGCAAGGCAAAACGCACGCGCAACGTTTTGAAGCGCTCTTCGATATGCTGCCGCCGCTCGCCGCTTTGATGTTACTGCACGCCATTGTGACTTTAGCACGCCATTATTGGGGCAAAGTCGCCGAAACCAACGCCGTGCGCGATATTCGCTATCAGCTTTTCGATCATATTCAGCGTTTGTCTTTGGAATTTCACAATCAGCGCCCGACAGGTTCGATTGTCACACGCGTCATGGGCGATGTAGCAACGGCGCAAGCGGCTTTTGATATGTTGTTCATTCAAGGTTCGCAGCAATTCATGGTTGCCCTTTGGTCGCTGGGCATTTTGTTTTTTCACGACTGGCAATGGGCGCTTGTTTCGTTGATTACCATTCCGATATTTGGCCTCAGCACGCGCTTTATGAAAGGCCGCGTGCGCCGCGCCAGTCGTCAAACGCTCGAAACCAATTCGCGCGTCGCCGGGCACTTGCAAGAGCGCATCGGCATGATTAAAGAAGTGCAGTCGTTCACCAACGAAGATTACGAACGGCGCCGCGTGCAAGGCCAAGTGCGCGTTTTGCGCGGCTACACCTTGCGCCAAGTTTTCTTACAAGCCGTTTTGATGATGGTTTCCGAATCGCTTTCAACACTGGGCACCATTATCGTTTTGGTTTTCGGCGCGTATCGCGTGATTAACGGACAGGCCACGGCGGGCGATGTCGGCTTGTTTTATTTATACACCGGAATGCTGTTGGCGCCGGTCAACTTCATCAACAATATGTTCGCGCAGTTGCAAGTGACAGCCGTTGCCGCCAATCGCGTGGCGGAGTTTTTCGATACGGTGCCGATTATCAAAGACGACGAAGACGCCAAGGAACTGCAAGTCACGCGGCCTACCGGAGTGAAGTTTGAAAACATCTCGTTTCGCTATCCCGACGAAGAGCGCAAATGGATTTTGCAGGACATAAATTTTGAAGTGCCACCCGGCAGCCGTATTGTTTTGGTTGGCGGCAGCGGTTCGGGCAAAAGCACGCTGATGAATTTGCTGTCGCGCTTTTATAAACCCGAAATCGGACGCATCACCATTGACGATCAGGACGTGCAAAACGTCACGACCAATTCGCTGCGCGGCAACATCGGCATCGTGCCGCAACAGCCGGTTTTATTTCGCGGCACGGTGCGCGAAAACATTCTTTATGGTCGCCGCAACGCCACCGAAGAAGAACTTTTCGCCGCCGCCCGCGCCGCCAACGCCGAGCAATTCATCACGCAACTGCCCGACGGCTACGATACCGTAGTCGGCGAACGCGGCGTCGGTTTATCGGGCGGTCAAGTGCAGCGCATCGCCATCGCGCGTTCGTTTTTAAAAGACCCCGCACTTTTGATTTTGGACGAAGCCACCAGTAACCTTGATGCCAACAGCGAAGCCTTAGTTTTGGAAGCCTTGGAGCGCCTTTCGGAGGGCCGCACCACCTTTATCATCGCCCATCGCTTAAGCGTAGCGCGCACCGCTGACTTAATCGTCGCCATGCAAAAAGGCCGCATCGTCGAAATGGGCAGCCACGACGAACTTCTCAACCTGCAAGGCTACTACGCCGAATTGTGGGAACAACAAATGCAAGGCGGTGCGGTTTAGAAAATTCACCGCAGAGGACGCAGAGAGCGCAAAGAATTAAATTCTTTGCGCTTTTTGGTTTGTGGCATTGCCGACTCTATACTATGTAGAAAGGTAAAACCTGATTATGCGAATTGACAAAATCTACCTGAATCAAGTCGGGCCATTCGAGAATGCTCTTATCAACCTGCCAGAAGGTAAAAAACCAGATTTGGCCGATGTGTATTTGCTTGTCGGCCCCAACGGGTCGGGCAAAAGCACGGCGCTTTATGTGACAGCAGGCATTATTAGCTGCGGAGGACAGGAGCTTAGTAGTAATCTTGCAACGGAGCGGCTGCGGTCTACTAATTCCTTTGCTGCATTAGGTTTTGATGGATATCAGCGAGCGTTAGCTTGGAATAAGCTTGGGTTTGCTCCCATTAGACAAGATATAGAAAGCCCGTTCGACAAAACTACTTTGCACATCATATCAGGGTATGACGAGTTGGCTGGATATTACGAATCTCAGAAATCGGAGTTAATAAACGCTTACCAGTTAGCTACTTACTTCGACATCAATTTACCTATTGATTCACGTCAAAAGACTTCTTGGGCTGCATTTGCTTATGCAGGAATGCGTTCTGTAACTAATACGCAAGTGACAGTAATCAAAGAGCCAGACTACAGTCCCTTTGAGAATAGCCTTTCTTTTATTCAAACAACCAACACCGAACGTTTAGCCGAGTGGATTATCAATCAAGAATTCAAACATTTGAAAGCCGCGAAAAACGGCAATCTTGCACGCTCAGAACAACTAAAACAGAGCGTTCTTGACATTGAGCGAGTGGTTTCCGAAATCATCGAAGAGGAATTCAAATTCGTTACCAGCGATGAAGATAACAATGTTCGCGTGCGCCGCAACGGTGTGACGATTGATATGGGACTTTTGCCGGATGGGTTGAAATCTATCGTAAGTTGGATTGCCGACTTGCTCATGCGGCTTGACCGGATTCCGTGGGTTGACGACACGCCGCCGATGAAACGCTCGTTTCTACTCTTACTTGATGAAGTAGATATTCACCTTCATCCTTCATGGCAACGCAAAGTGCTGCCCATTGTGCAGCGAATGTTTCCGAATGCCCAAATAATTGCCTCCACTCACAGTCCATTCGTAGTGGCGTCAGCGGATGATGCGCGGATAATCACTTTCAAAGTAGAAAATGGCGTGGCGAGTGTCGAAAGCGAGAGCGACAGCCAAATTGGTGTGAGTTACAGCGCCGTTTTGCGTTCTATTTTTGGCATTGATTCAGAGTTCGATATTGAAACAGAGAAAACTTTTGCTGAGTTTCACACAGCAAAACAGGAACTTTTGTCGGGTGCTTCTGAAGATGATGGCAAAGTTCATAAATTAGCCGATTCGCTCGCGGCACGAAGCGAAGAATTATCGGGACTCATCGCCATCGAACTGCGCCAAATGGAAAGGCAACTCGCTCAAAGAGGTGTTCGGTGAAACAGTGCCAACGAGGCCCGGCTCCGATGCTTGTAGAGCGATATGGTGAAGCTATTGGCCAAGAATACATTGCCAGACGGCAGCAAAATCCGGCTTACCGATTCCAATGGCCGCGCCGCGAAAGCCAATCGCTTTCCGCAGTTATATTAGAAGCATTGAAAGTCATGACGGACGAACGATGCGCCTACTGCGATGGGCATCCTATCGCGGCAATGGGTGAATCTCAGATAGATCACTTTCGCCCCAAAAGCCGCGAAGAATTTTATGGTTTAGTTTGTTCTTGGCAGAACCTTTTTCTTTCCTGCAATGCTTGTAACAAAGCCAAACTGGACAAATGGGAGGAAGCGTTACTACGACCTGATGAGGCAGAATTTACATTTGAGCGATTCTTTTCTTATCGAACGGACACAGGACAATTAATACCGAATGCAGCCGCCTCTCTCCATGACCAACAACGCGCCGCGCAAACCATAGAAATTCTGGACTTGAATCGGTCTGGGGCCTGCACCCTGCGAAAATGGATGGCAGACTTAATTCTAAAAGCACAAACAGAAGAGGAATTGTCCGTTCTTGGCTACCGCTACTTAATTCCAATTTGTAGACCCTAAAAATAAACCCTCCGCGCTCGAAATTCGGGCGCGGAGGGTTTTTTGCAGGTCGTTTTGCGGTGTTTTACGACAGGTAAACACCGGCTTCGTTGGAATAATCGGAAGTGACGCGGCCTTTGCGGGCTTTGATGCGATACATAACGCGTTGGCCCGCTGTGCGTCCGGTGTGTTCGTATTTGGTGGCGGTGATGACATCGAGAAGCGTCCAATTACCGTCGGCGATTTTGACTTCGATGACGTATTGCACGCCCGACGAATTGCCGTTCTTCTTCCACTTAAGTTTGTTCACGGTGCCGCTTGGCGTCACCACTAAATCAGTCGGCGCCATCAAGGGCATGGGTGTGTCATTGGGACTGGGAACGCCCGCCGCAATGCGATCTTGCTCGGACGCATCGCTGGCCTCGATTTTCTTGCGCGCGCGGCGCAGCAAAACTTTGCTGGCTTTGACTTGCGTGCCCAACTCTTTCTGGGCGCCCCGATAAGCAAAACCCGTTGTATCAACGGCGTTTTGGCGCGTCACCAGAGCGATTGACACCGCTTGAAGTTGTGTCACAAGGTCACCTGTCAGTCCGATGCTCGCCGGATTGTTGCCCGCTTTTGCCGTAATTTTGTCTATTAAAGCGGCTAAATCGCGCGGGGATAATGATAACCAGTCGTCCATGTGAGTTCTCCCTCAAAATATATTCCGACATTGCTGCCGTTATCGTTTTTGACCACAAAAAAAAGCAAAAGTTCGCTATCGAAAAATACTTTTTTGCGCTCTATTTTGTTTTTTTTGCGCCCTAAAAGTTTCATTTGGTGCTCTGTTTCGGAATTTTAGGGCGCAAAAAAGTTCATTTAGTGCTCTGTTTTGGAATTTTAGGGCGCGAAAAAGTTCATTTAGTGCTCTGTTTTGGAATTTTAGGGCGCGAAAAAGTTTATTTAGTGCTCTGTTTTGGAATTTTTCGCGCGCGAAACGGACTTTTTTGCGCCCTGTTTTGCATTTGCCAAGAAAAATCACACCCGATGCAAGCGGCGAAATTGGCCCGGCGCGAGGGCGAAGACTTTTTTGAAAACATCCGATAAATAATAGCCGCTTGACCAGCCGCAGCGTGTGGCGATTTCATCTAACGAGGCGTCAGTTTCGATGAGCAAGCGCTGCGCGTTTTCCAAACGCACTTTGGTGAGATATTCAATCGGCGTCGTGCCGTGCGCTTTGCGAAAGCGCCGCGTGAATTGCACCGGCTTTAAACCGATAGCGTCCGAAACTTCGGCCATCGAAAAGGCTTCTCCGGCGCGTTCGCGCAAAAGCGTGGCGGCTTTGCGCATCGTCGGATCATTAACTTCGGGCGGCGCGTGGCGCGTTTCCCACGCCAGCAGCAAAATGTCTTCGAGCAGGTTTTCCACGCGCCGCCGCGCATATTCATCGCTGCGTCCATAAAGCGGGCGCAGCAAGGCATAATCTTCAAATAAGCGCGTCGTATTATGCACCGGCCACTTGCCGGGTAGCCATGCTGCTGCTTCTGGCGCGTTTTCAAACGACCATTGCAAAACATGATAGGAAAACGGCGAGGCCGTCGCGCTGCGCCACAGCGGGACGTGCGGCGAAGCGAAAACTAAATCGCCGGGCGTCGCCTGACCGCGTTCGCTGCCCGTGTCATAATCGAAGGCGCCACTTTCAACGGCTATCAGCACCCATTCGCCAAACGTGCTGCGCGTGTTTACAAATTGTGGGCGACGCTCATAAAATGTATAAGAACGCAAACACAGTTCGTATTCCCAGAAATCGTGGGCCATGAAATAAATCCTATACCAATCGCACAAAAACGCAAATTCCCAGTCGCCCAAATATGAAATAATTAGTATATGTCCGAAAATAGCAAACATCTCGATCTTCCGCTCATTGATTGCGACATTCATCCGCACGCAACAAGTGAAATGCCGCTGATGCCGCACATCGCCGAAGACTTTCGGCAGGCCGTCGCGCAAGGACAGGCTTCGCAGCCGGGACAAGGCTATGCTAATCCGTTTGGAGTGCAGCGCCGCGACGCCACAATTGATGGCCCGCAAGACGTGATTGACAACCTTTTGGAACGCTATGGCATCGTTTATGGCGTTTTGCAGCCGCCGGGCCTAAATATCAGCCTCGCCGCGAACATTGATGTCGGCTGCGCTGTGGCGCGCGCATGGAACGAGTGGCAAATCGAGCATTGGCTGAACTACGATGCGCGTTTTCTTGGCTCCATTTGCGTCAACATGAATGACCCGGTGCAAGCGGCTAAGGAAATTCGCCGCGCGGCGCAGCATCCGCAAATGGTGCAGGTTATCGTGACGGGCGAAAGCACCATGCTTTACGGGCATCGGCACTATTTTCCGATTTACGAAGCCTGCACCGAAATGGGCATTGCCTTCGCCCTGCATCCCGGCAACGAAGGCGCCCGCACACCCAGCACGCCCATCGGCGCGCCATCCAGTTATTTCGAGTGGCATTCGACCATTCCGCTTACTTATATGGCGCAGTTGGCTTCGCTGGTATGCGAAGGCGTCTTCGAGAAGTTTCCGACGCTCAAAGCGGTTTTCGTCGAAGCTGGTTTCGGCTGGTTGCCACATTTAATGTGGCGCATGGACAAGAATTTCAAGGCACTGCGTTCGACAACGCCGTGGCTCAAGCACTTGCCCAGCGAATACATTCTCGAACACGTTCGCGTCACCACGCAGCCGATGGAAGAGCCGCGCAAACCGGAGCATTTGCTGCAAATCTTCGACATGATCGAAGCGCATCGCACCGTTTGCTTTGCCAGCGATTATCCGCACTGGGATTTCGACGACCCGCGCCGCGTTTTTCCGCCGCGCATGGAGAAAGCCTTGAAAGAACGCATTTTTTACAGCAACGCGGCGGAATTGTATGACTTGCCGAGTTTGGAAGAATTTGTAGGGACGCAGCCTGTCGCATCCGCTCTTGTCGAGGCAACCAAATGAGTGAAAAAAAACGCGAAAACATTGCTGGTTTGAACAACGGTTTCGGCCCCGAATCGCCTTTGGATTACGCTTTCAAAGTCGCTGATGCCGCTGCGCCACCGGTGGCGAAACGAGGCAGAAAAATCAACATCGGCGCGGCCAGCAAAATCGCGCCGGGTGAAAAGAAAATCTTCGACAACGGCGAGATTTCCTTTGGCGTTTTCAACATCGGCGGGAAGTTTCACGCCATCAAAAATGTCTGCCCGCACGCCGGAGCGCCTCTGTGCATGGGACACATTCAAACCACACATCGCCCCGGCGCAGTCGGCGAATTTGATCCCGCATTAGAAGGCCGCGTTTTGCGCTGCCCCTGGCACGGCTGGGAATTCGACATCGTGACCGGCAAAGGCCTTTACGACGCTCATGGCCGCGTAGCAACTTATCCGTGCGAAGTGGACGAAAATGGCAACGTGGTGGTGACGCTTTGATGAACACGAATTATAAACACAAAGAACACAAAGGCAGCACAAAGAAACACAAAAAAGAAGATGAAGATTTCAGGATGTCATTTCCAAAATTTCCTTTGAACTTCTTGGTGTTTCTTTGTGCTGCCTTTGTGTTCTTTGTGTTTAACGTTTCCGTTTCTGCTGATCCATTATTTGATAAAGCTCGTCCGGTTTTGGCCGAAAAATGCTTTTCCTGTCACTCTCACGCCGCCAATAAAAGTAAAGGCGGGTTAGTTCTTGATTCGCGCGAGGCGATGCTGCACGGCGGCGATTCCGGCCCGGCAGTCGTGCCCGGCGAACCGGAAAAAAGTTTGCTGATTAAAGCCGTAAATTACGCCGATGAGAACCTGCAAATGCCGCCCAAAGGCAAACTCAGCGATACCGAAATTGCCGCGCTGACCGATTGGATCAAAGGCGGCGCGACGTGGCCCGGCGCGGAAAAAGGCGGCGTCGAAGGCATAACCAAACGAGGGCGCGGCAAAATCAGCGAAGAAGACAAAGCGTGGTGGGCCTTTCAACCAGTCAAAAACACAGCGCCGCCGCCAGTTGCGGACGGCAAAAACGCCATTGATAAATTCATCTTGGCGCGTCTTGAAAAAGAAGGCTTGCAAAGCGCGCCCGAAGCCGCGAAAACCGCGCTCATCCGCCGCGTCACTTTCGATTTAACCGGCCTGCCACCCACGCCCGACGAAGTAAATAATTTCGTTGCCGACAGCGCGCTGGATGCTTACGAAAAATTAGTTGATCGCTTGTTGGCAAGTCCGCGCTATGGCGAACGCATGGCGCGTGGCTGGCTGGATTTAGTGCGCTACGCCGACAGCGACGGTTATCGCATTGATGATTATCGCCCCGATGCGTGGCGCTATCGCGATTATGTGATTCGCGCCTTCAACGCCGATAAGCCGTATGACCGCTTTGTGCAAGAGCAATTGGCTGGCGATGAAATGTTTCCCGGCGACCCCGACGCACTACTGGCAACCGGCTATTTGCGCCATTGGATTTACGAATACAACAGCCGTGACGCACGCGGCCAATGGGACGTGATTCTCAACGATTTAACCGATACAACCGGCGATGTTTTTCTGGGCATGGGCGTGCAATGTGCGCGCTGTCACGACCATAAATTCGACCCGATTTTGCAAAAAGATTATTACCGTTTGCAAGCCTTTTTCGCGCCGCTTTTGCCGCGTCAGGATTTAATCGCCGCCACGCAAACCGAAAAGGCAGAATACGCGCGCAACTTGGCCGTTTGGGAAGGCAAAACCGCCGATATTCGCGCCCAAATTGATGCCATCGAAAAAGACTATCGCGAAAAAGCGCAGAAAGAAGCGGTAGGCCGTTTTCCCGATGAAATTCAGGCGATGGTCAACACGCCAAAAGACAAGCGCACGCCGTTTGAAGGCCAAATTTCGGCTTTAGTGTGGCGGCAAGTCGAATACGAATATGGCCGCCTCGATAACCGCATCAAAAGCGAGGACAAAGAAAAACTCATCGCGCTGCGCAAGCAATTAGCGGCTTTCGATAGCGAGAAACCGGCGTCTTTGCCCGTCGCCTTTGCCGTTTCCGACATCGGCCCGCAAGCGCCGCCGACTTTCATTCCGAAAAAAGCCAAAGAAGCGATTGAGCCGGGCATTTTATCTGTTTTAGACGAAGCGCCCGCGAAAATTGACGGCTTGCCCGGTAGCACCGGACGACGCAGCGCGTTGGCCTTTTGGCTGACGCGGCCCGATAATCCGCTGACAGTGCGCGTGATTGTCAATCGCGTGTGGCAGCAGCACTTCGGACGCGGCTTGGCCGCCAACGCCAGCGACTTCGGCAAACTGGGACAACAGCCGACACATCCCGAACTGCTCGATTATCTGGCAAAACATTTTGTGGAAGGCGGCTGGAGCCTGAAAAAACTGCATCGCCTGATTGTCACTTCGGCGACTTATCGCCAATCATCGCAGCATCCCGATGCGGAAAAAGGGCGACTCAAAGACCCCGAAAATTTGCTGCTGTGGCGTGCGCGCCCGCATCGTTTGGAAGCCGAACAAATCCGCGACGCCGTCTTTGCCGTGACGGGCGAACTAAACGAAAAAATAGGCGGCACGGGCGTGAATTACGGAGAAGCGCGGCGCAGCATTTACACGCGCATCATGCGCAATTCGCGTGACCCTTTCACCGATGTTTTCGACGCGCCGCTGTGGTTTGCCAGCGCCTCATCGCGGCCCACGACAACCACGCCGGTGCAGTCGCTTTTGCTGGTCAACAGCCCGTTTATGCTGCAAAGGGGCCGCGCTTTGGCCGGCAGACTGGAAAAACTCGCGCCAAACGACGAAACAAAGCAAATCGAAACGGCTTATCGCCTTGTTTTTGGCCGCGCGCCTTCGGACAACGAAGCAAAAGCAGCCAGCGCGTTTTTAACGCAGCAGGCGGGCACCGTGGACAGCAAAGTTGCGGGTTCCGATCAGGCCAGTTTTCTGCCCGAAAAAGTGCCGTATCGTGATGGTCAGGGCGCGCTCATCGAACCAGCGGGCAAACAGCAGGTTTTTCGCGCCAAAAACAGCAAAGACATTTCGCTGGCCGACGGTTTCACGATTGAAGCCTACGTTGTGCCGCGCACTGTCGCGGAAACCGGCGCGGTGCGCAATATCGCCGCGAAGTGGAACGGCGATTTGACCATGCCCGGCTGGACTTTTGGCATCACCGGCCAGGGTTCGCGCCGCAAGCCGATGGTTTTGGTGCTGCAAACGTCCGGCAAAAAACGCGACGGCACAAGCGGCGAAGTCGTTATGTTTTCCGACCTTAATGTGACGATGAACAAGCCGTATTTCATGTCGGCCAGCGTGACTTACGCCACAAAAGAACAGCCCGGAAAAACGCTGTTCACCTTGAAAGATTTGTCGAACGATGACGAGCCGCTGCTCATGTCAACCGTCGCGCACGATTTGGTGGGTGGCTTGAAAAATGACTTTCCCATCACGCTCGGCGGACGCAGTGGCGCGCCCAATTCGTTTCACGGCGCGCTGGATGATGTGCGTTTATCCAAAGGCGCGTTAGATGTGGCGCAATTGCTATATCAAAGCGAAGGCGTGGCGGCTTCGACGCTGGGTTATTGGCGCTTCGAGCAAAAACCCGATGTCTTAGCTGACACCAGCGGCCACCATTACGACCTTCAAGCCGCCACGCCGCAAGTGTCCGCTGAAGCCAACCCACGCCGCGCCGCCCTGACCGATTTCTGCCACGCGCTGTTGAACGCCAGCGAATTTTTGTATGTGGAGTAAGAGATAGAACGCAAATCACGCAAATATTCGGAAATTTACGGAAATTTTTAAAAAGAAATTTCCGAAAATTCACGTTCATTTGCGTGATTTGCGTTCTATTTGAAAGTTAAAAAATGAAAGACCCACGTTGCCATCGTTATGAAACCGCATTTTCGGCTTCGCCGTTATCGCGGCGCGATTTTTTGTTTCGTTCGGGTGTTGGCCTTGGCGCCGTCGCATTGCAAAGTTTGCTGACGAAAAACGCCGTTGCCCAAGCTAACGCTCACAAATCCATTGATTCGCCGCTCAAAGCCAAAGCGCCGATGCTCAAAGCGCGGGCGAAAAATGTCATCTTCCTCTTCATGGAAGGCGGGCCGTCGCACATTGATTTATTCGACCCCAAGCCGCTGCTCAACGAATTAGCGGGCAAGCCCCTGCCCGCCAGTTTCGGCGAAGTTTTAACCGCGATGGGCGAATCGAAATCGCCCCTTCTGGCTTCCAAACGCGCGTGGAAACAACACGGGCAAAGCGGACTTTGGGTGTCGGATTGGCTGCCGGAAACCGCGAAAATGGTGGACGACATCGCTGTCATTCGCTCATGCTGGGCCGATGGCATCAACCATTCGTCTGGCGTGTGTCAGATGAACACCGGCTCAATTTTAGGCGGGCGCCCATCGCTGGGTTCGTGGGCGACTTACGGCCTCGGAACAGAAAATACCGACTTACCGGCCTTTGTGGTGATGCAGGACACGCAAACCAGCGTCGTCAACGGCCCGCGCAACTGGAGCGCCGGATTTATGCCAGCGGTTTATCAGGGCATTCGCATTCAAGGCGGCAGCGAACCGATTCCTAATTTGAATACGCCCGATGCGCTCACGGCGTCACAGCAGCAATCGAAATTGGAATTTATCAACGGCTTAAACAAGGATTACGCAGCGCGTTTTGCCGACCAAAGCGAACTTGCGGCGCGCTTGACAAGCTATGAACTCGCGTTTCGGATGCAAGCCGAAGCGCCGCACGCCGTGGAAATCGAAAACGAAAGCGAAGCCACCAAAAAGCTTTATGGCCTTGACAACAAAGACACCGAAGCGATGGGCCGTTTGTGTTTGCTGTCAAGGCGTTTCGTCGAACGCGGCGTGCGCTTTGTGCAAATTTATCACGGCGCGGGCAGCAAATGGGATTCGCACGCCGACATCGAAAAAAATCACTCCTCGCTCTGCAAAAGCATGGATTTGCCTGTCGCTGGCCTGCTGAAAGATTTAAAAGCGCGTGGGATGCTGGACGACACCTTAGTTGTGTGGGGCGGCGAATTTGGCCGCACGCCGATGAGCGAAAAAGGCGATGGCCGCGACCATAACCCGACCGGCTTCACCATGTGGATGGCCGGTGGCGGCGTTAAAGGTGGCCAAACCATCGGCTCAACCGACGAACTGGGCCTGCACGCCGTCGAAAACCGCCTGCACATTCACGACCTGCACGCCACTATTCTGTGGCTGCTCGGCCTCGACAACATGGGCCTCATTTTCAACTACAAAGGCCGCCCCGAACGCCCGACACTCAACGAAGGCGAACCGTATCAGAAGATTGCGGTGTGAATTTGAAATTTAAACACACAAGAAGCAAACTGCCATAAGCCCGGTTGTGTGAAGGGGGCAAAACCTTGTCCTAAGGGAAGATTATGCGCGAAAAATTGAATTTAAATCGAAAAAGCTTGTCTTTGGTTTGCCTTGCTCTTGGAATGTGCTTGGGATTAGTTAGCGGAATTGTTCTCGAAGAACGACTGCATAATTCTCAAACGCGTCCCGACACTTTGAAAACCAAGTTTTTTGCAAAGAAACTTTCGCCCACCATTGAAGATATGAAATCGTTCAAACTCGGTGCATGGGATGAAAAACAAAAATGGTTCAAAACTGAAAAAGAGATTATTCAGTGGGCAAAACGGAAATCCCTTTATCCTGTGCAGACTTACCGGTATCAACGCCGCAACAAAAAAATAGTGGCGGTTATGGTGAATGAACTGGGCAGCTACCCTAATATCTATTTATTTGCACACCTTACATATCCTGAACGACCAGACGTCGGTGATACAGGGTGGTCTTTAATGTTTTATAGAGACACTCGGTCAAGTGAAGTCAGCTTATGGGTAGGCCAAAACCCGGATGAACTCTACTTTAGGTCCAAGTCGGGCCATGTCTTACTCAGTGTTGATATGAATAACCTCGATTACGACCATTGATTGGCCCCACCTGCAACAATTCTGGCCGAAGCGCAGTGTGTCAGGTTAAAGCCTCCCACCCTTCTAAATTTGGTTTTTGAACTCAAAATATAAGACTCACTCTAAAATGTCGGCATTGCCCTGTGGAAAATGCAAAAACGCCCTGCGAAATGGTTTCGCAGGGCGTTTTTGTGGTTTTTAACCGCCGGAAACTTCGCTGCCTTGCGTCAGAGCGACCTTACGTGCATTGTGCTCTGCACGCCGTCGAAAACCGCCTGCACATTCACGATTTGCACGCCACGATTTTATGGCTGCTCGGCCTCCATAACAAGAGCCTGATTTACAACTACAGAAGATTGCTGGCGCGGCTTAAAGGCGATTGGCACGCGGGAATATGGGCAGCAAAAATATCATAAATCGGCGAAACTGGGACGCGATTTTCCAAACTTTTGCGAACAGTTTCCTACGATTTATGCATCGCTTCTTTTCTCCGGCTCGCTTGTGGCCTTCGCTGCTGTTTTACATGGTTTGCTTTTTAGTTTTCGGCACAATTGCCGCGACTTTGCCGCGCAGCGACAGTTTTTATCCGCAATTTTGGACGGGTTGGTGCGGCGCGATTATCGGTATTTGGCTGGTATTTTTGTTTTCGCGCGACGCAGATAATGCGCAACGTCTGCGAACCATGATCGCCGGTGGCGTGGTGGCTGATATTGTTTGCAATCGCGCCGCGTTGCTGCTGGCTGATACGAAAAGTTTGTTTTATTTGTTGTTTTTGGCACTGGGGAATTTAGGCGTTTTAGCGGCGGCGCTGGGCGCGGGTTTGATTGTCGCGCGTGGTCTGCAAAAGCCTAATTATCTCATCATGGCGGCTATTGTGGGCGCGGTCACCGACATTTTTAGCGTTTATTCAGGGCCTTCCAAAGTCACGTTACAATCGGATATTTTTCCTTATGTTTCCTACCAATGGGGCGTTATCGGACAAGGAGGTGCGATTCCCATCATTGGCGCGGGCGATTTCATTTTCTTAGCGCTTTATTTCGCGGGAGCGCGCCGTTTCCATCTGCCTGAAGGCAAAACTTTCGTCGCCATGTGCGCTGCGTTTGGCATGGGTTTTCTCTCGCTTTTAGTCATTCCGCAAGGCGTCCCGGCTTTACCCTTCATGGCGACGTTGCTGTTGTTGGTGCATGGACGCGAATTAAATTCGCAAATGCGCGAACTGAAAGCAAACGAGACATAAACTTCATTTCCTGCGAAATAAAGGACTTTTTTGAGCTCACTCGATAGAAAGGAAGAATTAAACCATGCGCTTTTTACTTTTGTGTCTGATTATTTGGTTGCCTCTGACAGCTCACGCTGAAATTTCGGAGGCTACGGCGAAGGAAAAGGCAGTCACTTTCATTGGAAAGCAGGTTGCTTTGCGCCTGTCAGGTTGGCGTAGAGTTGGTGATTTGGAGGGTAAAGAGAAGAAGTGCTTTCATTTTACCAATTCAGATGAGGGTATCGACATAGATGTAGATTCGACCTCTGGATTAGTTTGCCGTTTGACTTGTTTCAAAGGCACCACTGTTCCACAAAAGGTTGAGTTGACTTTAGAACAAGCTACGGCGGTAGCACAGGACTTCCTGGAAAATCGCGCTAAACCAACCACCACCTATTTGACGCTGCGTCCAGTAACCTTTGATGATCGTAGTAACTTAGGTTTAGGCAAGATTTATAATTTCCATTGGGTCAAACAGATTGATGATGTGATTTATCCATCGGCTGTATTCTTGTCTTTGAGTGCTTCGACAGGTGAGGTTGTTGATTACCAGTGGGTCGAACATACAGTTAATCTGAAAAGCCTGAAGCCAAAAATGAGCCGTGAACAAGCCATTGAAACCGTTAAGCCCATGGTGAACTTGCTGCCGGGATGGACAGTTGAAAAGATTGAGATCATGGTTATTCCAAGTTCCCCGCAGCAATTGCATTGGCACATTCAGGCACGAGGCACTGTAATCCTTCATGATTCCCCAGAAGAAGGCAAGGTAATCGCTGAATCCATCGCCGACGTTTTCATTGATGAATTAGGCAAGGAAATGTCTTCTACTGTGAACCAAGTTCAACCACTCAAGACCACTCAATTAAGGCCACCAATTCCCACACCATATGGTCTGCCAACTCAAGACTACTGGCCTTCATGGAATCTTGACCACAAGGCGCTCGCGGTGATGACATTTCGGTGGGTAGATTTAGGTAGCGCTGCTGCGAACGAGCAGGTGCGCCGCGAAGCAAAAGAGAAAAAACAGATACCATATTTGACGGTGTTGTGTCTCTGGCGCGAGGGCGATTTACGCGCTGCGATGACCTTCCAAGGTTTGATGCAATTTCCTTCTTTGTATGCCGATGGGAACAGGATTGCTTTTGCTTACGGGGGTGAGATATTTGTGCTGGATTTGCAAAAAGGCGTGATGGGCATATGCAATGATCGTATGCGAGCCATGCGCACTATGCCGAGTTGGCACCCTACCGAAAGTTTGCTGGCTATGTCAGGCACGCATTCGCCAAGCGATGGGGTAGGCAGCGAGGATGACGATATTTTTGTCGCCAAAATATCCAAATATCTTGGCCCAGCCTCAATGGAACGTCAATGGTGTGCGGCGCATTTACCCGGCCCCGATATTCTCCCTGTATTCAGCCCCGATGGGAAATGGATCGTCTTTGCGCATAAAGATAAATGGACGGAGAAAGTGCCTCAACCCAATTGGTCGTTATTTCGAGTATCCTCGGATCCTTCCTCCAAAAACGTGCCCGATAAAATTGTGGAATTGGTGGGTGAACCAGAACGCTTGAGTTGGATGCCGGAAAGCAAGCAGGTTTTGGTGGCTTATAAGAAACCACCCGTCGCCTCGCCTTTGGCGGAGGAAAAACAGCCAAAAGTGCCTTTTGAAATGATTGGTGTTGATGAAAAAACACGAAAGACGCTAACTTTTCCTGAATTGCACGATCCCGATTTACCCAATGGTCGCCCGTTGATTATGAAGGTAGCAACCTTAAGTCCGGAGGGTCAAACCATCACGTTTTCGGCGCTGCGGTGGTCGGGTTCCGCGCAAGATTCTGGTTCGGTTTGCATTTACACCGTCAAGTTAGATGGTTCCGATTTGAAGCGCATCACTTCTCCTGAAGACATTTCGATTCCCTCGTTTGTCTTCCCGCAAAAGGACATAAATGCGCTCAATGCGTGGGAGAAATTGGAGCCGAAACCAAATCTGGGACGCCCAACGCCAACGAAAGCAACAGGTGGCGAAGCACAAAACGGCGCAAAATAGGCGCGAAAGAAGCTAAAACATCGGGCGTGTTAGGGCGTATTAGGGCGTTCTCTGGCGATATAGCCCTTAACAAGTTGGTAGCTACAAAATCAGGCGCGAACTTCTTTTTAAGTGCCGGGCACGCTCGCCATTTCGTCAAGGCGATGAATGATTCTAAATGTGACAAACGCGACCAAGGTTGTTCCTTGTCGCTTGAGCGCTTCTTCTGTGGAAGTCGGTTTGCCCCACATCAAATCCTCGGTAAAGCCGGTCAAAACTGTGGTTTCGCCGTCTTGCAAAGTGATAACCTCATCAAATCCATCAGTGGCGCGCAAAAAGTGGCGGTATTTTTCGATTCCTAATACCAGAGATGTCAGTTTTTCCTGTTCCTCAGCGGAAAGTTTTCCGTTTTTTGACCGCATTTCTAAATCTGCCTTTTCGGATTCAGAAACTGGCAACGGCTTATAAAAGCCCAAAAGTAAATTGCGTCCTAATTGCACGCGGGCCTGAACAGAGCGCTGTTCTATAATTTGCGGAACTATTGTCATGCCATAGGAGGAAATAAAGCGTGGCATTCTCTCACTGGGCGTGTTGATGTGATCAAATTGCTGCACCGAAGGTAAACCATCTTTTGCAATAGAACCGCTTTCTATCACAAAAGAGCCTGAAGTTATAGTTTCAGTGCGAATGCTGCCCGCTAAGTCCATGATGGCTACTACGCGAGGCGCCATCAAAATTTGAGTTTTGGCGTTATTTGTCCAGTTGTTCAAAGTTAGCGGCACGTTCCGCTCAGGTTTGGCCTGTTGCAAAATGCCGCCCGCCAATGTTTTGCCAATCGGCGCGAAGGGAAAGCGTGCCGCTTTCAAAAGGGCCTCGTCCACACGAACCAATTGGCATTCAATTTCGACTTGCTTAAACGGCAAATCTAACTGCCGGATTAACGCTTCGGCTTGCTGAACTGCGGTTTCACTGCCCGCGATTACCAGCGTGTTTTGATCGTCTGCAACTTTGGTGATGCGCACGCCATCGGGCAAGGCAGCGGGCACCGGCGACTTTAATTGAGGCGCGTCCTCTTTGCTATAGCCGCTTCCCGTCCACGACACCAACGAACGCTGTTCAAGGGAAGATGGAGAAAATTGCTTCGCATCAAGCCAATGTGCAATGACGGACGGCGTGACGTTGCGAATTTGGATTACCTTGAGCGTTTGAGTTTCCACGCGGTTTTTTTCAACCAGCGCAGGAATTTCGCTTTGCGCTTGCGCGGCAAACGCGAAATTCGCTGCGCCCAAAACTAACAGCAGTTTCGCTTGTTTCATAATGTTTCTCTTCCAGCGCTGCTTGTTATTTTTTGCAAGGCAATGAAGCGACTGAGGTTGTCAATTCGATTTATTCAGCGCTACTGTGCCGTGGCTGGTGGGAGTGTCGAATGCGCCGCCTGCTTGACCGGTTTTGGCGAGTTGCACCGTGATGGTAATTGTATCGGCGCCTGCTGGCCCGGTGGCAGTTAGGGCACCGGTTGTAAGGTTGGCGGTGCCTGTCAACTGGCGACTGGTGCCATTGGCGTTGGTCAGCAGAATCGTCGTGGCGCCGGAGGATTTGACGCCAACTGCGATAGCTTCCACAGTGCCCACGCCGGTGCCGGTGCGAACGCGGGTTGTGCCGTAATAATTGCCGTCGAAGCTGGTTTTTTTGCTGTTAATGCGCGAAAGCGCAGCTAAAAACTCATCGCCACCCGTGTTTTTAGCGATCATTGTCCCGATTCCGGGCAACAACAGTTGACCGAGGGCTGAAGTGGTAGTGGAATCGCCTTCGCGCCGCGTAAAAGCGATTTTCCCGTCATCTTTCACAGTTCCGGCGGCGGCATTAAGAGAACTGGCTTCGCTGGAAATGGCGCCACTTGCCAGAACCTTCAAACTAAAAAATCGTGCATCGCCCGCATTTTTTCCCGCCGTCACAAAATAAACGCCCTTGTAACTGCCGGCGAAAGGATTCGGGTCAGGAACCGGGCCGCTGCTGCCACCGCCACCACAACCCGCCATGAAAATCGCGGCGGACAATGTAGCAAGTAAACCTGTTAAAGTGAATCGGCTTGTAAAACGCATTTTCTGCTCTCCCATTCTCATATCGCAATTGAAAATTCTTTGCTTGCGCCTTGAGTAAACACCAACTCAAAGCGGCACACAATCCAAGGACGCACACGCAGATTGCTCGCAACTTGGGGCACACGCGGTTATTCTAACGAAACAGTTTGAAAAGTCTTACATTGAGGCGACAAACGAGACTTTTGTCATTCTGAGGTGAGGAACGAGACGAAGAATCCCCTCTCACTCTGGGGATTCTTCTGGGCGTCCTGCCCAAAGGACACCCGACGCCGTTAAGAATGACAGGTTATCTTTTTGGGACTTTTTAACCTGTGAAAAGGTTTTCGAGACGGTTATGTTTTTCGCCCAAATAAATTTCCCCTTTAATCCGTCCGAGTGGGATGAGGAAGCGCAGAAGGCAGCCAGCAATATTCTTGGTGCGCTTTTGAGCAACGGACAGCTTTGTAGCCGCGACCATCCACTGCTCACAACACCCAATGGATTTTCCGCTTTTGTTCTTATCCCCGATGAAGATGCATTGGAAACCAAACATAACAATCAATGGGTTGAAAGAGACATAGAACAATTTATAGTGACTGGTGGACAACGACCTGTTTTTACTGTGATAGGCGCCGATGTGGAAAGTATTGGACCTTGTGAATGCACGCAATTCATGGATTTTATACTCTACACCCGTTATCTCACGGTAGAGCCACCATTGCGTTGCGCCCGGTGTTTTTGCCCTGTGCCACTTTACCGAGTCTCGCCGACTTACCACAATGAATACTGGGATTTGCGACATTGGGAAGCGGATTATCAATGCTGTGACACCCTGCAAATGCACTGCACGGTTTTAGCACGTTCTGCCATGAAAGAGATGTCACGTTTGGATAGTAAACTGACACGCGCTGGGCTGGAAATTTGCTGTAAGATTTCGGAATCCACAAAACAAACCGTATATTATTACTTGTATCGGTATTATGGCCGGAGTATGGCCTCCGAACGAAAACTTCGCTGTCCCGGCTGTGGTGGCGAGTGGTTATTGGCGGAACCGTGGCACAAATTTGATTTCAAATGCGACAACTGCCATTTGGTATCGAACATCGCCTTGACTGTAAGCTAACAATTTCTTGAAAGAATTTGATGAATCGAATGACTCCAAACGAAAACTTAATGCCGCCTCTGCGCATGATGCTGCTCATTCGCCGCTTTGAAGAGCGCCTTGATGATCTTTTTGCCTCCGGCGTTATTAAAGGCACTTCGCATCTTTACGCGGGGCAAGAAGCCGTCGCTGTCGGCATTTGCGCAGTGCTGACCAACGACGATTTAATCACTTCCACGCATCGCGGGCACGGTCACTTTTTAGCCAAAGGCGGCGGCGCCAAAGAATTAATGGCCGAGCTTTTCGGCAAAGCCACAGGGCCATCGAAAGGGCGCGGCGGCAGTCAGCACGTCGCCGATTATAGCGTCGGGTTTCTTGGCTCCAACGGCATCACAGCGGGCGGTTTGCCGATTGCCACCGGCGCCGCGCTGTCGCTGCAAATGCGCAAGAAAGCGAACTGTGTGGTGTCGTTTTTCGGCGAAGGCGGCGCCAATCAGGGCACGTTTCATGAAAGCCTGAACATGGCCGCCATCTGGCGCTTGCCGATTCTCTACGTTTGCGAAAATAACCTTTACGCCATGTCCACGCCCTTCGATGAAACCTGCGCCACGCCCACGGTTGCAGCCCGCGCCGCCGGTTATGGCTTCCCCGGCGAAACGGTTGACGGCACCGACTTTTTCGCGGTGCGCGAAGCCACGCAAAAAGCTGTTGAACGCGCACAAAAGGGCGAAGGCCCGACACTTTTGGAAATGCACACTTATCGCTACTACGGCCACAGCAAAAGCGATAAGCGCGAATATCGCACGCGCGAAGAAGAAGAAGAGTGGCGCAGCCGCGATTGTATCGAAAAACTGCGCCTTGCCATTGGCGTTTCCGACCAGGAATTCGCCGCCTTGGACGAAGAAGTCACCGCCGAAGTGGACGAAGCCGTCGCCTTCGCCATGCAATCGCCCGAACCACTTGTCGAGGATTGGGAAGAACAAATCTACGCTTAATTTCTGCTTCAACACAAAGGGCACAAAGTTCGCACAAAGAACACTAAGAAAAGCAAAAACTTTGTGTTTTTTGTGCGAACTTTGTGCCCTTTGTGTTTCAACCATGAAAAACTGGAAAATTCTTGCGGGCTGCATCGCACTGGCGTTTTTGCCTTCGCTGTCGGGCATTGTATCAAAGCCGGACGAATGGTATCGCGGTTTAGAAAAGCCACCGGGCAATCCGCCGTCTTGGGTTTTCGCGCCGGTGTGGACAACGCTTTATTTGATGATGGGCGTGGCGCATTACCTTTACACGACCTCGCAAAGCACGGACGAAAAACGCGCCGGACACGCGCTTTATGCCGGTCAACTTTTGCTAAACGGCACATGGACTTTGGTTTTCTTCGGCGCCAAAGCACCTTGCGCGGCGCTGGCCAATATCATGGCGCTGTGGGTCATGATTCTATTCACCATGCGCGAATTCAACAGCAAAGCGCCGCGCGCGGCCAAGTTGCTGATTCCGTATTTGCTGTGGGTCAGTTTCGCCACTTATCTCAACCTCGAAATTTGCCGCCGCAATCAGCATTAAATTAACCGAGGCTTGGCCATAAACAAGGCCAAGTGCGCCTTGCTGTCGCCGACAAGCATCGCGCGCAAGCCAAAGAATTAGTTTCTGTTATGAAAGTGCGTTTATCCGAATACGCGCGCTCGCAGGCACAGGCAGGGCAATCACAGGCAGGGCAATCGCATTAGGATTTTGAGGCGCGAGGAATGTGTCATTTCTTCGTCTGCTGCCGTCTTGTATCGCCCGTAAAACACCACCATTGCCAATTTTTAGAGCAGTGGTTATCATAAAAATTGCATCCGATAAGGCGCGCGACCTGATTACTATCGCGTAAGAGCAGTGCGCAAGGCTCAAACAACACTTCGTAAGGCTCCAACAAGGCTTCGTAGGGCTTCAACAAGGTTTCGTAGCGTTCCAACGAGGCTTTGCAGCGCGAAAATAAGGTTCTGTAAGGTGTCGGAGGCCAATTTTAGAGGAGAAGGGGTATTTTTATGGCAGACAGCAACACACCGACCGCCGCCGCGACGCCGGCGCAGACGGCCAAAAGCCGTCAATTGATAGCAGTCAAAGACCTCAAGGCGCTGCAAATCGTCGAAGAGGTGTTAGCCGCCTCGCAGGTGGCGGGCCGACCAGCGCGCTTCATCAATGAGCGCGCCCTGACCGCCGCTTTTTTCACGGACATGGGCAATCGAGCGACTTTGGCGCGCCAAAAAGCCACGGCGATGACCAACAGGATGGTCGTCCAGAAAACCGCCACTGCCGACGAAGCGACGTTCAAAAAGCGCTCGCCAAAGCGGTGGGCGCCATCCAGAGCGGGGCCGCGCAAAAATTGGAACGCACCGCGCCGGGGCGTTTATCGCTGTATGGCATCGGCAAAAACGTGTTCAGCATGAGTAGCGCCGAGTTGTTGCAACTGATTCCGACTTTGCTGCAAGCGGCTTCGGACGACGCGCCGCTGCCCAGCGTGGGCACCGTGCAAATCGCCGCCGTGCAGAACGCTTTTCAAAGTTGGAAAGATGCCGACGCGGCCCAAACGGCGGCGAACACCGCGCTGTCGCAGGCGCATGATGCCCTCGTGAAGCTACTTTATGGCGACGAGAACGACTTGAGCGTTCCGGCGCTCGATGCCGACCGGCGCACCATTCAAAACGCCGCCGATGGCCTGTGGCCGCCCGGCACCGAGATCGCCATTCGCCGCGAGTTTAAATTGCAACCGAACAAAAAACTCACCGCGAAAACCAGATAGGGAGAAGGGGAGACACAGAGCCATTCGTGTCTCGCCATGCCCCATAGTCATTAACTTAAGCAAAGAATTGTAATGTTCGACTTACACAGAGCGGTTTTGCCGCTCACCCTGCGATTGAAAGCGCGGCTTAGGACGCCTTCGGCGCCATCTCTGCCCAAAGGGCGCGCAGTGTAAGCACCCCAACAAAATTAAATTGAACTTTGAGTCAGGGCAAGCTATGGAGCGCGGGCGTTTCGCCCGCGCTCCGCGTTTTCACTCGCTTTTTGACGGTTTAAGCTAATACCGTTGGAGTGCTTAATAGACAAAAAATCTGTGCTAACCAGCGTTCTCGCACGAGAGTGTGAATACGGCGTTATTACTTTATTTTTCTACTGAGATGCGGCGCGCACGCCCATGAAGAATTGCTGTCGTTGCATTAATATTAGAGGAGAATCAAAATCGCTATTTCTCCTGCGCCCACGATGATTCACGCGGAATGAATTCCATTTCCAGTTCGACATACTGGCGCGGGGTTTCAGGATGCTTCAGCCGATTTTCCATGAACTCCCACGCTTTTTGCGCCATCGCGTCTAAAGGTTGCACGACAGTCGAAAGCGGCGGCACATGATATTCCAGTTCCGCTAAACCGTCGAAGCCGACAAGGGCCACGTCTTCGGGCACGCGGTATCCCAGTTCGCTTAGACCCAGATGCACGCCCGGCGTCTGCTCATCGCTGGCACAAAAAATCGCGTCTGGGCAGCCGTTGGCCTTCACGTATTCGATAATTCGCTCTTTGGCGCGCAGATTATAGGGGCGTCTCATAGGCACCGAAATGTATTCAGGATCCCGTCCAGCGGCGCGCATGACTGCGGTGTAAGCTGCGGTGCGGCCATCGTCGGCGTATTGAATGACCGGCTCCACGCCCAGCAGTGCCACGCGCTTTCGCGTTTGCACTAAATGCTGCACCGCTTTGTGCGAGCCATGATACGCCTTGACGATAACCGCATCCACTTCCTCGGCGTTGAATTCATCTGGCAACCCGCCATAATCAATCCAAATGACCGGAGGGCCAGCTTTGCGCTCTAAAACGTGCGGCGGCACAAAACCGCAGCTAAAAGCGAAAATGCCATCCACGGGCCACTCGCCGGGCACAAATTCCTCAGTCACGGCGCCCCAACCCGGCTTATAAAGCCCCAGATTCATCGCAATCAATCCATACGGCGGCACCATCATTTGTAATTTGTTGATCAGCAGCAGCGAACTGGTGTTGAGCAAAGGATAAAACCAAAAGGCCAGTGTGTTGGTTTTGCCGGTGACCAAGGCTTGCGCGAAAGGATTGGGCCGATAGCCCATTTCTTTAGCCGTTTGTAACACAAGTTCGCGGGTTTCGGGACTCACGCGCCCGATGCCGTTGAGAACCTGCACCACAGTCGAACGAGAAATGCCGAGCTTTTTAGCGATGGACAGTTGTGTAGTTGGCGTAGTTTCCACCTCCGGCAATTACGGTAATCATTGCCTTGAATTTCTTCTTTGGACACTGATGGGGAAACGGCGGAGCGAAACTGAAAAGAATGCCACGTCAAAAGAGGAGTCTGGCCGCAGTATACATCTCCTCATCAAGCGGCAAGATTCAGTTTTGTCCGTGCAATCCTACGAAATCGTCGCGATTTTCCGTTAATATTTCCTAAAAATCTCAAAAAACAGTCCCAAACGACCTAAATTATGTCGTTTTTCCCCTTGAAAGTCAACACGAGTTATCAGAAACTTTCGCGCATGATAACACATGGCATCTTGATTTTTCTCTGGAGACGTGAGGAATAAGGTGACCAGAAGCGAGATTTGGCGTGCTACTGCCGCTTAGGTGAGGCCGATGGGTGAGGCCAAAAGGCAATTACAGAAAGTGGTCGCTATGACAGGAGTGGACGCTGCCGGGAAAGTGAGTAGTCAGTCGTCGTTACCAGTTGACCAGTGCAAAGGGGAAGTTATGAAACAGATGCAAATGATGATGAAGTCGGGCCGCGCCTTAAGGGGCGTCTTAATGGTGGCGTTGTTGCTACCGCTGATGGCCTCCAAGGTTTTTGCGGGCGGCGGTGGCGCTACAACGACCGTGTTCAGCTACACCGGTAGCGATCAGAGCTTTACGGTGCCCGCAGGAATCACGTCGCTGACCATGAAGCTGTGGGGCGCGGGCGGCGGCGGTAGCAACGGCGCGGTTGGCGGCGGCGGCGCCTTTGTCACTGGCGCGTTTCCGGTTACACCGGGTGAATCACTAACCTTGATCGTTGGTCAAGGTGGCGGCACTTTTCCAAATAATGGAAATTATGGTGGCGGAGGCGGCGCTGGTTTCAATGGTGGTCGTGGTGGTGGGCGCTCTGCGATTCGCCGTGCCTCGACAGAATTAGTCACTGCCGCTGCTGGTGGCGGTGCCAGTGCCATTACCGGTGGCCCGCCTCAGCCAGGCGGTGCCGGAGGGTTAGCGATAGGCACATCTGGTGGCGGAGTAGGTGGCGCTGGCGGAACCCAGACGAGTGGTGGGGCAGGCGGCCTTGATGCTTCGTCAGGAATCGCCTTCGCTGGAGGCAATGGTGCTTCCTTCGCTGGAGGCGGCGGCAGTGGTTACTTCGGCGGCGGCGGCGGCGGCTTCGGTTCCGCTGGCCCTGACACTGGCGGCGGCGGCGGCGGCTCCTCGCTGCTTACCAACCTCACCGCATCGGGTGGTAGCGCCGCCGGCTCAGGCACCACACCCGGCGGACTCACAGACACGGATTATGCCGGAAATATTGGCACCGGCGGGCCAGTATTGACGAATGGCGGCAATGGGCGCATTGTTTTGCTCTATGTGCCCGCAACTAACAACGCGCCTGTCGTAGCCACTAACACCGGCTTGACGCTTGGTGCCAACAGCAGCGCGACGATTGACAATACCAAACTCAAAGTCACCGACGCGGACAGCAACCCGATTACTTATACGCTGGCCACGGCACCGACCAAAGGCACGCTCAAACTCAACGGCACTTCTTTGGCGGCCAACGACACCTTCACACAGACCGACATTGACAACAATCTGCTCACCTTCGCGGCGGGCAGCACTGTGGGCAGCGACAGCTTCGATTTCAGTGCCGCTGACGGCCAAGGCGGCAGCGTAGCGGGCACTTTCAGCATCACCATCAATGAAGTTCCCTCGTTAATCGTTAGCACCACCAGCGATGTAGTTGATAATAAGGACAAATTGACCAGCCTGCGCGAAGCGATTACTTACGCCAACAGCAATGCCGACGATAGCGCCATCACCTTCGATGAGACAGTCTTCGCTGCCCCGCGCAAAACCATCGTCGTGGATGGCTTTTTGGCTCTGACCCAAAAAGCCACCATCACTGCCCCGACGGCAGGCGTGATAATAGACGGATTGCAACAGTTCGTCTCCGTTTTCAGGGTAAGCAACGGCATCAGTGTCGGCTTCGATGGCCTGACAATTAGCCACGGTTATGAAGGCATACGCAGTAGCGGCATCGTGACCCTCACCAATTGCACTCTAACCAGCAATGAACACTCCGGTGTCTTCAATTTCAGCAGTGATGGTAACAATGCGAACATTGCTAATCTCACGAACTGCACCCTGAGCGGCTCTACCCGTGGTCTCGTCAACGTTGGCGGCACGGCGAACCTCACGAACTGCACCATAAGCGGCAACCCCACCGGAATCTATAATGCTACTGGCTCCATATTAAACGTGCAGAACAGCATTGTGGCAGGCAATAACACTGACATTGAAGATGATCCTACCACCAACGGTGGTAACAACATCATCGGCGGCACGGCGGTAGCGGCGGGTCTTGACCCAGCGGGTTTGGTTTCCAACGGCGGGCCGACGCCAACCATCGCGCTTGTGCCCGGCAGCCCGGCAGTGGGCAAAGCTGATCCTGCCAATGCTCCGGCCACCGACCAGCGCGGCTATCCACGCCCGCAACCCAGCGGCGGCAAGCCCGACATCGGCGCCTTTGAACTGGAAGTGCTGGTCACCAACAATCCAACCGTCACCGAAACACCCGGCGGCGTGAGTGCCGACTTTGTGGTGACTCTGGGCACACCCGCTTTGCGCGCTATCACCTTCGATGCCGCCACCCAAGACTACTCGGCCACGGCAGGCAGCGATTACACCGCGCTCTCCACCACAAGCTACACCATCAACGTGGGAGAAACCAGCAAAACCATTGGCGTGCCGGTCTTGGACGACAGCTTGAACGAAATTCAGGAATCTTTCCGTTTGTTGTTGTCCAACAGCAATCAGGCCAGCATCCGTAGCAATGGCGGCATTTTGGGTGGGCGGGCCACTATCAACGACAACGATCCATTGCCGACTGCTTTCACTGCCGATTTGCCCACTATCAATGAAGGCAACAGCGGCACACTAAGCCTGCACTTCTCGGTGCGCTTGTCCGCTGCCAGCGGCAAGACAGTGGTTGTGACCTACAGCTTTGGCGGCACGGCGACCTACGGCAGCGACTACACCGCTCCCGGCGGCAACGGCGGCACGCTGACCTTCGCACCGGGTCAGACCAACAAAGCTGTGACGTTTGTAGTGCAGCGTGACACGCTGCCCGAAGCCGATGAAACGATTCGCTTGCAGCTTCTTTCGGCGACCGCCGGAACACTTGGCTGTATGTCGGGCACGCATGTTCTGCTCAACGTCGATGTCTTGCCCAATCTTTCGATTAACGATGTGACTCTGTCCGAAGGCAGCAACGGCATGACGAACTTCGTCTTCACGGTGAGTTTGTCGAAGGCGAGCGGTCAGCCGGTGACGTTGTCGTATCAAACGGGCAACGGCAGTGCTGTGAAACCGGGCGATTATGCAGGCAAAGCCGGCACTCTGACCTTTGCACCGAACGAGACGAGCAAGACCATCACCGTCGCCGTAGTGGGCGACACCCTCAGCGAAGCCGATGAAACCTTCACCGTAGACTTGAGCAACGCTGCGGGTGCGACCATCAGCGATGGTCAAGGCCAAGGCACCATTCTCAACGATGACGCTTCCAATTAAGCGGGCGTAAATGGCAACAGCGCGGCGAGATTGAATCTCGCCGCGCTGTTGCTTGCGTGTTTATATAGCGCGTAACTACTTGAAGGCGACAAGGCACAGGGCAAACATGAAAAAAGCGATGATTGTCCGTTAAACTTGCGGGCATGAATGCACATGATTACCGTTTGAATCCACAGGTTCACGAAGATTGGATTTCCTGCGAAAAGTGCCGCGCATGGATAGTGCCTCTGGCGAATTTTGAGGTCGAATCTTCTGGTTTTGGGTGGCCGGATCGTGATGAATTGCTGGACAATTCGCTTTGGGGCTTGGGATGGCTTCACTTTTTAGCAGTTGCCGTCTTTGGCTTGTTTGTTACGCTTTATGAGGAAATTGCATTGGTTTTCAAGCGGCGTAAACTGGAACGCTTGAAAGCGGAGATTCTGCCGACTCATCCGAAAAGCCAAGTTTGCCCAAAATGCCTCCAAGTCAAGCGCCTCGTTTAAATCGCCCCGTCAAAACTTCAATTCCCGACTCATTGGACACCCGCAAATCGCGCCGCACGAATGCCTTGTGCGGCGCGATACTGGCGTTTTTTGCGGGCATCATGTGCAGTTACTTGGGATTGATTAATTTATTGCCTGCCTTGCGTTCGGCACAATATACCGGCCCCGTCTTTTTGGTGCTGGGCGCGTGGCTTGGCGCGCGCCATCTTAAAATTGTGCTGGCTTTTGCGGGTGCAGTGGCGCTTTTGCTTTTTATTGTGGCCTATACGCCCTTGGTGACTAAAATGGTAGCGCCGTTAAAACTAAAAACGTCGCCGCAAGAAATCGCGCGCGGCGCCGATGCGGTGATGGTTTTGGGTTCATGGGTGCAAGGCGATGGCACTCTGACCAGTGCGGCTATGGGCCGTTTGATGCGTGGCCTTGAACTGGTGCGGCAAAATCACGCGCCGGTTTTAATTGTGAGTGAAATTGATCGGCCCGCTGGCTCGTATTCCAAAGCCGCGCGGCGCCTTGCTTCCGATTTGAAATTCCCGCTCAATGTGCAACCGTTACCGGGCTTTGTCACCAATACCCACGACGAAGCCGTGCATTTCGCGGCTCTCGCTAAAAGCAAAGGTTGGAAACGTGTTTTTCTGGTGACTTCGCCCACGCACACGCGCCGCGCCACACTGATGTTTCGCCGCGCGGGACAAGGCCAGAATTTGCGAGTTTTGCCGGTGCCCTGTATGGAATTAGATGCTGACCTTGCCACTTTGGACGACCCCGAAGATCGCATCCGAGTTTTCAAATGGTGCCTCCGCGAATTTATTGGCACCTGGATTTATCAGCGGCGCGGCTGGGCGTAACGAATGCGGAATGCGGAAATCGGAATGTGGAGTGCAGAAAAAATTGATTCCGCATTCCGCACTCTGACTTCCGCATTCGGTAAACTGCGCGTGCCGTTGGGAAGGCGAGGAGACGGCGCGAAAAACATTTTTGGAGAACAACTCTTGTCTCAAAATAAAATTCCCCGACCGGTGATGCTGGTCATTCTTGATGGTTGGGGCTTATCGCCGCGCGACGATTTCAATGCCGTCGCGCAAGGCAATACGCCGAATTTTGATCGCATTTGGAGCGAATGCCCGCACACCAAATTGACGGCGCATGGCGTGGATGTTGGTTTGCCTGCCGGCGTGATGGGCAACAGCGAAGTCGGGCATCTTAATATCGGCGCGGGCCGCGTTGTATGGCAGGATTCGTCGCTGATTGACAACGAAGTGCGCACTGGCGATTTCTTTTCCAACGAAGTAATTTTAGCCGCGATGAATCACGCTAAAGCGCACGACACGCGTTTGCATTTGATGGGCCTTGTTTCCGATGGCAATGTCCACGCCAGCGAAAATCATTATTTGGCGTTGCTGGATATGGCGGCGCGCGAGGGTTTAACAGGCGATAAAGTGGTGCTTCATGCCTTCACCGATGGCCGCGATACGTCGCCGCAATCGGCGCAGAAATATCTCGCCACCGTCGAAGAACAAATGCACCGCACCGGCGCGGGCGTCGTTGGTTCCATCATCGGACGCTACTGGGCAATGGACAGAGATCATCGCTGGGAGCGCGTGCAAAAAGCCTATGATTGCCTGACCGAAGGCAAAGGGCTGGCCGAAGCCAACGCACAAACGGCGATTGCGAATTCGTATGCACTTGACCAACGCGGCGATGAATTTATCGAGCCAACGGTGATTAACAACGCGCCGCGCATCGGCGAAAACGACGCCGTCTTTTTCTTTAATTATCGCTCGGATCGTGGGCGCGAACTTTCGCAGGCGTTTTTGAACGAATCGTTCGATGGCTTTGCGCGCGAAGTGCATCCGACTACGCATTACGCCACGATGACGCAGTATTCCAAAGACCTGACGTGCCCTTATGCTTTTGGGCCGCGCCCGCAGCGCGATGGCTTGGGCGAAACCGTTTCTAAAGCGGGCAAAACGCAGTTGCGCATCGCCGAAACCGAAAAATACCCGCACGTCACTTACTTTTTTTCCGGCGGCCTCGAAACGCCGTGGCCCGGCGAAGAACGTATTATGGTCAACAGCCCAAAGGTGGCAACTTACGATATGCAGCCCGAAATGAGCGCGCCCGAAGTGACCGAAAAAGTCGTCGGTGCGATTCGCTCGCAAAAGTTCGATTGCATTGTTCTCAACTTTGCGCAACCCGATATGGTGGGTCACACCGGCATCTTGGAAGCGGCCATCAAAGCCGTCGAAGCGGGCGATAGGGGCCTCGGCGAAATCATTAACGCGATTACTGAAGTTGGCGGCGCGCTTTTAGTGATTGCCGATCACGGCAACTGTGAGCAGATGATTGATTACGAAACCGGCAAGCCGCATACGGCGCACACCACCAATCCGGTGCCGTGTATTTTGGTGGGCGCTGGTTTTGAAAACGCTACGCTGCGCGCTGGTGGCCGTTTGGCCGATGTGTCGCCGACGTTGTTGGATTTAATGGGCGTGGCGAAACCCGTGGCGATGACAGGCGAAAGTTTGCTCGTTCGATAAGAAGCAAAAGGTGAAATACAATGCGCAATCCCGGCACTGCGGCAGTTCTTAGTTTGCTTGTTCCCGGCGTGGGTCAGATTTATAACAGCCAATGGGGTTGGGGCATTTTCTGGCTGGTTATCACGCCCGGTTTTTGGTTTGGCAGTGGTGGCACGCTGGGTTGGATTTGTCATCTCATTGCGGCTTACACCGCTTATCAATACGCGCAGGAACAACCAACGCGTTAAAAATTCAAGGAAAATCATGGCTCAATTTGTGCCGTTTCGCGGCTTGCGATACAACACCGAAAAAGTGAATTTGACGGACGTGATTTGTCCGCCTTACGATGTCATCAAAGGCGCCGCGCGCGATGAATTTTTACAGCGCGAAGCTCATAACATTGTCGGCGTCGAACTGGCGGCGCGTTATGGCGAAGATGCCACGCCGCAGCAATATGCGCAAAGCGCCGCGCTTTTGCAAAAGTGGCGCGAGGACGGCATTTTGGTGCTGGACGAGGCGGCGTATTACGTTTACGCGCAAGAATTTCAAGTGCCCGGCACCAGCGAAACCAAAAAACGGCGCGGTGTCATTGGCGCGCTGAAATTGGAAGAATTCGGCAAAGGCGTGCAGCCGCACGAACATACGCTCAGTGGCCCGAAGCAAGATCGTCTCAATTTATTGCGCGCCTTACGCACCAATACCTCGCCGATTTTCGGCTTGTTCGGCGACGATGATGGCTGGGTCGCTTCGGTCATTCACACTGTCACCAAAGAAGCGCCGCTGATGCAAGCGGAAAGCGGCGAAGGCATCAAAGAACGCGTCTGGCGTGTCAGCGATAACGAATCGGTGGCGTCCATCAAAGCCGCGTTTGAAGACGAAGTGATTCTCATCGCCGACGGCCATCATCGCTACGAAACGGCCTTGAATTATCGCAACGAATCGCAGCGCGAAGCCGAAGCAGCGGGCAAAACATGGATGGGCGACGAGCCGGAAAATTTCGTGATGATGATGTGTGTCGGCACCAGCGATCCGGGCCTGATTGTGCTGCCGACGCATCGCCTTGTCAAAACCGCGCACGTCAATTGGAGCAAGGTTTTCGACGCGCTCGAAGAGCATTTTGAAATTATCAACGTCGCCACCGAATCCGATACCGTGACTCAGGCCAAAGAGTTATGCGCGGCGCTGAATGACAACGACAAACAGCCGCGCATGGGAATGCACATCAGCGGGCAAAGCTATGTTTTGCGCTTGCAGCCGGGGCACCAGCATTTGAAAGCGATGGACAGAGATCGCAGCGAGGCTTACAACGAATTGGACGTTTCGCTTTTGCACACCTTGATTCTGCAAAATCAATTCGGCATCGGCCCCGCCGAACTGGCCGCTTACAGTCATGTCGCCTACACCATTGACGCGGGGGAAGCGATTTCCAAAGTGAATCACGGCGAATACGGCGCGGCTTTCATTCTGCGCCCGACGCCTGTGCATCAAGTGCGAGAAGTCGCCGCCGCTGGCGACAAAATGCCGCAAAAATCCACTTACTTTTACCCCAAACTCGTGACGGGTTTGGTGTTGCGTCCAGTGGAGTAAGCATTGGGCAAGCCGATTTCTTTTGCTGGTTTGGAGTTTCATACACCAAAAAGCGCGTTTCTCCCTGAGCAGCGCGCTTTTTTGTGAGTGCCATCACAGCAAAAAAAGCGAATTCACTCGTCGGCAGCAATTTCGGAGAGTAAAATGGACGCTCACCACGCAAATTGATAGTGATGCGACAAGGATTAGCCCGCGTTTGTCAAACTGAAACTGCCATGAATAAACTCTTGCTTTACGTTTTACTGTCAGCTTTTCCTGTGATGGCTCATGCCGATTTAGTTATCAATGTAGCGCCGGACGCGCCGGTGAAATCGCTATTGCAGGCGCGTGATGCAGCGCGCGATCTGAAGGCAAAAAACGCGACGAATCAGGCAGTGCGCGTGGTTTTTCAAAGCGGCGTTTATGCTTTGTCCGAAGCGGTTACGTTCACGCCGCAAGACAGCGGTGTCAGCTACGAAGCCGCGCCGAACGCCAATGTTATTATTGAAGGCGGGCGCAAAATTACCGGCTGGACAGCGGGGCCAAATGGCGTCTGGCAAGCGCAAGCGGGCGGCGAAAAGTTCGAGCAGCTTTGGGTGAACGGCCAGCGCGCCATTCGCGCCCGCACGCCGAACCAATGGTATTTTTATGCGGCGGCCAAAGCGGTGGTTTCGGATAAGGCGCCGCTGCCTGCCGCCGATGTGCCCAATAGCGCTTTTCGCGCTCGTGAAAACGATATTGCAGCGCTGAAAAACCTCGGCGGTGAGGAATTGCGAGACGTGAATGTGCTGGCGTTTCATGCGTGGGAGCGTTCGCAGCACAATGTGGTGCAAATCGGCGCCGACAACACGCTTTATCTCACCAATAAAATGTATCGCCCGATGTTCAATTGGGGCGCGCCGCGTTATGTCGTTGAGAATTACAAAGCCGCGCTTGATGCGCCGGGCGAATGGTTTTTAGACAGAGCCGGAACTTTGTTTTACAAGCCGCGCCCCGGCGAAAATATGCAAACGACGGAAGTCATCGCGCCCGTAACGGATAAGTTTTTGATTTTTGCGGGCGAGCCGGAAAACGGCAAATGGGTTGAAAATATCGCGTTTAAAGGCTTGAAATTCCGTCACGCCGGGCGTCTTTTGCCAGCCAAAGGCGAAGGCAATCATCAAGCCTCCGCAGGTCTCGAAGCGCAGATTTTGGCCGATGGCGCGAAAAATTTGTCCTTTGAAGACTGCGAACTATCGGGCACCAGTTTGTATGGCATCTGGCTGCGGCGCGCTTGCACCAATAATCGCATTGTGCGCTGTCATTTGCACGATTTAGGCGCCGGCGGCATTCGCTTCGGCGAAATGCAAATTCCCAAAGACGACTTCAACAAAACGGGATTTAACCTCGCCGATAACAACATTATCCAGCAAGGCGGCAGGCTTTTCCCCGCCGGCATCGGCGTGTGGATTGGGCACAGCGGCGATAACGTTGTGACGCACAACGACATCGGCGATTTTTTGTATTCCGGCATCTCGGTGGGCTGGCGTTGGGGCTATGATGTCAGCCCGGCCAAGCGCAATAAAATCGAGTTCAATCACATTCAT
>JANMKN010000284.1:0-6879 GCA_031372065.1 Abditibacteriaceae bacterium | reverse complement strand
GACCACTGACCACTGACCACTGACCACTGACCACTGACCACTGACCACTGACCACTGACCACTGACCACTGACCACTGACCACTGACCACTGACCATGCTTGCTTTGCGCCATGAAATCGGCGATGTCATCAAGGAACGCTACGCCATTCGGGAAGTGCTTGGCAGTGGCGCCTTTGGCACGGTTTATCGTGTCGAGGAATCTATCGGCGCGCATACTTTGATCTTGGCCTGCAAGGAGATGCACGTTTTAGATGATGTGCAAACTGGCGTTAGCGAGCGTGCCGATGCCTTGCGGATGTTTCAAGAAGAAAGTTTTTTGCTGGGCACGATTCGCCACCCCAATATCCCCGCCGCGCACTTCGATTTTGAAAAAGGCACTTGGCTGGCTTGTCCCATTTGTGGAAGCGCCTTCAAAGGCACGCGCCAATGCCCCGAACACGGTAGCGAATTACAAGTTGTGCGCGAGCGTTTTTATCTGCTGATGGACTTTATCGAAGGCGACGACCTCGAAGTGCGCCTCGAAAAAAATGGCAACAAGCCTCTGGGGGAAATCGAAGTTCTCGATTGGGCATTGCAGGTGTGCGACGCACTGGCCGCTGTTCATGCCAAGGGATTTTCGCACCGCGACATAAAGCCCGCCAATATAAAAATCCATGCGGCCAACAATCAGGCTATGCTGATTGATTTTGGTCTGGTCAAGCCTTCGACGGTGGCTGGCAGTTATGGCACGATGCCGATGAGTAGCGGGCATAGCGTCGGCACTTTGGGCTATGCGCCGGTTTTGTCGCAAGAGTTGCAACAGCCCGATGCGCGCACCGATATTTTAGCCTTTGGCATGACGCTTTATCGCTTGCTGACAGGCCTTGACCCGACGGAACCAAAGCAACTCGAAACAATGCGTGCCAAAAGCCCGCGAACCTTAAATTTTGCAATTTCGCCGTTGACCGATGCGCTGATTTTGCGTGCCATCAAAATTAATCCGAACGAGCGCTATGCCGATGTGGCAGCCTTGCGCGCCGATTTACGCGCGGCGCGCTATCCCGTCGAAACCGCGTGCCCGACGTGCGGTTATGTTAATCGCACCGCGACAGCGCCCGGTGCAAGCGCCAAATGCGAGCGCTGCGAAAGACCTTTGGTGCCAGCCGCCACGCCGGTTGACTTACCCGCTGCCGGCACGCCAACATCAGCACCGCAAGGGTCGCAAAATCAATCCTCGCGGCCTGTAGCGCAACATCGCATGACGCCGCCTGCGGGCGTGGCGACTTTGCCGAATCCGTATTGGCCGCGCATTGAAGCGATTCGTGCCGAGCTTGCTTCGCCCATGCCCCCATTGGCAAGCCAGCACGATATACGCATTCAACAAATCGAAGAATTGAGAGCCAAAGGCGCACGGGCCAGCGTTGGACTCGAAGGACAATGCCCTTGTTGCCGCATCGTCAAACTGATTCAGGTGACAGCGCAGCCAACGGGCGATTGTCCGATTTGTCGTCAGGTAAAATTGCAGCGGCGTCAATGGGAATTATCGCGTTGTCCAGTCTGCCGACAAGGTCATTTGCACACAGACGCCGGGACTGCGATGTCTTGTCCCGTTTGCCGCACGGCGACGCTACAAGAACAGGAACGGCGCAAGTTTGGTTTGGTCGCCGACTTGTGGCTGGTTTGCCCCTCATGCAACAGCGAGTGGGATTTGCTGATGGGTGGCAATCGCGCCGTTTTGCAAAAAGTGGGCATTGATGCGCAGGGCATTGGCGCAAAATATAAAGGCCAGACTTTGCTGCTCAGTGAATGGCGCCGCTTGGCCGGGCGCAGTAGCGATGGCCTCGAATGCGACAGTTGCCATGCGCAATTTGATGTAATCGAGGACGGAAAAATCAAGCTGATGCAAGCGCCTGCCGATCCCTACGGCGTCGGCGCGAAAATGATGGGGCAGGCGCTTTCGCGTCCGGTGTGGGCGCGATTATCCGGCGATTTGCCGGGGCGCGCGGGCACGCACGCTTGCTCGTTTTGCCGCTCGGAATTCGATTACGACACCGGACAACAAGCGCTGACTTTGGTCAATCCCGGCCCCGACCCGCCCGATTGGGCCAAGCAATGGTTGGGCGTGCCGGTGTCGCTGATGGCGTGGTATTACAAATCGGCGGGCAAGCGCAGCCCGAATCCGGGTTGGGTTTGCCCGCAGTGCCACACGGAATTCGATATTGTCGGCAACGCGCTGCGTTTGGTGCATAGCACGCAGAAAAGTTTGCTGCCGTTTGTCAATCAGGTGCTGCCGGCGCCCGACTGGCATCGCCGCGCCAATGGCGCGCCCACAGAAGCTGAAATTATCGAATTGAACCGCGAACTTTCGCGCTTGCAGGAAACGAGGTCGCTGGAGCGCAGCCAATTGCAAGCCGCCGAAGCGCGCCGCCGCGAAGGTCTGCACGACGAAATGCGCGGTTTACTGAAGCAATCGGTTATCGGCGGTTTTATTCCCATCCGTCGCATGGCGGCAGGCTCATCGGCGCAAGATTGGGTGAATCTGGCGGGCCGCTTTGTGGTGTTGCAATTGGATACCATCCGCACACCCCTAAGAACTGGTGAAGTATTGCGTTGGGAAATGGTCGCCCAAAAATGCACTTTAATGACGCAAGCGGGCATCCCGGCCTGGAACCGCGAAGGTCATGGCATTCTCACCATTAGCAGCGAACGCGTGTTTTATACCGCGCCCAATCAGCGCCTTTGGCAGGCGGCGCTCTATGAAATTGAGCGCGTCGAAGTGTATCCATCGTCCGAGGGCACCTTTATTCTCGAACTAATGTCATCCACTTTCAAAAATCGCACGGCGTTTGAATTAGGCGAAATGAAATGGACGCTTGTCATGGACGGCGCTCTCATGGAATTAACTATGAATCCCAAAGACATCGGCGGCATGGTGCGCAATCTGGTTGAGCAACACTAATTTTGCCTGCCGGAACCTTAATTCTGTTCACCGGAACCTTAATTTTGTCTACCGGAACTCTGATTTTGCCTACCGGAACTCTAATTCTGTTCGCCGGAACCTTAATTCGGCTTACCGGAACCTTAATTCGGCTCAGTTGAACCTTAATTTAAATGCCCAGATTCAGCACATCGGCGCGGGTAGCAATGCCGAGTAGTTTTTCGAGCTTGCCGCCGTGTTCAGTAAAGAGAACGGCTTCCAAAAAGGTGTTTTCGTGAAACGAAAAGGCGATTTTAGCGACATTTTCATCGCGCGGCGCGAAAAAATAATTGGGGCGGCTTTCTTCGCGCGCTAAAACATAGCGCACTTCGACTTCATCCAAATTGAGCGCCGCCTCTTCTTTGGCCGCGTGATGCGCCAAATAGCGCGTGATGCCGTTGGGCGTCAGCACGCCAGAAAACTGATTTCCCGCATAAACCGGAAAGTGCGAAAAGCCTTTTTCATACATCAAAGTGAGGACATAGCGCAGCGAATCGCCTGCTTCGAGGCACAACACCGGACGCAAGAACTTTTTATCGGCGCGTTCGGGATGCACTAAGCGCTCACGAATCGCTTCGATGGTTTCCACAGTCTCGTAAGTCGGCGTGCAAATGTATTGATACGGCTCCACTTTGTCGTGAATCACCACATTGCGCAGACTGGCGAAAACGCGCAATGGCTCGGCATCTTTCCACCAGCGATGGCGTTTGGCATACAAATCCACGAGCGAGCGAAATGATGATTTTTCATCTATATTCAGCGCCGTTTCCAGAAAGAAATCAATCGCGTTATACGCGCTGACAAAGCGTTCGATGAGGTCAAGGTCGGTGGGATTCATGATGCTAAACGCGCCTTTTGATAGGCTTTCCACTTGCGCCAAAGAAAGAATATCACTAATGGTGGCAAAACAAAAAGCACAAACACCCAGAAGACTATGACAACCCAGATGTGATCACTCAACCAGTGATCTAAAGTCGTATCGCCGGGCAGTTCTGGGGCAGCCGGATTCTGCCAACCATTCCAAAAGTCAGAATTTTTATCGGGATGCAGTCCCGCTTTCAACTTCCTCATCATAAAATTTATGCGACTCTGGTTATAAGATTCCGCTTCTTGACGTCGTTTAATGTAATCTGCTTCTATCACAGTCTCGTAGTTATCCGTCAACGAGCCATATTCATTTTTGCTGTCTAGTAAATTCAAAAGATCGTTACCTTTTGGCGCATAAGGATATAGGGAGTTTTTTCCCTTTTTGATTAATTCTTGGTAACGAAGTTTGGCGCTGTATGCCAATGTTGTATCCATTCTTTGACCTAATACGAAAGCAAGAGAATCAAAAACGTCAACACTTTCCCACGCGTCACCTAAAGTGATTAAGCCTGATAGCCCTTTTATCACAGCAGGCGCATCTGCTCTTTTGAAATTACCCCAGTTAATAAACGAATTGAAATCTGTCACTTTGTGATCGTTCATTTCGGGCTTTGGCGGATTAATAATCCATTCCATCGCCATCAATTGATACTTTTCGCGGCCAAAATGAGCATCAGGTTTGATTTGAATGGCGCGTTTGATATTATTGCGTGCCGTTTTCATTTCGCCGATGTTTTTGCGATTAGCGCCGTTGCGCAGCCAATTATGCGCTTGAAAAGTGCCGAGGTTGGCGTGATAGCGATACCAATGTTCTTTGTCCTGCGGAAACGGCTTCATTTGTGCGCGTTTTTGCTTCATCCACGCGATAGCTTCGTCATCACGATGCAATCGGTCACAGGCCACGCCTGCGTCATCATAGAGGTTGAGTTTAGTTGGTTGCGCCGCGATTTCTTTGGTCACACGCGCCAAACGCATTTGGTAAAACAGCGGTGGATTGCGCTCGAAACGTCCGCTGATAACTTCCAACGTTCCCGGCAAGCCTTTGGCTTCGGTCGCCAAAGAATCCATGTCATTCAGACAAGCGTGCGATGGAATGGCAAGACAAAACAAAATAAATACAAGACGCCACATGAAAACCACCTCGCTGATTTGGGATACCTCAATTTTAGCGCGATGCGCGAAGCGGGGCCAAAATGATTATCCTTAACTTTTGAAGCGCGGCGAGTGCAATCCGTTCGATAGAATGCCAATTTTGCCACTGGTTTCTGCTAAAATAGAACGTAACTTCCATGAAAAATCTTGCTGCGCGTTTCGCGCTTTTAACCACCATTTTGTTGCCCGTGATTTCCCATGCCGATGATGCCAAAATCGCCATTACCGGCACCGGCCATCGTTTTTTCGCTGCCGATTACGATAAGCACATCATGGCGATTGTCGGCGCCGATGGCAAAGTCGAATGGAGCAAGCCGATGGACGGCGGCACGCACGACGCGTGGATGATGCCCGATGGCAAAATCCTGTGGACACCGAGCGGCGACAAAGTATTTGAAACCGATCCGAAAACCAACGCAACAGTTTTGGTTTACGACGCGAAAACCAATGGCAACGAGCAGGCCGATGTGCAATTGCACAGCATCCAGCCGCAAGCCGATGGCAGCATTGTCATTTTTGAAAGCGGCCCGAAGCGCGTCATCGAAATTGATCGCACCGGCAAGATTCTAAAAGAAGTCAAACTGCCGATTGAAAAGGGCGATCCGCACCACCATATGCGCAATGCGCGCAAGTTGGACAACGGCAACTATTTGCTTTGCCTGTCCGCCGACAGCAAAATCGTGGAGGTTGACCCAACGGGCAAAGCCGTCTGGGAAGTCCCGACGCAAGGCGAGGTTTACAGCGCAATTCGCTTGAAGAACGGCAATACTTTAATTGGCAGCGGCTTTAACCATCGCGTAGTCGAAGTGGACAAAGATGGCAAAGAAGTCTGGTCTATCGGCGAAACCGAACTGCCTGATATCAAGCTGGCCTATGTTGCGCAGGTTGAGCGTCTGCCAAACGGCAATACCATTATCGTCAACTGCCACGCCGGGCCAACGAATCCGCAACTCATCGAAGTCTCGCCCGACAAAAAAGTGGTGTGGAGTTATCGCGACTTCCAAAACTTCGGCAATGCCTTGCCTGTAGGATTTGTGTTGGACACGCCCGGCGCGATTCGCTAACGATAAAATCAAAAAAGGCCGCATGGATTCACTTCCTGCGGCCTTTTTTGTGTCCGGCTTGCGGAACGTTGTCGCTTATGAAATTTTTGAAAGTGGCCTCGTTTCATACTGGTTTAGTGTTTGCGGCAAGTGCAGCAAGACGCGCGTGCCACCTTCAGCGCGACTTTCGAGTGACAAAGTGCCGCCTAAAATCGCCATCATGGCGCCGTGCAAAGAAAGTCCTTGACCGCTGCCACCCGCGTGCCCGTTAGTCGCCGCGTTTTCCAATCCAACGCCATCATCTTCGATGATTATTTGCAAGCCGTCGCGCGCCTGCAAGCTGACTTGCAGATGCAGCGGCGTTTTTTCCTCGCCCGCCGGACGGGCATGACGCGCGGCATTGCGCAGGGCTTCGCGCGCGGCGTAAAACAAAGTTTCTTGCGTCAGGGCGGGTAGGGCGCGGGCCATATTTTCGGCGCTGCTTGAGACCTCGAAAACCACGGCATCGAAATCGGCGCTGTGTTCATCGTGCGCGGCTTGTTTCAAGGCTTCGACTAAACCCAAGCGGGCCACTTCGGGCGTGGTTGCGCCGGGCATTTCGCGCAGCAAATTAGAGATTTCATGGTGCGCTTCGCCCAGTTGCGCTAAGGCTTCAGGCGGCGCGTTTTGAAACGTCAACATGATGGCGTGCAAGCGTGGCAAAACATCGTCGTGCAAAACGCGACGCGCGCGGCGATCTAACATCATGTTTTGCGCGAGGCGCTGGCGCTGCAAACTCATCAAGCGCCCGGCCAAAGCAGCGCTGGCTTGCGTGTCAATCAAGCGTTCGCCGCTGGCGCGGGCGATTTCAATTTCTTCCT
>JANMKN010000042.1:0-4179 GCA_031372065.1 Abditibacteriaceae bacterium | reverse complement strand
CCAAATCCACCGAAATCACGGTGCGATTGTGCGCTTTATCGGTCAGCACATAAGTGACTTGCACGGCTTTATCGCGCCAAGCGGCGGGAATGTCGGCGATGGCAAAATAACGGTTGGCGATTTGTGTCGAAGCGGCCATTTCCACTTTTTGATTCCACGGCAACAAGGCGCTGACGCGGGTTGTGTCGCTATCGCCCGCCACTTCAAGGCGCAGTTTTTCGTTGGCGCGTTGGGCAGTGCCTTGGCCTTGCGGCGCTGTCACGTCCACTTTGAAATGCAACGTCATTTGGCGGCGCGTGCCGTCGCGGTTGACAATGATAACCGTGATGGGAAAGTCGCCCTCGGTGGCGTGCGTTGGAATATCAAAGCGCGCCTGCCATTTGGTGCCGTTGAGCAGCAGTTTTTTGATTTCGCCGCCCGGCAAAAGCGCGATAACTTGCACGGCATCGGCGGGCGCTTCAATGCTGATTAAGGGGTCGCCCCAACGCATAGCACCATTCACCGCATTGTAAATTTTGCCGCTCAATTCGTCGCTGAGAGCGCCTTTTTGTTGCGCGGCTTCATCCAACAAGCCGCGCAATTCGGAGCTTTCCAGCGGGTTCGGTTCATTGGGCCCCAACTTTTGATGCAAGCGCGCATAACGCTGCCGCTCTTCCTTCATTTGCGAGGCGCGCTCGGCACTTGTGGCGTGCAACGAATCGCGCACGGAATTCAAACCACCATTCAAAACTGTGTTGTGCGCCAAATCATGAAAATGTTGGGCGAACGCTTGTTTTTGCGCGGTATCTTTTGGCACATCGGGCGCTTCCTTGAAGGCCGTATCAAATTGCTGTTGCAATTGGGCGAGGCGCGTTTTATCGGGCGCATCTTTGCCATTTTCTTCGGCCATTAAAGTTGCGGCGCGATGCATTTCGTCATGCGACCAACTCCAACGCGCCTCATGCAAAGCGTTCACCGATATTTGGATGCGCTTGGTGTAAATAGCGAATTTTTTCTCCAACTCAGCTAAACGCTGACGATCTGCTTTTTCGTCGTGACGCAGTTCTATCAAAACGCGCGCTTCGCTGTAAATCGCTTGTCCCACTTTGCCCTGCTCGGCGCCCATTGTCCAATCTTGCAAGGTTTTTCCGGTGTATTTGGAGACCAGTTTCAAGCGCCATTCCAAACGCGCCATGCGCTTGGCATCGGGGGTTTCTTGCAAGCGCTGCTCAACCAGTTCGTTAGCCAATTTTCCGGCCTGTGCGCCAACGAAATTGATTACATAATCTTCCTGTCTCAACTGATTTTTGCGGGCGAAAACTGACAGTTGGTGATGCAAAGTTTGCGCACGCTTCGTGTCGCCCCTTTGCAGTAACTCGCGCGCTAATTGCGCCGATAAATTTTGCAGTCGCGCTTCGCGTTTTGCATATTCACGTTCGCGAGCGGCTTCGGCGTGGGCGCGATTGTAATAATCGTTGACATTCACGCCCGCCAAACGCGCCAGACCGCGCATTTCGGCCCTCATTTGCGCTCTTTGGCGACCTGTGGCGCTTTCGTAGTTGTAGGACATATCGTTTAAGCGAGATGCCGCCCAATTAGCCAGCGTTTCATTAGATGAATTGCCTGCGTCTTTGGAGGCTTGCTCAAATCGCCCGCGCAATTCTTGGGCGCGCGAACCTTTGCCGCGTCCGTGTGCGTTTTCGACGGCTAAAAGGCGCCCATAATAATCCATATCAGCGGCGGCTTTTTCCTGTTTGTAACGCTCGATTTCTTCTTTAGGAATCGCCAGCCACGATGTCCATTTGCTGGGCAAGGTGAATTGCTTCGACAAACTCATCACGGCATTTTTGTTTTTGGCGCTGCTGCTCAAATCTTCGATGCGCCGCGCCGCCCACAATTTGGTTGCCAGATTATTCGCTTCGAAGGCGCCAGACATCTGAACAGACGTTTTCCATGCTTGTTTGCCGTCACGGAGCATCGCTGTGGCGAAGCCGCTGCCTTTGTAGCGGCCCGTCACCAATAAGGTGCCGCCTGCTGCAACAGCAGGCAAACGGCGTGGCGCGATGTCGTAGGTTTTGAGGCCACCAAAAGCAATTTTCGGATGTTTTAACGCTGTTGAAGGCGACAAAGCCAGTGCGAAAAATCCGTCGCTGCCACCAGCAAGTCGCGCGTAAACAACGGCACGCAAAGCACTTTTGCGCGGCGTTAAAACGATTTCTAAATCGCGCGGAGCGAGATAATTTTCTTGCTGCAACTGAAAACGAAATCGGTTGCCTTCAATTGTCATTTTCTGGCCGAAATTGTTGCCGACAGCCGAAAAAGCGCCATCCAAAACGCCTTCGATGGCAATATTTAGGTTTTCAAAGGTGCCTTTTCCTGCTTCCGGGCCGCGCAACGGCAAAGTGTAAATCGCGCCTTTGGCATTGGTCGGCAACGCTTGCACCGTATGGATTTCCACTTTTAAATCGGCGTTCGGCATGACCGGAAAAATTCGCGCACGAAAAGTGTTTTTGCCGATCATTTCCACCAAAGCCGGGTCGCGCATCCTCGTTGTGATGTATTGATAAATCTGCGCCGCGCGCTCTTTTTCCACCACGCGCGCCACGACTTTTTCTTCGCCATACCAGTAAGCGAAATACGTTACGGTGGCGTGCTGCGGCACGGTGTAAAGGAAATCCGCTTCGATGCGTTCGCTGGTTTCGTTCTGAAACACATAATTCAACTGCGTTTGTGCGAACTGCCCGCTGATTTTCACAACAGCGTTCAACGCCTTAACGCGCAGCGGCGCCGCATTTTGTCCGTTGGGCTTGAGCAAAATCTGCGCGTGCGCCCTTTCAGCGACAGCCGCAAACAGCGCGAAAAGCAAAACCATCATCAAACACAACGAAATTCCACGTTTAGCAATCATAAATCCTCGCAAGAAAACCAGAGATGACATCTCTTATACACCAAACAAAAAGTGGGTGCAAGAAATTTTTGAAAATTCTTTGTAAGGAATCGAAAAAGCGGGTGCGAATCGGAGCGGCGGCGTCCAATGGCATGGAGTTAAGCGACGACGCTGCCAAGAGCCGCGCAGCGGCTCATTCCCCTCACCCTAACCCTCTCCCCCGACCGCTTCGCTGGGGAGAGGGAAGCAGACTCAAACGTTTCGCCCCTTCGCCAATGGGCCAACGGGACACGGTGTTCCCTCTCCCCAGCAAAGCGATCAGGAAGAGGGTTAGGGTGAGGGGAATGAGCGACACGGTGTTCCCTCTCCCCAGCGAAGCGGTCGGGGGAGAGGGTTAGGGTGAGGGGAATGAGCGACGCAGTCGCTCTTTTGCTCCTTTACTCTATGGCCATTGCTACTCTTACCCATTATAAGCGCGGGTGGGAGGCAGGCCGAAGGCGCGGCGGATGGGGGCGTTGGAGGGTGTGGTGTGCGGAAAAGCGCCGTCGGCGGCGTTGAGCAGTTGGTTATGGCGCAGCATGATGCTCTCAAACAGTTCGTCGCGTTGGGTGCGCAGCGTGGTCGCGGCGGTTTGGGCGATGGTTTGAGCATCGTTGGCGTCGGTGTAGGCTTTGAGCAAAAGCGGCAGCGCTGTGACTTTTTGAGGCGTGATGCCGGGCAGAGAAGTCGTCGTCAGCGCCTCGGAAATCGCGATGGTAATTTCTTCAAGGCGCGCGAGGCTTTCCCGATTAAGCAGCGTGCTGGCGCGAAAGGCGTTGCGCTCGGTGCTGCCTTTGCGGAACTTCTGGCGCGCGGCCTTTTGTATGTCGGCCAAGGCCAATAGCAAAGCCAGGCGCGCGGCGGCTTCCGCTTCTGTGGCGAGGACTAAATTGTCGTTCGCCAGTTTGGTTTGAGCGGCCACGAGGCGACAGGTTTCCACGTCGTCGTCCAGTTGCGTGACGAAGGCGCCCGTGATTTCGCGCAGGGCTAATCCGGGTGCGTAAAGTGTGTTTTTGGCCGTCGCGCAGGTCGCACTCACCTTGCGCAGCTTTCCCAATTGCCGCTCATTAAAGTCGCTACGCTTTTTTGCGGCAGGCGTGCCCTCTGCGGTCGCTGCGGCTGTGTTGGGCGTCGTTTCTGTTGTTCCCATGATAATAAACCTCCTCAAAATTTCGGCGAAAATCACACCGAATCTTTGCCATTAGCTACGATTTACTTTGTCATGTTACGCAGTGCGCTCATGGTAGGCACTGGAAAGAGCAGCAAAGCTGCTC
>JANMKN010000381.1:0-3619 GCA_031372065.1 Abditibacteriaceae bacterium | reverse complement strand
TTTTATTCACTGCACTTCTGTAAAAGCACCATTTAAATCATCTGCGAAAATCCGTGTCGTTTCCGTGTAGCCGAAGGCTCCGCGTTCTATTTCTGTTTTAGCGGCACGCACAAATAAACGAATCGAAAAGTCGCTGTGTGACGGCGCTTTGGCGGTCACGTTCGGGATGCCATTGCACGCCGAGAATCCAATCGCCGCTTTGCAAAGAACCAAATTCGATGGCTTCGATAATGCCGTCTGCTGCCTGCGCCACAGCTTTCGCTGGCACTTTTTCGCGCGGCGCGGCTTGGGCAATGCCCTGATGATGAAACGAATTTACATTCGCACTTTCCACTTCGAGAATGCGCGATAGCGCACTGCCGGGCACGATACGAATTTCGTGACGCGCTTCGATATGCGGCGCTGCGGGCGCGGCGCGATGCGCAATCGCTTGGGGCCATTGCAATTGAATGTCTTGCAAAAGTCCGCCGCCGGCCCACACATTGAGAAACTGACAGCCGTAGCAAATGCCGAAAACCGGCTTGCCTCGCGCGGCGAATTCATCAACGAGGGCAAATTCCAAGGTGGGGCGCCGCGCATCCACCAATTCCACGCCCGCGCCTTCCAAAAGCGTTTCGCCGTAAAGTTCGGGCGACAAATCGGCGCCGCCGGTGAGCAGCAATCCATCCAGTTGGTTCGCTAATTGGACAGCATCAGCGGGCGTGTGGTCGTTCAAAAATAAAAATTCGCCTTGCGCTCCCGAATTTTCAAGCGCAAGGCGATAATTATGGAGGCGTGTTTGTGCGGCTGCGGTGTCCGGCCATGCCGAATTTGTGCAGGTAATGCCAATGCGCGCGGTCATACGTTTATTGGTGCGGGGAGGCCTTATTGCGGCGCGGCTTCGTGACGAGTGCGCAGCTTTTCCGTGTCTTCCACAGGTTCGATCCACTCTTCGGAATAACCACAAGTCGCGCAAACGTAGCGTGTCACGCGAACCGATTTCATCAGGCCAATGGAGACAATGTTCTCGCCTGAGGAAGCAGGCAAGCGTGCGGGAATGCGAATAATGTCTGTGAACTGACATTTAGGGCAAGTGCTGGTTTGTTTCATGGGATTGCTTTTAAGTGTTGCACAACATCCCGCTGTTCACCACGGGCAAAAATAACGGGCAAAAATAACAACGGCGCGATGACAAAATCATCGCGCCGTGAGATTTTCCAACTCGGTTTAGTTGCCGCGCCGCAGAAAAGCGGGCACATCTACGTCCACATCATCGCTGACTTTGGGCGTTTGACGGGAAACCGGGCCAAAAGCCGATGGTCCGGCGCCGGGAATGCCAAACGAGCCGCCGCCATTGTTGCTGCGCCCGGTGTCGAAGCCGGTTGCCACCACCGTAACGCGCACTTCGTCTTGCAAATCGGGATTGAAAACCAAGCCCCAGAAGACGTTGATTTCATCCACGCCAGCGGTTTCGCGCACCGTGCGCACGATTTCATCAACTTCGCCGATAGCGAGGTCGTCGCCCGCCGACACGTTGATGAGCAGCTTACGCGCGCCGACGATGGAATTTTCCAACAGCGGCGACGAAATTGCCATCTGCGCGGCTTCGGCGGCGCGGCGTTCGCCGGAACCAATGCCAATACCCATCAAACCAACGCCCGCATCGGCAATTACGCTGCGCACATCAGCAAAGTCGAGGTTGACTTCGCCCGCAACGGTAATCAAATCGGCAATGCCTTGCACACCCTGGCGCAAAATGTCGTCGGCTTTGCGAAAGGCTTGTTTGAATGTCGTTTTCTTTTCGAGCGTTTCCAGCAGCTTTTCGTTGGGGATCACAATGTAAGTGTCCACCACGTTGCGCAGCTTCTCGACACCCAAATCGGCGTTGTTATGACGAGAATTGCCTTCAAAATGAAACGGCTTGGTGACAACCGCCACCGTCAGCGCGCCGCTTTGCTTGGCAATGTCGGCCACAACGGGCGCCGCGCCCGTTCCAGTGCCGCCGCCCATGCCCGCAGTGATGAAAACCAAATCGCTTTTGGAAATCGAATCGGCGATTTCATCGCGCGATTCTTCGGCGCTGCGATGCCCCATTTCGGGATTGCCACCCGCACCAAGGCCTTGCGTCACCGCCGTGCCAATTTGAATCTTTTTTTCCGCTGCTGACAGGTCGAGCGCCTGCTTGTCGGTGTTTACAACGATAAATTCTACGCCGGTTAAACCAGCCTCGATCATGCGATTAACGGCGTTGGAGCCGCCGCCACCGACGCCCACCACCTTAATGATTGCTTGTCCGCCGGGCCTTCCTAATGCCATCGTGCCCTTTCTCCCTTAACTTCGAAACCTGAAAAGTCCCCATATTATAGGGAAATTTGTCCTGCTCTGTCAATTGAAAATCAGGTTGGTAGGTTATTAGGTTGATGGGTGGTTAGTTTGTTTTTCAACCAACTAACCACCTAACCACCCATTAACCTATCCAATAATCTCGCGCCGCAATTGGCGCATCAGGGACTGATAGTAAAACAGGTTATGGTAGGTTAAAAGCCGCGCACCGGCAATTTCGCCACATTTATTTAAATGATGCATATAAGCGCGAGTGTAATTTTGGCACACAAAACAAGCGCATTCGCCATCCAAAGGCGAAAAATCATGCCGAAAACGCGCATTATTCATGTTCAGATTGCCTTCGCTCGTCACCGCGACGGCGTGACGCGCCAAACGTGTCGGCAAAACGCAATCGAACATATCCACGCCTTGCGCCACTGCTTCGCGCAAATCGCGCGGCGTGCCGACGCCCATTAAATAACGCGGCTTCTCTTCCGGCAAGGCGCGGCAGCAAACATCCACCATCGGATACATTTCTTCGGGCTTTTCGCCGACGGAAAGCCCGCCAATGGCATAGCCGTCGAAACCGATGTCCACCGTCGCTTGGGCCGATTCGAGGCGCAAATCTTCATACAAACTGCCCTGCACAATGCCAAAAATGCTTTGGTCAGCGCGAGACCGATGCGCTGCCGCCCGTTTGGCCCACGCCACGCTGCGGCACATCGCTTGGGCAGCCTGCTCATGCGTCGCCGGATTTCCTACCACGTCGTCCAAAATCATGCCGATGTCGGGGCCGAGCGTTTCTTCGAGTTCAATGACCGATTCGGGCGTAAAAAAGTGCTTCGAGCCATCCGTCGGCGACTGAAAATGCACGCCCTCGTCGGTAATTTTGCGCAGTTTGGCCAAGGAAAACACTTGAAAACCGCCGCTATCGGTGAGAATCGGGCGTTTCCAGTTTTGAAATTTGTGCAAGCCGCCTGCTTGCTTGACCAGAGCCGCGCCGGGCCGCAAATATAAATGAAAGGCGTTGTTAAGAATAATCTGCGCGCCGAGTTCTTCCAATTCGTGCGGCAGCATCGCTTTAACACTCGCCAGCGTGCCCACCGGCATAAAAACCGGCGTTTCAATTGTGCCATGCGGCAATTCCAAAACCCCCGCGCGCGCCTTGCCGCGTTGGGCGATAACCTGAAATTTCATAAATCAAAAATCTAATCTGCGACTCTTTTTTGAGTATGTTCCATCAGAAGCAAACTCGATAGAATGCGGATTAGCCAATCTTCATTCAAGGAGCTTTTACTGATGGAACGAGATGATT
>JANMKN010000339.1:0-14026 GCA_031372065.1 Abditibacteriaceae bacterium | reverse complement strand
CCGTAACTATCAACATAGCGCCCCGCGCCGCCGCAATCACGGCAGGTGGCGATGACTCCAACGCGTTTGTGCCGCGCGAGTCCGGCGTTATGCGCCGCTTCAATAGCACAGCGTTTGAGCCAGTAAATCGCGTGCCGTGGGTTGCGCAAACTGTGGCTAAACGAGGCCGAGCGCACCCAACTGTTGAGCGCGTCCACGGCTTCAACGGCGGCTTTTAATTCGTCGCTGATGGCGCTGTTGTCGGTGCAGGTGTCGTTGGTGCAGGTGTCCATGTGTCTTCACCTCCGCCCTTGTGCGCTTCGACCCACTTGCGCAAATACTCGGTCATGTCGCTGTGCCACTGGCGTTTCGTGCGAGTTCTGATGCCCATTGACAGATATTTGGAGACAATCGGCTCGCCGTTGTATTTGCTGTTATCGGTGCCGCCAGCCCGTGCCATATATTCTTTGATTTCGCCGGATGCAATCACGCGCGGCAGGTATAACCACCACGGCTCCAAAGCGATGGATAATTTGTCAGCGATGCACAACATCGAAGGCTTCACGCCGTCGCGTTTGGCATAAAAGCGTGAGTGATACAAACAGAAATCGCGCCATGTTGTATCAGGCACTTCCCGCGTTTCTTCTATGTAGGTTGGGATTTCATGGCCCGGCCCTAATTCCCACGGCATCTTTTTGATTTTGTTCCATTCGCGGTTCATTGATTCAACCGCCGCGTATCCAAAGCCTGTGCCGGGATAATGATTGGTGAAAAGATATTCGCCTTTGGCGTTGGGGATTGACCAACGCGAATGAACCATTACGCCATCGCTATCCACAGCCTTTTCCCAATGCCCATGTATTAAAACCGTTTTTGTCGCCACGCCCTTATCAAACCAGTGGTGCATCAAATTAGCGCCCCATTCGACGTGCCGTTCGCCTTCGTCGCCGTCCATATCAGGCTTGCCGACATAGCCGAGATCGTGAACGAAGAAGGCAACCCAAAGCCTCCAATCGCGCGGAAAGCCAAACAGCTTCCACCACGCCGCCGCCACAAACCACGGGTGAATCCAAAAGCAATGCGCGCCAAAAAGCACGCTTCGAGTCCCGACAGGAATTTTCATTGTAATACCGCCTTGCACAGTGCCTGCGCGCATTCGACAGAGACCGCGTTGCCGATCATCTTCATTTTGTCCTTCTTTGTGCCAGTGAATGCGTAATTTCCAAAACCCATCGCCGCCGCGCACTCATGCGGTTCGAGCATTCGAAATTTAACATCCATTAAGCCATAGGTTTCGCCGTCACGCTCAAAAATCGCTATCGGCTCCGGTTGGCATAAGCCAAAGCGGTCTTTGGTTGTCACCGTTGGCAGCGGGGCGTCACAAGTCGCCGTCTTCGAGGCGCCGTTAAAAACGGTAATGAACGGCTCGGCCAGCCCATAACGGTTCGATGTGTCCAGTGTGCGCAGCGGTTCATCCAGCGAATAAACGCGCCGCACACCATCGCTGCGCCCGGCGCTGTCGCCATGAAATTGCACGATGAATGGCTCACAAAGTCCAACGTGCTTGCCGCTCGTGGTAATCGTCGGAAGAGGACTCTCAACCGAACGCGCGTCGGCGTGGTTGCGAAAGATAACCAAGAATGGCTGCACCAGCGAGATGGCGCCTGCGGTGGCGATAGTGGGCAAAGGATTGTTCACAGTTCGCGGCGCAGAGCAACTTTGCTGTCCCAAGACAAAATCCAAACCGTTAAATTTGCGCAGCCCGGCCATAATGCGCGCTAATGTTTTATCGGCTAACGGGCGTTTACGTCCAAAGATACTATTGCCTTCAAGTGACCAGTCAATGATTTCGCGCGCGGCCCGATGGCCCAGCGCAAACAGATGGTCTTTTTGGCCGTGCGTTTTAACAGGCCAGCGGGGGCGCCGTTTGCGCGAAGCTAAAATAAACAAGCGGTGCCGCGCCGTCGCGCCGCCATAATCCGCTGCGTTCAAAACTTGAAAGTCAACATAAAAACCCAGCGCTTCCAAAGCGTTACACCATGCGCGAAACACGTCACCCTTTTTGGATTGAATCGGCTTGCCGTTGCGGTCAAGTGGCCCCCACGTTTGAAATTCCTTGACGTTTTCAACAATGATGTTTTCGATGCGAAGTGCCTCGGCCCAGCGCACAACGTGCCACGCCGAAGACCGGCTTTGGTCGCTGCGCGGTTTGCCGCCTCTGGCATTGCTGTGATGAGTACACTCAGGGCTTGCCAGCAGGATGTTTAATTTGCCGCCCGGATGCACTTTGCGCGGATCAACATTATCGAGGTTTTCGCAAAGGTGCCGCACTTCGGGATGATTGAGTGAGTGCGTTTCAATGGCGCGCGGCCAATGGTTGACGGCCAAAATTTCGACAGGCTTTTGCAAGTCGTTACAGGCACCTAACAACCCTGCACTAAATCCACCAGCGCCACAGAAAAGGTCGCTACCCAAAATCACGTTACCACCTCCAGGCGAATAATCTTGAAGTCACCCGTTTTCACGTTCGGGCCGCCGTGTGGCAGCTTTTTAAACGCGTAGATGGTGCGCCGCGCCGCGTTTCGTGCGGCGCTGTAAGAAATAAACAGCGAGGGCGGCACTTTGTTCTCGGCGATGGAAAGCAGGCCATCCTCATCCAAAAACCACAAGTGACCACCGCGCATGATGATGTAGCCTTGCGTCATGCGGCCACCTTCCTCATCCTCGTCGCTTTCTCTGTTTGTTTGGATTCTTCTTTCGCTGCCTCCGGCATTGGCACACTCAGCGGATTAACGCGTCCCGTTTCCAAATTGATGAAAGCACCGTGATAGGCGATCTGGCCGCTACGCAAAAGTTGATCGAGAAGCTCCGCCGCCCACGATACTATGTGGTCATTGGTAAAAAGCGATTGCTTGGCTAACGCATCGGCCACCGAACAAGATGGCGCATCAGTTTCTTTGTATTTGGAATCAAGCAATTCGGGAAACACTTCTGTCACCACTGGCAAGCGATGCGCTTCAATGGCTTCGCGCGCCGATAAGGGAAGGCCTTTTATCTTGCCGCCACTGCGAATCGAAGTCATCGGAATACTGCCTTTGGGCTGTCCGAGAATTACTTGCCCGTCGCTTTTGTTGTTGCCCAAATCCAGCCAATACGCCGGTTTGGTGGCAGCCTCGTTGAGCAGGCGATGAAGTTCACGGCGGGTTTTAGCGGTGTCCACACAAGTTACAAGCAGGTGGCGCGGAAACTGATATTCGCCGCCGAAAGTTTCCTCGCAAAACGCCTCACGGCGGGCGCGCCAATCCAAACCGTAAAAGGCATTGATGCGACTAATGAGCAGCACGGCTTTGTTTTGGCCAACATCCGACGGCGAAAAGGTTTGACGCCCAATGTTGGCCGGACTGACGAAATCCGGGTCGAAGGCGCTCACATGAATGCCGCCCGGATGCCCGCAGGCACGCAAGGCATAATCCAGCCGCGCCAATTTGGTCAGCATTTGCGCGCCGTTGCCGCCACAGCCAACGACAACGCATTCGATAACGCCTTGTTTGAGGGCGGGCGCACATTCGTGAATTGGGCTTTTTTGTTCCGGCAGTTTTAGGAGTGATTTACGCGTCATCAGTCAATCACCATCCCCAGTGTCAGCGGCTTTTTGCCGCCATTTTTCGTGTCGCGCGATTCCCGAATCAAACACTCCGCTGGAAATCGTTTCATTGCCTTGCGCCCGCTGGCTGCCATCGCTTGCCACAGCGCCGTATGACCGCCTTGGTATTTGCAAAGCGCGCCGACCCCACCCGCCGGGTGCGAAAAGTGCGTATCGAAAAAGGCGCTCTCCCAACGGGCGATGCCAGAGGGCGAGAAGTTCTCTGGCAGCTTAAAGGCACCTTCGCACAGGTGACCACTTTTCCAAATGTTCCAATACGGCGCGCGATAAAGCGGCGCTTTGAGTGTCGGGCGCTCGCTCGAAGCCAAAGCAAACACATATAAATCGCGCGGTTCTTTGGCGACAAACAGCAGTGTGGGGTGCAGCGCCTCGCGCCCATTCAAGGCATCCAAATCGTTATTGCCGGTTTTGAAAAACCAACGGCGCCGCGCGCTGGGCCAATACCAACAAAGCAAGTCGCCATCGGCCAAAAGCACATTGGTTTCGAGCAATCGCCGCGCGGAGCCGGTGACTTTTTCTTGCGTGAGACGCCGCGCAATTTCCATAAAGTCCTTACGCTCCAAAGGGGCACCTTCGAGCAATTCGGGTTCGAGAAATCCCGGTTCGCTTTTGACGCTGTGCAGCGTGGCAACGGTGGTAGATTCGTTTCCGTAAAGCAGAATCGCATGGCGCAGTGTCATTTGCACGCCTTCGCTGCCACCGAAATTTGTTTCAATGAGCATAGTTTCCTTGTATAGCTTTTTTGATTGTCTTCAAACCGCCTTCAAACCGCTGCGCGAACTTGCTGCCGTTCCTCGCGCTCAAAAACATTCAACAGCGTGCCTTTTTCGCCAAACGGACGCTCATCATGCAACGCCTTTAAAAGCGCGTTGAGATGCACCAAAAGCGGCGCGGTTGATTTGAGGCGCTCGGCAGCGATGCGAATCGAATCTGTGTCCTCAACAGTGAAGCTGGAAAGCCACGCGATATTGCAGCATTCTTCGGGAATTTGCGAGAGCATTTCCAGTTCATCATCCACAACGCGCCACACCGCGTCGCTTTCGTTCCAATGCAAAACAAAGGGATAAAGCGCGTGCGCCTGAATGTGCAAATAGTTGTCTTCGCGGTGCAAATCGCCACCGGCGCCGCACCGCTTTGAAACTGTTTGCAATGCTTTATGCAGTTCAAGGGCTTCTTGCAAAATGCGGCCTTCTGGCCCGTCTATTTCAAAGCCAATCGAACGCAATACTTTGCGCAAAAGTTTAGGGTTGGATTTGCATTCGACGACTTCTTTGGGCACCGTGGCGTAAAAATCCTGCGGGCGTAATTCGCCCAAGAAATGCTGATGCTCCTCCGATTCATAATCAATTTCTTCGTCTTCCATTGAGGGATCCCACCATTGGCAGGCTTTATCAAATGCGGTGCGCGGTGTGGCGCCTTCAAATTCTTCCAACGCCTCGCAGACAATGCCCAGCACTGCCAAGCCAACGCCGTCGTGCAAATCTTCCAATTCTAAAACGCGCCGCCCGCACTGGCACGAAGGCAGACCGCCGTAAGGATCGAACTTGAAGAAAAATGCACCGGCGCTACCAATGCCCTCGGCAAGACGCACGCAATCATCGGTGTTCCACGCGATAGAGTCCTGTGTGGCGTGCAGTCCCAAAGTGAGGTCAAGATGATTGGAATGATGAATACCCGATTCCATAATCCAACGCAGCAGGGCGCAATCAATGGAGGCATTGAGAGTGCCCGACCAATCGTTTTCGGTCAGCATTCCCGCTGCGACTAAGCCTTCAGCAATCGCGGCGCGGTTTGGCCCTTCAAGGCTTTGCCCCCACTTCAAAAGTGGGGGCACGCCTATTAGTTTTGGAAGTGGCATCGCACAAACGGGCGCGACGACTTGCCGAATGATTTGCCGTTCTACGGAAGGGGTGGCAGCATCGCCGACGGCGAAGGTCGGCTCAAGCGACGATTGGCGGGATAGCCGCCCCGCCGCCCCATGCGGCTCTCGGCGACCAGCTTCAGGGCGCCGCCGAGAGTTTCGCACGGTGGACGATGGCGAAAGCCGTTGTAATGCTTCAACTTCGCGCCGAGCGCCTCTGAGATGGCCAGCGCCAACGGATGCAACGGCTCCGCTTCTTCTGTTTTGGCCGCTGCGATGGCCGCGCCCAGCATTGATTGAGGAGGCGCTTGTTGGGGTTTGGATTCGCATGATTGCTTACTCTCTTTCACTTGGCGCGCCATCTTAGCCTTTCACGCCCGCCGACTTAACGAATTCATATTCGTTTTTGGCCGGGTCAAATTTAAAGGTTGCGGTTGTCAGCGCTGGAATTTGCGCGGCGTGCAGGTTTTTGATTTCCTGCGGCGATTTGGATGGGTCAAGGTCAGGAAGACGCTTGCCCTCAAACATAAAAATGCGTGGTTTGGCAGTTGCCATGATTTAATTCTCACTTTCGCTTTGGGCGGTTGGCTCCGCTTCGTTTTCAACTTCGTCGGTAGCTTCGCTTTCAGCGGCTTCGCTTTCAGCGGCTTCGCTTGTCGCCTCATCAGCCGTCGAGACATCCGCCACCGAGACATCCGCCACCGAGGCATCCGCCACGCCGAAATAACCTTCGATGGTCGTTAGAACATCGGGCACACCCAAACCAAAAGGCGCGCCGATCTTCGCTAATTGCGCCACGATGCCGAACACATCATCAATGCCAAGCCCGGCATCCTGACAGTCAAAAAGGGCTTTCTCATCAGCCAGAATCCAAACCTTGCCTTCGGGAACGCTTGGCATTTCAGTTGTTTTAGCATCTCCCGCAGTTTTAGCGTCTCCCGCAGCTTTAGAAAACGCATTTTGCGAACCAATTTCAGGCACGCTTTTTTTGTCCCACGCCTTCAGGATGCAATTTTTCTTTTGGAAAGTCTTGCGATGCTTGGCTTCGTTTGTGCCAGTCGGCTGCACGAAATACAAGGCGCTGCCCACCTCGGCGATAATGCCGGTTTTCGGCTTGCTACCATCATTCCACTGCACGCCAGCGCCGATGGCAAAGTCGTTCTTAGCGACTTTGCTGACATCGCCGTGCGCTTTATCCATCGCCGACACCATGCCATCTTTTTGCGTCGTTGCCGTTTCTGTCGTTGCCGTTTCTGTCGTTGCCGCTTGCGCTTCGGGATCGCACGCGCTGCACAAATCGAATTTTGTCATGTGCGCGCCGCTGGCCGTAACCGCGGCTTCGGTTTTTCCACACTGACGGCAAACCGGGGATTCTTCGGTTTCAGCTTCGGTTCGAGCTTCGGGCTTCCTGTTGGTTTCTGGTTCGGTTGTTTCGATGCGCTTTTCAGTAGAGCTGGGCGTGTCGTGGTCGCCGATCTGGGATGAGGAGGGGATTAAAAACCAGCGCTCGCCTTCGATCTTGGCTTTGCCTTCCTCGACCAATTCCCGCATTGCCCTATCACAGCGAAAACGATTGATACCAATCGCATGGACTACTGCACCCCAGAGTGCGCCTTCTGGCTTCAAGACGGCCAGCACCAGTCGCTTGTCGTTCTCGATTGTATCCACCGCATTAGCGGGCGCTGGTTCAATGCGGCTTTCTTCACCTTCATCGGGCAAAGACGGCTGCTGTTTTTCGGCCTCTGCCTGTCGAAACGCGGCAATTTCTGCTTCGAGCGATTTGACTGACCAAGCGCCTTCAACAGCACGCAACGCATAATTCAAAACGTGCGTTTCATCATCCAAAGCGCACAATGCCAAGCCGTGCGATGCCGACAAACCAAAGCCGATTTGCCTTTGCACATCGGCGGGCAAATGCAAGAGGCGCAGCGCATTAGCAATCATCGGCTGTGAGCGATGAACGCGCTTTGCCAGCTCCTCCTGCGTCATTTTGAATTCTTTTAGTAAGCGGTCATAGGCGCGCGCTTCATCCATTGGCTTCAAATCGCTGCGTTGCAAATTCTCAATGAGCGCCAGTTCCGCCGATTCGCTGTCTGTCGCCTCACGCACAAAATAGCGCAACGGCACACCAGCGCGGCGACAAGCCTCGTGGCGCTTACCGCCGGCGATTAGTTGCTTTTGGCCGCCTGGCAAAAATCGCAGCAAAACCGGCTGAATCAAACCGTGTTCTTTGACGCTGGCCGTCAAATCTTCCATCTCGGATTCATCGAAAATTGTGCGCGGCTGCCACGGATTGGTTTCGACTTCGTTGGGGTCGCACTCCAAGGGATTGCCCGTCGGTGCTAAAAGCGCCTCAGCAAACGGTTTCGGGTCTCCATACACGGGCACGGCTGGCGTTTCAGGAACGGCTTCAAAGCCGTCCTTGACAGCGACTTGCGCGGTTTTTGCGGGTTCACCGACAACCACATCGGGAACGTTATCAACCATTTGCTCCCCTGTTTTCTTTTTTGTTTTCGTTGCCATTTGTTTCCTCTCGCGCGTTTGTTTTTCGCCGTCGCGCGCGGCGTAAAATCCACAAACCATTGTTATTTGCCGCCAAATAATTTCGTCTTCAAACCTCCAATAAATTCAATTGCTCAGTTTGTGTTTCTGATGCCCCAGCACGCTTCCTTCGTTTCAAAATCGGCGCTGTTTTCCTTGTCCCTTCGGCGTCAAATTCCGTATCAAAAAGTCGCGCTTGATAGTGCAGCGGTGCGATTTCTGTCGCGTGGTCACTCAGGCCGGTGGCTACTGCAATCGCTGCTGTTTTTTCTTCCTCATCCTCACCAGAGAATTCATCATTCGATTGCAATCTTTCCGTGACGACCACAGCTTCGCGGTCAAGCCATGCAATCGGGCGCACCAGCCACGGCGCCCACAGATAACCGTTGATAAGGGTCGCCTTGCAGAGCGTGGCGTCAATGTCCTGTCCGTAAAGACGCAGACTGTGATTTGAGGCATGAAGCAGCATCCGGCCACTGCCCACGCATGGATCGCACACCGTCTCAGCGCGGTGATCGCCCTCACTCATCGTCATTCTCACCATCATTTCCACCACGCAGTGCGGCGTCGGAAAGAATCCGTTTCCTCTTCCATGATGGGTTTCGGCCAGCAGTTCGGCCAAGTGGTCATACGGCCAAAGCACCAGAGGCGATAAGTCGAACAATTGGTAAAGCCGCATCGAAGCGCCTTCGCAGCCTTTTGGCTCAGCGGGCAATTCTTTTTGCCCACCATGCCCAAAACCATACAAGAGCCAATCGAACAAATAATCCACATAAACCCAACTGCTCCAACCGGCCCACGAGCCGCTGCCATTGCGCCCGATGCCATCTAAACAGCGCTCCCACATTTTGCGCGCCCACGGCGAGTCGCCATTGTGCGAGCAAAAATCAATGGCGGGAATCGGCTTCGCCGGCAGGTCGCCGCTCCATTGCAAATCAGCCCAGTAACTCCAGCGGCCCCACGCCCAATCGTCCAGTTGGAATAAATACGGCAAAAGCCAACCGGACTTTAAATCGCGCTGCAAATCTTCGACGAGGGGCTTTGGCTTTTTGGGCTGAATCCGCACATAATGTTGCCGTGCCGTGCTGAGATCAAAGCGGGCATCTAACGCGCTTCCCATCGCCTAAACCTCAACCAGTTCCCAGCGTCCACGTCGCACCGTCGCACCAACTTCGGTGATTTGATCGCTCAGTTCGACTAAAGCCGCTTCAACCGTCTGGCGCGCCGTTTTGCCGCTTTTGAGGGGAAAGTCACTGACCCATTCCATTTCGGAGACGCCTTCGATTTCCTCAACATAAAACGCAACAGACGGCGCTTTTGGCGTGCCAGCGTTAAATGTCAAGACCGTGTAAACCGCGCCCGGCACGCCGCGCAAAGCGGGCAGCAGCGCCGGTTCGGGCGTGGCAGTCAGAAACACGGTTTTGCGCGAAGCCTTTCTATCTGACTTTCCATCCCTAACGTGCTGAAAAAATTCTTGGCGTGTGTCCAGCACCAGCACAGCAACAACTTCTTTGCTGCCCTTGCGCGATGCGCCTTCATTGTTTAAATTGTTCATTGCTTGATTCCTTGTCGGGAAATTTCCCTATGTTTTTTCTCGGTGGGTTTCGCAAACGGCGCTCTGGCTCTAACAGAGCGCCGTTTTTCTTTTTGTGGGGTCAATCTTTGTGGTGTTAATTGTCGTTTTTTCCTCCTTCCTCAGCCTCCTTCCTCAGGCCTCAATTTCTCCAGTGCCAAGGCACGTTGAACAATGAAGCGGATCCATTTCTTCGCATTCACACTGCGACATCCACTTTTGGCACGTCAAGCAAAAGAAGCCATCGCCGCCGCACTTCGGGCAGGTTTTGTAGCAGGATGCCTCATCTTCTGGCCCTTCGATGCGTTGTAATCCGTCTGCTATCATCGGTTTGCTCCAACCAACCCCAGTAGACCAGAGTAAGATTTTGGTCTACCGGAGTTATGATTAATCCTCGTCCGGCAGCATCAAGGTAATTACGGGTTCCCCTTCATCACCGGGGCCACAGATCATTTTGAAGGTGTGGACTTTGGCATCGCCTTCATTCATCAAAGCGCATTCGAATAAAATGGCGCTGTCGTCGAATCGGCGACTGATGTAAACCCGGCTCATCCACAAGAGATCGTGAACGGTGCCCGGAATATCGGCCCCATTTTCGACGGCGCGCTCAATCATTGCCCAGACAGCAGGGGTGCAGGCCATGGGGTATTTGTAATGCTGGCGGCACACGTCGGGAGCAGCCGCATTCAAGTCAACTAAAACGCCGTCGGCGATGGCCTGAGCGCGCGTATAAACGTGAATTGGTTCGCCAAAAATCTCAGTTAAGGTTTGGTTGGTTAAGGTTTCCATGAATTTGCTCCTTTGGCGCCGGATTCACTTAGAATCCGGCGCCTTTGTCTCTCAATCCTCAAACATATTCACGTAGTCCACAACGGGAGCATCAATCTTTGGGGCATTGGCACAGGCTTGAACGCAATCAAGGCAAATGACTTCTCCGGCAATCGGCCTACCTTGCTCGTCGCTCATTTCAAAGGTTGCGGTTCCCGTTTCTCCGGTGTGGCCGCAGAGTGAGCAACGGCGCTGGGCAGGCGCGGTGTCCTGCTTGGAAAAGCCAGCCTTCCGAAAGCGCTCTTGCTTTAAAGCGGTGATCTGCTCTCTGGTGAGTTCCAATTCGCCGCGCCGCACGCAACCTAAAATCGCATCAATTGAGTGCTTGCATAAATGCGCGGGCGCACTCAAAACGTGGGGGTTGTGCTTGGAGGCGCGAAACTCGAAATCCTTGCAATCGCATTCCACATAGCCGGTATTTACATCCACAGTGGGATGGTAAATGGCCTGTTCGTTGGTGAAGGATTTGGTCAGATGGATCACTTGACCAGCGGGAGTCACATCGTGGCGGCGAACGCACCGGCGAATCTTGCGCGCGTTGTAGCCACTTTTGCGGACATTTGTTTTTACAGCGGGATTTTGTTTGACTAACATTTTGTTGTTCCTTTCAAAAGCGCGCTACTTTCCACGGTGGGCGCGCTTTTGTTTTGTTCTGGTATTTATTCTAACAGAATAAATACCGCTTGGCTACCCATTTTAGAATTATTCTGTTAGAATTTTTCAACATGAAAGCTGACGTGAAACCAGAGCAAAAAAGGCCGCGTGGCCGGCCTCCAAAACCAGAAGCCGAAGGCAGTAAAACCGAGTCGTTTTATGCCGATGCTGAATGTGTCGCTTTGCTGCGCACCGCCTGCGAAAAAACGAATCGCAGCAAGGGAGATGTGCTTTGTGAAGCGCTCCGCGAATGGGCAAAAAAACGCAAAATTGACCCATAAGCTCGTTGATGTGGGCAAAAAAACGCAAAATTGACCCATTTGTCAATTCCCCAATTATTTGGCGCCAAATAATTCAAGCATTTCCTGCTGTGCATTTCCCCTGAGACAGAGATTTTTTGTAATCAGAAAAGAGCGACTTCTGTTTAGCGCGTGGCAATTGACGCAGCGGAACGCAGCGATTACCACTCATCCGACGCCTAATATCGGCGCGGCCTTCCGCCCAGAAAACGTGTTCGCCCTGCCGGTTTTTCTTGCGACAGCAAAGGCGATAATAGCGGTCAAGCCCACGTCCATAGAATCGGCACATTAAAGACTTGCCTCCTTTTCACTTAATTCCTTTTCCTGCATTGCCTGTTCTTGCTGCCACAGGTGCCACTGGGCTTGCCCCAATTCTTGTGACCACTGCGAAACGGGGAAGCGGGCCAGCAAATAGCGGGCAAAGTCGTAGCGGGCGCGCTTTGAAATGGAAAAGGTTGTCATGCCGCAAAAACGCCACAGAGCTTCGTTGAGTGCTTGAAACACGGCGGCTTCTTCGGGCGATTCTGGCTCCCAATCGCGTTGTTGCAATGACTGAGTAGCGGGCGTATCGGTCTTCGACTTCCACAGCGGTTTAGGCAATGGCTCTGCTGGCGTTTGAGTTTCCGGCGCTTGCAATACACCTTTGGCAATCAGTTCGTTTTGCGTCGGCGATAGCGGTTGATAGGCCTGTGGGTTGGCTACTACGACGCGCTCGGTTTTGCCACCGTCACCTTCGGCCCAATCTTCACCAAAATGCAGGGCCAGCAGATCAGCGGGCACTGGTGGAAACGGATTCGTGCGCGCTTTCAAAACCTCAACGGTCAGTTGGGGAATCACGTCCGAGGGCACATCGCCCAGCGCCAGATGCCACGCCTCGCTTTTGATGGCTCGTTCGCGTTTATCCCAGTCGCGCCCATAGGTCTCGGCCACCAGCGCCACGGCTTTTTCGCAAGCGAGCAAATGCTCTTCGCGGCGCACTTGTTCGGCAAGCCGCGTGGCTTGTAAAGTGGCTTGTAAATCAGCCGGCAAATCAAGTAATTCCGAGCCGTTGTTTGCGCTCATTGAGTTCTCGTTCACGGCGCTGGAGGTCTTCGTAGATATCGCCCTTTTCGCGGCTGCGGCGCTCGGCAGCGGATTCTCGAATCCCGTTTGTGTAATCAGGTTTTGGATAGCTTCCATTTTGGTTTTTGTCCGGTTGGTTTTCTTGTTGCGCTTGCAGCACAGTTCGTTTTTCGTGCAAAGATTTCATGCGCCGCCACTCGCTACGGATTTGCGCCAAATGGGGCGGTTTTTCCAAATCCCAGTGCGCGAAATAAGCGCGAATTTTTGCCGCGATTTCATCATCGGAAAAGCCACCTTCGGTTTCGCGAAGCCATTTGATGAGCAGCGGCATCCGCTCTAAATTTTTCGGCGTCACGCTGTCTGGTGAGAATTTGCAGACATCGCACAGCGCGGCAAAAACTGGTGGGTTTGAAAGCAAAGGTAGGGGCGAAAGCAAATTTGAAACATCAGAATTTGAACTCGAAGAGGATGAAGAGGATGGCGAAGAAGAGGAAGAAATGTCTTCGCGCACGCGTTCTTCTTCCTCTTCATTTACATAATAACTTTCTTCGCTTCTTTCTTCGGTAAAACCGCGCGTATCCTTATAGGGAGCGGTTTTTCGTCCTTCATTTTTTGAAGAACGAGACGCTTCATTTTTTGAAGGACGAACTTCATTTCGTCCTTCATTTTTTGAAGAACGAGTTTCGCTGTTTTCGTCCTTCATTTTTTGAAGGACGAGTTCGCCCTGCGTGCGGATTTCAAAGGCACGATTCAGGGCATAGCGGGTCGGCTCGCGCTGGGAAACTCCGCGTGTTTCAGCGTCCTGTTTTAAGATGATTGGGCTGCCCCAATTGGCCTCATGCATTAACTCTTGCAAGGCTTTACTGACTGTTGCATCGGTCTTAATTCCTGTTCCGGTTTTGATGGCTTCATACGGCAGGAACTCTGATTTTTTACCCCAGCCGCGCGTCTGCCGGATGATGAAACACAGCACCTTCCAAGCGCTGCCGGAGACGCGCGGCATGATGTAATCGAAGGCCAAATTATGAACTTCGGTGTAGTGCCCCTGATCGGTAAATGGTTTGACGCGCATTAGGTCAATTCCCTATTAGTCTTCATCGCCAAAGGGATCAACTACCTGCGCTGTTTGGGTGCGGATTGACGCCTCTACGAACTCGCCGTCTGCGCGGCCAGAGCCGCCAGATTCTCCATCAGCAGCGATTTTTTCTTGGAGTTTCAGGATGACATTGGCAGCGCGGGCTTCGCTGTATTGCTCGATCTCCATGCCTTGCCATTCACCCAACGTTTCAGGCCAATTCGCGCCATACGCTTTGTGCGCTAAATCTGCGATTTCACGCTCCTGCGCTTCGGTTAGGGGCGCCGGTGGCCCAGACTTCGGTGCGTTACGCTCTGGCGCATTCTGGCCGCGCTGTGGCGCTCTCTGTGTGGTTTGCGATGTGTTTTGTGGGCGCTGCGCGGGTGTTACTTCGTCTTCATCCTCAAAGAAGCCGCTGGCGCCCGTTGCGCTCAAAACCGCATCAATCTGCGCGCGCTTCTTTGCCATTTTTAGCAGCGTGTTCGCGCAG
>JANMKN010000337.1:0-6854 GCA_031372065.1 Abditibacteriaceae bacterium | reverse complement strand
CCGTAACTATCAACATAGCGCCCCGCGCCGCCGCAATCACGGCAGGTGGCGATGACTCCAACGCGTTTGTGCCGCGCGAGTCCGGCGTTATGCGCCGCTTCAATAGCACAGCGTTTGAGCCAGTAAATCGCGTGCCGTGGGCTGCGCAGACTGTGGCTAAAGGATGCCGAGCGCACCCAACTATTCAAGGCATCAACGGCTTCAAGGGCAGCTTTCAATTCTTCGCTAATGTAGCCCTGCTTGCGCTTGCACTCTGAGCAAAGAAATTCAAGACAGTCGCCGCAGTTGAAATAATTTCCGCACTCACGACAACGCACTCGTTTTTCACTTAATGGCATTTTGCACCTCTCTCATCGTTTCCGGCGCCGGTGTCCACGAATCCTCGCGCCCGTCCTTGTGCGCTTCGACCCATTTGCGAAGATATTCCGTCATGTCGCTGTGCCACTGGCGGCGCGTTCGTGTGCGGATACCCATTGAAAGGTATTTGCTGACAATCGGCTCGCCGTTGTATTTGCTGTTGCCCTGCCCTCCGGCCCGCGCCATATATTCTTTAATTTCACCGGATGCAATCACGCGCGGCAGATACAACCACCACGGCTCCAAAGCGATGGATAACTTGTCAGCGATGCACAACATCGAAGGCTTCACGCCGTCGCGCTTGGCATAAAAGCGCGAGTGATACAAACAAAAGTCGCGCCATGTTGTATCAGGCACTTCTCGCGTTTCTTCTATGTAGGTTGGGATTTCATGGCCCGGCCCTAATTCCCATGGCATCTTTTTGATTTTGTTCCATTCGCGGTTCATTGATTCAACCGCCGCGTGTCCAAAGCCTGTGCCGGGATAATGATTGGTGAAAAGATATTCGCCTTTGGTGTTGGGGATTGACCAACGCGAATGAACCATTACGCCATCGCTATCCACGGCCTTTTCCCAATGGCCGTGCGTTAAAACCGTTTTTGTCGCCACGCCCTTATCAAACCAGCGGTGCATCAAATTAGCGCCCCATTCGACGTGGCGCTCGCCTTCGTCTCCGTCCATATCAGGCTTGCCGACATAGCCGAGATCGTGAACGAAAAACGCGATCCACAAGCGCCAGTCGCGCGGAAATCCAAACAGCTTCCACCACGCCGCCGCCACAAACCACGGATGAATCCAAAAGCAATGCGCGCCAAAAAGCACGCTTCGAGTCCCGACAGGAATTTTCATTGCAATACCGCCTTGCACAGTGCCCGCGCCGTATTTACCTCTACCGCATTGCCGATCATCTTTGTTTTATCGGCTTTGGTGCCCTCAAACTGGTATCCATCCATCCCCATTGCCGCCGCAAGTTCGTGAGGCTGAAGCATCCGAAATCGAATATCGAGAAGCGCATAGGTTACGCCGTCGCGCTCAAAGGTGGCGACTGGCTCCGGTTCGCATAAACCAAAGGTGTCTTTTGTCGTGACGGTAGGCAATGGCCGGTCGCAATCCGCCGCCGTTGAATTGCCGTAGTAGGGCACTAAATATGGTTCAACCAAAGCACCGCCGCCGCGCTGTGTAATAGTAGTCAAAGGCTTATCCAGTGAACGCGGAGGATTGCCGCGATAATAGCCTTCGACTGGCAAGATGAATGGTTCGATTAAGGCCATCTCACCACGCTTGGCACAGGTTATGGTTGGCATTGGCTTATTGATGTCATGCGTCCGATTCTCACCACTGCCATGTGTTACGGGCACGATGAACGGCTCGCAAAGTCCGTAGCGATTCGAGGTGTCCAATGTGCCGATTGGTGAGTCAGTTAAATAAGAGCGTTCCCATCGGGCGCCACCTTGAAACCTCACCAGAAAAGGCTCGCAGATTCCCATGTGGCCGCCACCTGCACACAAAGCAGGCATTGGTTTATCCAGTGAACGTCCGTCGGCGTTATTGCGCAAAACTACAAGGAACGGTTGCACGAAGCTAATTGCGCCGTCTGTGGCAATGGTGGGGAGCGGTTTATCAAGCGTGCGCGGCGCAGCGCATGACTGTTGCCCTAAAACAAATTCCACGCCACCGAACTTCTTGAGGCCGGCCATGATGCGCGCGATGGTTTTATCCGCCAGCGGCTTTTTGCGCCCAAAGATGCTGTTACCTTCCAAGTCCCAATCAATCACTTCGCGCGCAGCCCGAAACGGCGTCTCGCCATCAAAAAGATTTCTATTCTTTGATGGGTCGTAGTGTGTTTTTTCAGGCCAGCGCGGTTTGCGCCGTCGCGTGGCCTGAATAAACAATCGCTCGCGTGCTGTGGCCGCGCCGTAGTGCGCTGAATTCAAAACGCGCCTATCAACGTAATAACCCATCGCTTCAAGGCAATTCATCCATGCGCGAAACAGTTCGCCCTTACGGTGCGCAATCGGGCGTCCTTTGGCATCCAATGGCCCCCACTGCTCAAACTCCTTCACATTCTCAACAAGGACGTTTTGCACGCGCAAGGCTTCCGCCCATTGCGTGACGTGCCATGCAGAAGCCCGCGATTGATCGGACATCGGCTTGCCGCCTCTGGCTCTTGAGTGATGCGTGCATTCGGGCGATGCCAGAAGGATTTCAAGGCGCCCATTTTTAATCACTTTGCGCGGGTCAACGTTATCGAGATTGGCGCACAAGTGGCGCACGTCCGGGTGATTCAACTTGTGCGTATCTATAGCTTTGTGCCAGTGATTGACCGCCAGAAGCTCAGTCGAACGATTTAGCAGTTGATTGGCTTGCAATAGGCCAGCACTGAAGCCACCGGCGCCCGCGAAAAGGTCTACCGAATAGGACTGGCTCATGCTGCCACCTCCGCCACTTCCGGGAATTGATCCCACGTCCGGCCATCAAGTTCGCGCCCAGCCGCTTTTTTGCCTACACGGACTGAAGCGGTGCCGTCCGGCCAACGGTGCCACTTCTCATTTTGCGTTGATAGGGCAAAGGCTTCGTGTTCCTCCATCTCGCTTTCAGGCAAAAACTCTCCGTGCTGTTTGAAGAGAAACGGTATTTGCGAAAACTCGCACTGGTCACGAATATCACGCACCCAGCCGGGGTGCATGGGCCGCGCCTTTGGCCCTGATTCGCCGCCACAAATCACCCAATCAATGCCAGAATCATAACCCGTCCAAGAAGCGTCTAAGCCGCAGTGCGGGCAAATTGGAATTACCTCATTTGTCCGCCAATGCGTTTCAACGTCGTCCATGTTGACGTAATGTGAATCAGGGCAAACGTCCATACAAGTGATGCCTGTCGGGTCAAGCCATCGCGATAAATCCACTGGCCCCAAAAGCGGCTCACACGATAAAAAGCGAACCGCAGCCGGCACTCCTAAAAGTGCAGGAATGCGCGTGTCGGCAACTTCTTGATTCTCCACCGATGTGCCGAGCCAGACGTTATGCCACGGCTCGCCATTGAGCCACGATTTAATCGCATCGGGCATACAGGTATCGCCGCACCAACACCCGGCGCTCAACTGCTGGTGCAGTGAGGGGAGAATGTTTTCAGGACGCTTGGTCAAAAGTAGCCAATCCAAGTGCGATGTCGCGCGAATGGTATAAAGCAAACGCCGCCGCGCTTGAAAAACAATCTGCCTTGACCCCTCTGGCATGGTGTAGTCAGCTTCAAACACATCAGCCAGCGACGCGCAGAAAACGCGCGCGCGATAAGGTTCGCCCTCGCCTTTGCCGTCACATTCTATACACAGCGAAAATTCCTTTGTCTTTTGATCACGAATCGCACCGCGCCCGGCGCAGTGGTAGCAAGTGCCCTCTTTGGCCCACTGGTTCCATTTCACCGGCTCTTTCCAGTAGCTTTCGGCAGCGACAACCCGCGTGCCGTTTTTGCCCCACACGCCCAACGTGCCGGGGTTGCGCTCGCTGAGTTTGTCAGCGTAGCAAAATTTACAGCCGTCTGAAATCTTGGTGCAGCCACGAACGTGGTTGAAAGTATGCTGGCACCACTCAATTTTTGAATCTTTTCCCATTGTTTTACTCCTTGGGCGCCGCGCTGCTTTAGAGCGCGGCGCCTTGTCGTTTTACGCTTCCAACATCGCCGGGTCTTCGATTTCCCAGCCCTTGCGCGCCGCCTTGAACATTTCGCGTTGAGCTTCGATGTATTCGTCGCGGCGCAGCGGATAGACGCTGCAAAAGTCGCGGCGCAATTTTCCGTAAATGTGCGGATTGGCTGCGTGAAATACCTCAAACCGTTCCTGAATTCCGGGACGAGGCAGCGAAACGGGACGCCGCCGCAACCGCGCCAATTTGTCGGCATCCTGTCCGGCTTGGTCAAGAGTTAGTTGCATAAGTTCCACCACCTTCTGGCACCTTGGCCGGTTCCGTTATCGGCGCGCCTTTGAGCGCGCCTGCTTCCCAAACGCTCCACATATCTCGCCCTTGCTCTGGCGTCCATTTTTCTACCGGCACACGTTCTAAAAGCCAGCGGCCAAAGTCCGGCAAAAGCGGCGTTTGAATCCATGTGTGAAAACCGCAATAGGCGTGCAGAGCGTCTAAAAAGTCTGTATCGCTTCGCGGAATCGCGCGAAAGCCTTTGCTCGCTGCGGCGCGTTGCTCTCGCTTTTCACGCTCGAAAAGGTCACCGAGCGCCAGCCACGGCTCACGCCACTTTTCCTGCGAGGGCCATGTGGCGAATTCGCTCACAGCGCCGCTCACAACGGCCTCCGCTTCGATTGCCCGCCCAACTCACACCAGTCGAGAATGTTTTCCTGCAACCGGTCAACGATGCGCGCCCATCCCTCGCGCCCGCATAAATCGGCTTCGCTCAAATTGGAGGTGGCGACGTGTTGCAATTCACGCGAATAGCGTGTTTCGATCAGTTCGTTAAAGCGCGACATCGCCAGCGGCGAATTGTATTCGACGCCTAAATCGTCAAGGAACAAAAACGCCGCGTGCCGCAAGGTTTGCATGGTGGCATCCGCGTTGTGATCGCTGCCCCAATCGCGCCAGTTGTGCAGAAAAGAAAGCAGTGCGCTCATGTTCCAAAACGCGAACGAAAACTCATTGCGCGAGGCAAGGCAGCAGGTCATCAGGCCCATAGCTACGGTTTTGCCGGTGCCCATGCCGCCTGAAAAAATCAGGCCGTTTGAATTGCCTTCGAGTCCGGCGCCGTGCCATTCGCGCACTGCGTCGGTTACGGCGCACTGGCTCCAGAAGCCGCCCCGGTAGCGATTACCCACACTGTCCCGTTCCCACAGATTTAGGAGCCGCGATTTTTGGTAATCGGTCAGTGATTCCTGCGGGTTATCAGTCAAAAACGGATTGCTGATGATATTGGGATAGTTGCGTCCTTCGCCGTTCCAGCCACACAAAGAGCAACACAAAAACGCCCGGTAATTGCCCAGTGGCCGCATTTCCATCACGGCGGCGCAACAGCGCCATACACCGTCCTCGCCGCAGCGGGGATTACGTATCAAGTTCGGCTCGATGGGCGCGCCGTGTGCTGCGGACACCATCCGCAAATTCGCTGACTGCTCCCATCCCTCGCGTTCGAGTTGAGTTTGGATATTTTCCATTTTGGGTTTCCTTGTCGGGTTTTACTCGCGCATTCGTCGCTGCGATGATGCCCATGCGCTTCCAATCCGGCTTGATTTGACTCAGTCGGGGCGGCGTGCGTCTATCCCACGCGCCTTCTGGCGGCATCGCAAAACGGGCACGAACGGCAGTCGCCACCGCCTCATCATCCATGCCCTCTTGCGTCCCGTTTTGCTCTTGCAGCGATTGCTCTTGCAGCCACGGCAGAAGCTCGTTTAATTCGTCGCGGTCACGCCCTCGCAGGGTATCCAACATCAAACCGCAAACATCGCACAAAGTAAAAATAATTGGAGAAGTCGGCAAGGGCGCGGCGCGCGGCGGCGGCGTGGCGTTAGCCTGCGGCGGTGGCAACTGTGTTGCTTCGCGCATACGCCCGCGCACTCCGCCGCCGCTTACTTCATTGCCGTTATTTAAATACTTCTCCTTATAGGGCGCGCCATTTACCCCGTATCTCTCGCGGGGTTCTGCGCCATTTACCCCGTATCTCTCGCGGGGTTTATCTTCCAAACCCCGCAACTCTCGCGGGGTTTGTTCGGTGCCTTCACTCTCTATTTCGGCATCTGAAACCCCGCAACTCTCGCGGGGTTTGCCGCCTTTATGGGGCATTTCCACCAGAGTGCCGCGCTCAACGTGCAACAGATACGAATTGGTTTTTTTGCTGCCACCACCGCGCTCAACGGTCAAGTAATTCGCTTTTTCCAGCCGCGCTATTACGTCATCGGCGGTGCGCTCCGAAACACGCGCCTCGCGCGCGATTGTAGGCTTTGACGGCCATGCTCGCGCCTCCTCATTAGCGTGGAAAGCCAGCACCATCAGCACCGCGAAATTCGTCTCGCCTTTGAGGTGGGGATGCTCAACAATGCGGCGCATCTGACCGAAATTCACTCGGCCTCTCCGTCTGCAAAGGGGTCGTTTGCTGCCGCCGATGATGGGGCGGCTGCGGAGCCATCAGCAGCGATTTTTTCTTGGAGCTTCAGGATGACATTGGCAGCGCGGGCTTCGCTGTATTGCATCACTTCCATACCTTGCCATTCACGCAACGTTTCAGGCCAATTCGGGCCATACGCTTTGTGCGCTAAATCTTTGATTTCACGCTCCTGCGCTTCGGTTAGGGGCGCTGGCGGCCCGTTGGGTGTTGGGTTATTGGATGGTGCATTCTGGCCGCGCTGTGGCGCTCTCTGCGTGGTTTGCGATGTGTTTTGTGGGCGCTGCGCGGGTGTTACTTCGTCTTCATCCTCAAAGAAGCCGCTGGCGCCCGTTGCGCTCAAAACCGCATCAATCTGCGCGCGCTTCTTTGCCATTTTTAGCAGCGTGTTCGCGCAG
>JANMKN010000323.1:0-4105 GCA_031372065.1 Abditibacteriaceae bacterium | reverse complement strand
GCCAAAAGCTTCCAATTTGGTTGGGCGCGGCTGCCGTTTGGTAATCTCTGGAAACTCAGGAGCCTGCGCAAAGCGCCGCACCGTCTTACGTGACAGGCCAGTGAGGTGAGTGATGTCGCGAATTGAGTGACCTTCTCCATATAAGTGAATGACTTCGTCATAGCGAGCCAGTCGCCGCTCACGCCGGCGTTGTTTTTCTTGCTCCAAACGCATCGTTGTATTTCGACGTATAAAACCTGTTGCCAACAACAAAAGCCCCGTTTCTGCACAGAAGCGGGGCTTTTTGCATAATTCACTACAATGTCTCGCGTTTCCCCTCGCCTCAAACGCCACGCTTTGATAGCCCTACTCTGCGCGGTGCCGCTGCTTTTGTTCGCCGTCATCCGCGAAACATACAAGTGGCAGCCGCGCACTTTGCCTATCTCAACTTTTGGAATTCTGGGACAGATTTCATGGGTGCCCGACGGCAAAACGCTCTTGGTCGCCGTTGATGATAAATTACAATTCTGGGATACCACTCGATTCCAGCTAATACGCACAGCGGATGTGTCAACGGATTACTTCACGTTGTTGCGCGATTATAAGTTGCTTTATAAGCGAAAGGGATGGACTTGTTGCTTCGTCTGGGATTTGCAAAAACAAAAAGATGTGAGCAATTTGGATATGGACGACTTAGCAGATTTTGTATCGAAGGATAATCAAATCATTAAAAATCAGATTATAAACGGTAACCTTGAACTGAAGTTTTTAGATTTACATGGCCACTTATTGAAAAATTTGATAATCAAGCCTCGTCCCGGCACCGAATTCAACAAAAATTTTTACAATTGGCCGTTCTCGCCCGACGCGTCTATAGGCGTAATTCAGGCATTCAATGAAGCTAATGGCAAGTTGGCTGGTCTCATGTTTTTCAATCCTCACGACGCAAAGCCACTGTTTTTTTTACCGCAATTTGCATTTCCCATAGGCTATGTTCCCTCATGCTTTTCGCCTGATTCCAAAACTTTACTTATTTGCGGCGATGGAGGTTGCCAATTGCGTGATGCGCAGACGGGGCGGTTAAAAGTATCCATAAAGGATGTCCGCATCAAAACGGACTTGCATTTGTTACTTCCCAATGGAAATAAAAATTGGCTCTTGGGTTATAGTGACGTGCTGAATAGTATTTTCGTCTGGGACACGGCCACCGGCAAACTGCTACGCGAAATCAAAGCTGACCCTAATATTCACGACATCGCTCTATCGCCCGACGGTTCGACTTTAGCGGTAAAAACTCCAAATAGCGTAAAACTCTATCGAATGCGCTGATTTAGGCCAAAAAGGGCGAAATTTGGCCTGTTTTTGCCGAAATCTGCCTTAGTTACTGCGGTAACTGCCTCAGTTACCGAGAAATCTGCTTTAGTTACTGAGAAATCTGCTTTAGTTACCACAGTAACTGCCTTAGTTACCGAAATATCTGGCTTAGTTACCACGGCAACTGCCTTAGCTACCGTGGTAACTGCCTTAGTTACCGGCATATCCGGCGTAGTTACCGTGGTAATTGGCGCAGTTACCGAGGTATTTATCGTAGATTTTTCGCGCCGCAGAATTTTTATTTGACAATTACGAGTGCATTTTGAAAAATAACATTAATCTTCAGGGAGGAATGATATGAATCTGATTAAAGCGAATTATCTGCCCAGCACTTTGGACGAACGGGCGAAATGGCTCGGCAACTTTGCGGCAGTTTTATCGCCGATTGCGACTGATTTGGGCGTGACGACAGCCGCCATGACGCGTATCCAGTCCGCTGCGGACTGGTATAATTACCTGCTCAACCGCTATCTGCCTTATGTGCGCTCCTTTTCCAAAGGCTCTACCACGCTGCTCGAAGACCTCGACAGCGATCCGACTCCGCAGCCGACAGTTTTGCCGACTTTCGCGCCGCCTACAGCGCCTTCGGGGGCGCCCGACAGCGGCATTTTCAACTTCATCGCGGGATTGGTGAACGATACGATTCTCAAATCGGACAATCTCACGCCCGCCTTGAAAACATTGCTGCGTCTTGACCCGATTCCCCAACCGCCCAAAGGCGCGCCACGCGTCAAGGAAGCCGATGCGCAACCCAACGGTTACGTCGAACTGAGTTTCACACGCGATGGCTCGCCTATGGTCATCATCGAAGGCCGTCGCGGGACTGAAACTGAGTGGACAGTGCTGGATAAAGTCGCTGCCGCGAACTATTTGGATATGCGTCCGAATCTCACGCCGGGCCGCACGGAATCGCGCGAATATCGCATCCGCTATTCCGACGGCAGAAACGCCATCGGTGACTATTCCGCCGTCAAAAGCGTGTCCACGCAGGCATAAAGCACACTCTCAGGCAAAGCGACGGGCTGAATTTCAGTCCGTCGCTTTGCTTTTGTCATACTAAGTTCACTTTCAAAGCCGTAGGAGCAAAATATGAAGTTCAAGTCGCTGTTTCTCATTCTGTTGTGTGTTCTGTCGGCGTTGGGTTTATCCCGCGTAGCAAAGGCGCAGTGCGTGCCGAAGCCTTCGGGCATCGTCGCGTGGTGGAAAGCCGAAAACAACGCGGTTGATTCTGTGAGCGGAAACAACGGCACACTTTTCAATGGAGCTTCCTACACCGCAGGAAAAGTGGGCCAAACGTTCACTTTCGATGGCGTAGATGACCGCATCAATGTGCCAGATGCTACGGTGCTTCACTTCGACCATTCCTTTTCTATTGAAGGTTGGGTTATGCCGACCAGCAATCCATCTCCGGGCCAGCGAGGAATGATTATATTTCGCGGGGACAACCGGGGCGGTTTTGACCCCTACTTTCTGCATAACTATTCGGATGGCCGGATTAACTTCTATATCTCTTCACTGACAGAGTCCCATGAAGTCCTTTCTACGACGCCTCTCCCTTTAAATCAGTTTTCGCACATAGCCGCGACCCTTGATGACGCAACGGGAGAAATGAAACTCTATATCAATGGGACTCTTTCAAAAGCAGAGGTGACCTCGGCGCGTCCTTTTCGAGATTTAGACCCCGCTTCTAACCCCAGTGTCGGCATTGGCAACCACGGAGGTTTTCCCAACACTTCTTTTAATTATCCATTTGCTGGTCGCATTGATGATCTTTCGGCTTACAACCGCGCGCTAACGGCAAAGGAGATCCAAGGAATATACGATGCCGGAAGCGGCGGGAAGTGTGGCGTTTTACCGGGCGTTGCCGTTGATGATGCAACTCCTGTGAATGAAGGCACGGCCAGCGCGCCCGGTGCGGCCACTTTCAACGTGACATTATCGTTTCCCATCACGCAACCGGTGACGGTGAATTACACCACCGCCGATGGAGTGAACAACGGTGCCAAGGCGGGCAGTGACTACATCGCCACCAGCGGAACCTTGACTTTCGCGCCCGGACAAACCAGCAAAACGGTGCGCGTTAATTTCATCGGCGATGACACACTCGAACCCGATGAAACTTTCTTCCTCAATTTGAGCAGTGCTGTGAACGCCAACCTTACTCAATCTCAAGCTACGGCCACCATTGTTCACGATGAGGCCGGGCCGTTAATTAGCATCAACGATGTGAGCGTGAAAGAAGGCAACTCCGCCACAATCGCCGCCGCTTTCACCGTTACGCTGTCCGAAGCGACGCCTCTTGCCGTGCAAGTGGATTACAACACGGCGGATGGGAACGCTCTGGCGCCCGCCGACTATACTGCGGCAACAGGAACTTTAACCTTTGCCGCAGGTGAAACGACAAAAACCATCACCGTTTTCGTGCGCGGCGACACTTTGGATGAAACGGACGAACAGTTCCGCGTGGCTTTAAACAATCCCGCCAACGCCACGCTTAACGACCAGCAAGGCTTAGGCACCATCATAGACGATGACGCCCCACCTTCGGCCAGCATTGACGATGTTTCGGTTTTTGAAGGCGATAACGCAACAATAAACGCCACGTTTACCGTTGATTTATCAGCCAAAAGCGGCCAAACCGTCACCATCAACGCTATTCCCACCAATGGCACAGCCAAAGCGCCCGGCGATTACAGTGACGGCGGTGTTCGCTTGGTTTTCGCGGCGGGCGAAACGCGCAAAACCTTCAGCG
>JANMKN010000305.1:0-27992 GCA_031372065.1 Abditibacteriaceae bacterium | reverse complement strand
CCTGCGGGGAACACATATGGCATTGGCGGCTCACGCACTATCGCAGCGGTTCATCCCCGCGCCTGCGGGGAACACTTAATGCGCGCTTATTGCCCGGTTCCACGGCGCGGTTCATCCCCGCGCCTGCGGGGAACACAGAAAGCCCCTCGGAAAGCCCCTCTTTTCCCTCGGTTCATCCCCGCGCCTGCGGGGAACACACCAGCGCGCCGACCTCGTCGCGGTCTAAAATCGGTTCATCCCCGCGCCTGCGGGGAACACACTAAGCCACGATAGTAAGATGTGCCGATGATCGGTTCATCCCCGCGCCTGCGGGGAACACGCAGGCGCCTGTTGTTGTTGTTTTAAGCTATTCGGTTCATCCCCGCGCCTGCGGGGAACACCGCTATAGTAATTGGCTGGATCGGTATTTCGCCGGTTCATCCCCGCGCCTGCGGGGAACACTTGGCGCAGGCACAAGCGGGATTAGCGGAAGCCGGTTCATCCCCGCGCCTGCGGGGAACACACTAAGAAGCCATAGACAATGGCGCCCTATTTACCTGCAAAGGCATACCTCAGAGGTCGGATTTTGGCTCTGTTAGGTCGAGTTTATCCTCCTTATCACTGGGATTTGGGATGCGCACCAGTGTTAGACCTTCGTAGTCAACCAATTGGCGACTGGTATCACCCCAACTGCACATAGAAAAACCTTGCTCGTTGGGCGCGGTGTAAACCAGAATCGCGGCACCCTCATTGGCTTTTTTGCAGACCTTTTCCCACAATTTATCGCGCACCACTGCGGATAACTTGCCCACAAAAACATTGGCTTTAGGTTCGAGCATCCAACGGCTGAGTTCGCCGCGCAAGCCTTTGGGCACACGTTCCATGATGAGCACAACCATCTCAAATCACCTCCTCAAATTATTTCAATTTCCCCACTGCTCGTCGCCGGGACGCGCGTCTTGTGCGCTGGAATCGGCGTTTTCCCATGAGGGCGACCAAAGTTCTGTTGGCAGCGCCGGGTCTTCATCCAAGGGCGATTCCCAGTTCTCCAGTTCAGCGGGCGCATTTAGGGCACGGCGAATGTCGGGCACGATGCGTTGCAACAAGCGACTTGACTTAAAAATGTCGCGGCAACGCAAGCGCACGGTGCGTTCCAATTGGGCCGGTTCCTCGCGCGCGATGGAAAATGCTAAAGGAATCGTCAGTTCGGTTTTATAAAGGTCAGCAATGTCATAAACGAACGACAACTGCTTACCAGTATGAATGAAACCAAGGCCGGGACTGTAGCCCGTCGCTAAAATCGCGGCATGGCATACACCATACAAGCAGGAATTCGCGCACGACAAGGCTTTATTGGCGTTATCGGCCTCATTCCAACGACGGCGATCATAAACGCGCCCTGTCCAAGGCACGCCGGTTTCCTGACTCATACGGGCATAAGTTTGGCGCACGCGCGCGCCTTCCATGCCGCGCAGTTGCTCAATGGTTAAATCCGGCGCCAGATCGCCTTCAAAGCGCATTCGATACAATCGCTTCACGACCTCCAAACGCGCCCCTTCGTCGCTGACCAAACGCGCCTGCAACAAGAGCGGCGCGGCACTGCGCGTGCCGCCGGTGCCCCACGCATAAAAGCGCACGTTTTCTTCGCCGCACCAGACGGTGAGGCAGTTGTTATCGGCCAGCATGGTGATGGCCGCCTGCGTGATGCGCGTGCCCGGCCCCAACATAAGCAGGCAGAGCGAGGATGCCGGGGCCGGTGTGCAGCCCTCTTTGTCCCAAATGGCGATGCTGTTTTCGTGGCGATCAACGCTGGCGTGTTCGACGTAAAGATACGACAGCGAATCGCGCACTTTGGGCAAAATATGCAAATCTTCTATCCGGTTCATACAAACCTCCTTGAACATCAGACACGAGCCACAGAAAGCAAGCCGAAGCCATAGGCGCGCGCCTTGCCGAGGCCGTTTTCGACAGCCAAAGCAAACTTTTCCGGTTCGGTGACGCGTAGCACGCCGTCGAAGCGCGCGGCGGAAAACGCACTCGAACCGAAACGCACGCGGCGTGACTCGCGGCCGCCGTCCGGCACATCCTGCGGCGCGTCCAGCGGCATCGGATGGCCGAGCGTGCGCTGTGTGCGCTCGCTGTGAGGCCGCGCCTTCTCGCTTTCCAAGCGCCCGCCGTTCAAATCCACGACCTCGCACAGCGGTAAATCAAGCGTGAGTTCGCTTTCCTCCAACTCTTTGCCACGAAAGATGATTTTTTTGTCGCCGACTTTGCGAAGCGTAGTCGGCGACAGAGGCAGTTCAAACCCGTTGCGTTCACCGCGATGGCGCAGCCAGTCCAAGCGTTCGGCTTCGCGGTAAAGCCCGCGCCTTTGGCCGCGCTTGCCTTCGTTTTTTGGCGAGAACGTCGGATTCGCCTGCAAACGAAAGCGCAGCCTTTGCCCGACTGCAAAGCGCGGTTCCCACGCTTTCACAGCGGGCGCTTCCAGCCAATAGCGCCCGCCGATTTTCGCCGCGAACGCATCCCAGTCGGGCGCGATTTTAGACTGCGCAATTAAGGCGATGTGGCCTTTTTCCTCGTCGGCACGAAACAACACACGTGCCGCTTCCCACTCGGCATCCGACAAGCCGGGGAAAGCATGGCACAACGTCCGGTGCATCTCGTAGGGCGCCGACAACTCGTTTTGCACGCGCCGCACAAACGGATCGAGAAACAAGCGCGAAAGATAAATCATGAGTTCGCTCCTTCGCCCCACAGGGCAATTGAGGGCGCGGCGGTATCAAAGGTAAGATAGCGAACGCCGTAGCGCCGGCGCTCGAAATCGCGCGGCACATCTAAAATCGCTTCGCCGTCCGCCGGCTCCGTGGTTTCCAGCACCAATTTAAGCGATAGCGCCGAGGCCGCGCGACGTTTTTCGCGTTCGACCAACGCCACCCACGGTGCGTTTTCCAGAACGGTTTTTACATCGCCTTCTTCGATACCTCGTGCGACGGGCAGAGCAGAGGGAAACGATTTGCGGCCCAAAAAAAGCGGCCACTTCGGGTTTTTTAGGGCCGTTTCGAGACGTTGCAGCCATTCCAAATCACCTTCTAAACCCACCAAAAAGCGCGCGTCGGCGAGGTAATAACGGCTCGAAACCGTGGCATTGCCTTCGCGCCGCGCCGTCGTGCCGTCGTCGCGCTGAGCGGTGTGATAATCGAGCGCGACGTGACCCGGTTTGTCCACGCGCACGCCCATTTTCAGCGCCTCGAAAGGCGTCAAATCGGCGTCGCGCTGCCAACCCAGCGCAGCGCACAGCAAGCCCACTACGCCCGACCGCGTGGGTTCCAAGCCGGTGTCGCGGTTGTCGAAGCGTGAGCGATGGCCCCACGCCTGCATCGGGCCGACCAGTTGCAAAAGTAAGGTGTGCGGCATGGTCAAGCCTCCTGTTTTTCGCCCAAAGCTTGCATCGCGCAATCAATGGCCGCTTTGACCGAACCTTTGTCCGACGCGGCCAAGCTACCCAGTTGCGGCGCTTTTTCCAAGCAAAACAGACATTTTTCTGTAATGCCCTCATCGCCATAAACGCGGGCATAACGCTCCCAGTAATCGGCAAATTCTGAGACCGAGCCGCGCAAAACGCCGCCCGGCGTGCGCGCCGTAAGAGGTTCGCAAAACGCATTGACCAGACTGCACGGCGCGCCGCTTTCGCGCACTACGAACAAGCCCAGCGACGGCAGACTTTGCGCGGCCATTGAGTTTTGCTTGCCGCTGGGAATCGCCTCCACAAAGGCGCGCAAAAACGCCCGTGCCGTTTGCAAAGCCACCGTGCGGTCGCCCTTGAGATTGAGTTCCAAAGCGTCGAAGTCGAGCAGCGCGTAACGATAAAACACGGCGGCGTTAAAGCCGGTCACGCCTAACATTCCGGCGCCCGCGTCGTCGGTGTTGAGGTCGTCAACGGCGGAGAAGAAATCCAGTTCATTGGTGACGGAGTGTGTCGAAATCGCATGAGCGACTTGCACGGCGGCTTCGATGCGATGCTCCGAATGTTCGGCCAACATCCGCCCAAAAAGCGCGATGTCGGACGACAACGCCGCTTTTTGCAATCGTTCGACGATGGATTTGTCCGGCTTGCCTTTGTTGGCCTTGAAGTCGTCTTTAAATTCGTATTTAACGGCTCCTTTTTCCTTGTCGCCATCACCTTGAACCTCATTGTTGCCGCTATCTGCATCTGGCGCGGGTTCAGTTTTTTTGGTTTTGTTTTTCAAAGCATCAAACCGCTCGGTTTCCGTTTTTCGTTTGGCAGCAATTGTTTGAAGGTCGTCCCAAGTCTGCTCAATACACTTCGCCGCTTCTTCGAGTTCGACTTGCGACAAAAACAGCAAAACCGAAGAGTGTTCGGGCTTTTTCGAGTCGTTTTTGGCGTAGTAGGTGTCCACGAAGGCATCAACGGCGAACGGGACGAGTTCCTGCGGCTGCAAATCAGGCAAAAAGGCGCCGATTTCTCCGCGCAAACGCTTGGTGCGTTCGCCGACTTCAACAAGATTGTTGTCGCGGAAGAATTCGCGGATGGCGCGCTTGAAGCATTGCGATGACACGCGGGCGCGGGCCACGCCGCCAAATTGGCAGTCTTTGGGCGAGTTGGTTTCGTCGCGGTTAAGACACGACGGGCCAAAGCTCTGAATCAGATGGAGTTCGAGTTTCATGGATATTCCTTTCAATTTTCGGAGTCACGATTTGCGGCGGACGTGCGATAAAAATCGCGCGCCCATTTTTTCTGGATGGGGCGTTCTACAGCGTTCCAATCGTTCCAAAACAGGTCTTCGAGCAGCACTTGCCAGTTGACCGGCACACTGTGCGACTTGAGCAGCGAGACGATTTGAATGAGCTGCCTGAACAACGCGTCTTCGTCGCACGAAAGCAGCAGTTGAAAGCGTTTTTCAATGGAGTCGGATTCGCTGCGAAGCTGCCCGAAGGCCGCACCGAGCGAACGCTGATTCCATTGAGTCGAGCCGCCCGTTAAAGGATGCAGCCCGAACAACGCGCCGACGGCGAAAAACCAAACGTCTTTTTCGCTTTCTCTGTCGCCCAAAAATCGCGCGACAATCGGCATCATTTCCAGAGCAACGCCGTTTTTGGCGCGTAATCCGGCGCGCAAAGCCGCCAAATCCCCGCGTGATGGGCCGTCGTCGTGGGCTTCCAAAAGTTGCAGCGACTTGATAAAAGCCTGAGGCCGCGCTTTTTTGGTCGCGTTCTGAGAATCATTTGTGTCAGAATTTTGAAGCATAAATATCACCTCCTTGAAATCAATCGGTGTGCGCCGCAGACGGCGTGGAACGGGTCTTTTGCGATGCTTTTTTCGCGGCGGCGCGAAGTTTTTGGCCTTTGGAATACCCTTGGGGATCGCGCAAATAGGCCAAATTGAACCGCTGCTCCAAATCAATTTGCGCGACGGCGACAATGGCGTGGGGCGCGGTGCCCAGCGCATCGCAGGCATTATGCAGTGAATCGCGGGCGGTGTTTTGCAGGTTGGTTTCCCACTGTTCCAGCGCGGCGGCAGGCTCGTCGGCCAGATTTTGCAGCAGAACCGTGAAATGCTGCGCCAAGCGCGGCCAAAAGGCACGGCGCGGATCGAATTTATCCACCAAAGCTTTCACGTCGTCGGGATCAGGTTTGTAACTGCTGTCTTTGCCGCCAGCCACGAAAACGCGCGCAACTCTGGCAAAGCGGGCGCGCAACTCGTCGGCGATTAAATCGGCGTCGGCATTGGCGTGCCCCAGTTGCTCCACTAAATTTGCATCGGTCAAAAGTGTGGGCGCAAAGGGCAGGCGGTCATAGCGCCACAACAGAAATTTTCCGGCCTTGCCCGGCTCTGTTGCCATTCCCACCACGTTCAACCGTGGGTGAAATTCGTCCTCTTCAAAAAAACCATCGCTCGTGAGTCGTGCAGTAAAGGCAAGCGAATTTTGCGGGTCAAACCCGCGCGCCTTCTTGGAAAAGAGGGAGTGGGCATTGCGCCAGATCGCTTTGCCTTCGCTCAAGCCAAGCGCCATGACCCCAGTCGTTGTGGATGGGACATAAAGCTTAAGCGGGTGAAAACTGGGGCGCCCGGCCTCGTCTTTTTCCAGACTGCGCCCCTGCGTGAAATAAGCGAAAGGAACGCTGATTACGCCATCTTTTTCTTCGGGCAAAAGCCGCAACAAGCGACTTTGCAGCGTCAAACGGTCGCAAACGCCGAGCGGCGGCTTGGTCTGACGCTTGCCGTTCACCAATTCGTCGCGCAGTTGGTGCGGCGCGTCCAATTCCCAGCAAGGCTTATCCTCCGAATTCAATTCGTGAGGCACCAAAGCCAACATCAGAGTGCGAAACAAATTTTCGCCCGACGGCCAAACCGTTAAGCCGCGCAACAGAGGCCCATCGGCAGAATAAGGCGGCTCGATTTCCTGTCCGGCGATTTTGGCTTTAGAACTGCGGCCAAATCCCAGCGCAAAATTTTGAATAGTGACCACCAACTGCGCCGCCAAAGCCGGAGGCGGCGCCACCCAATCAGGATCAGCGCGGTTGGCAAACATGGCGGGCGCGTTATTTTCTTCCATCGCCAAACGGAACAATGGGCTTTTTTCGGCCATTTCCAAGTTGGCAACCTGATAAAACGGATATTTGGCGTGAAACAAATCGAAGCGGTCGTGCCATTTCTGAAAATAGAGGTCAATTGCCTCCACGTCAAAATGGCCTTGCTTCCACCATCGTTTCCATTCCGCTTCGCGTTGGCGAAACGTCGTGCCGCCTAAAACGCGCTGTAAAACAGCCGTCAAAACTGGGTGAATCGAGGCCACGAAAAGCGGCGAATCGTGCGCGATTTCGCGGATATGCGGAGCTTGCGTCAATACGTCACGCAAGCCAAGTTCTTGAATGTCTCCGCCTTCCATCAGGACAGGAATCCATTCTTCGCGGGTAAGGTCGTAAGAAATCATAACCATGCCTTGTAGCGAGAACGACACGGTAAACTATCCCATGCCGTTCTCGCCAAAATCTGATTCGGCATTGCCGAGACAAAAGAGAGGCGGCGCGCGACCCGTTTTGTAGAACACTGTTTGAACCAGCACTCTGCAAATTCCGACGGGATTGCATTAGGCTCTGGCGGTGGATCGCCAGAGCCGTCAATTCTCGTCGAACGCGCCTTAAGGTATTATTTTGATTTTTCCAAGTGTCTTTAGCATCTTTAAGAAAATCACCTCCCTTCGATATTATAGGAGGTTCTCTCCAAAACCGTCAAGAGGAAAGCAAATAATTTCTAAGTGTCTATAGCATAGACTACATTCGTTTTTTTAGTTAGGCTTTGAATTGTTCCCCGAAAATCGGGGATGAACCGTGCCTGTAGCACCTTTTACGGCAACGATAGTTCTGTTCCTCGCCGGCGCGGGGATGAGCCGGGGCCGAAGTTATTCGTCCCCGGCTTCGTTCGTTTCTTCTCGCTCTTTTTCAATTATCAAGCCCAGCGTGCCGTCCAAAAGCAGGCGGCGGTCGCCAACGCGGCACTGTCCATTTTCAAATTCCAAGGTGCGAATGTGACGCAGCATCGGGGATTTTTTCCAAGGTTCCAGCACTTTCTGCGCGGCTAAAATGGAAAACAGCGCGCGGTTGGACAAAGGCAGGGCAAAATTCATCAAAGCGCGAGTCTCGTCGCGTTTGGGTTCGCGGGTCAGGTCAACAGGAGCCTTTAAATTGGCTCGTCCGTCGGCGCCGGGCAAAAAGAGTTTGTTTCCCTGACGGCACAGGCAAATCACGGTGATCGAAGGGTCGCCTTCGCGCGTGGCAGCGCGCAGCGATTTATGAACCTGCGGGTCTTCTTCGTCACGCAAATCAAGCGAAGGCGCTTCGACCAGTTGAGTGGGATCGCATAAGTTGCCATTGGCGTTGAGCGTTGAAACCACAACATTTTCGGCAGTTTGCTGCGATTTCCCTCGGCGGTTGTCGGCCCCGGTTTTGGCGTCCCGAATGGCGGTTTCCCACACGTCGTTGGGCGTTTCGGGCGCGTTTTCGTAGGTGTCTTGAATCAGCGGTTCGATTTCGCAGGGCAATTCCAAAGCGGTTTTTTGGCGCCAAAGCAGCCACGAACGCAGCAAAATTTCGCGCTCGTAAATTTTTTCGCTGAGGCCAAAAATCGGCGGGCCATCGCCAATGGAGTCGCTGATAATGGCAAATTCCGGCGCTTCCAGACCAGGCGGGCGTTTAATCGCGGCGCCAAACTCATCTTTTTCGTGGCGATGCAGACGACCCAAACGCTGTAAAAGTAAGTCACTGGGCGCCATGAAGCTTGCCATCCAGTCAAAATCTAAATCCAAGCTTTGTTCGATGACCTGAGTAGCGATGACGATGGCTCGTTGAGGCCGCAACGCCTTCTTTTTGCCGAATTGATCCAAAATTTTATCTTCGCACGCCTGGCGCCAGCCAAAAGGCATTCGGGCATGAAAAAGCGTCCAATTGGAAGGTGAAATAAAATCTCCCAATTCGTCCCGCAATTGCAGAAAAAGGTTTTGAGCTTCAACGACGGTGTTGCAAACGATGGCCGCGCAACCGCCAGCGTCAAGTTTTTCGCGCAATTTCGCCGAGAGTTGACTGGCTTGGAGGCGCGTAATCGCTACCGTTTTCGGTTTCAGTTCCGTGCCGTCAAGGGGCCGAGAGAGAGCGATTTTTTCATTGTCTGAACACCACGTCAGACGCGGATAAGCGGCTTCTGCGGCGGGAAGTTCGGCGCCCCACGCTTTGACCAATTCACAGCGTTTGCTTGAAGGCAAAGTCGCCGAAAGTAGAATTACGCTGCAACCTAATTCTTTCAGCCAGCCAATGAGCGTGGTCAAAAGATGGCTCATATAGGTGTCGTAGGCGTGGACTTCATCGAACACCACGACTTTTCCAGCCAAGCCAAAAAGCCGCACGAACCAGTGGCGGGTTTGCAGCGCCGCCAGTAAACTTTGGTCAATGGTTCCTACTCCAAAAGGCGCTAAAAGCGGACGTTTGGCGCCGCAAAACCAGCTTAAGGCCACAACGCGCGCCACGTCTTTTTCAGCGCCTTCTTCGTAAATTTCTTCCAGCCCACGAAATACGACTTCTACATCTTCGGAAAGCGCGGCGTTGCCATGAACTAACTGCAAGTGAATCGCGTTTTCGTGAGAAAATCGGCGTGCAACGTAGTCCTTAACGCGGCGGTGCATGGCGTTGGAAGTGGCTTGAGTGGGAAGGGCAACGTAAAAACCGGCGTTGAAACCGGCGACTAAGGCGGCATCAGCGGCCCAGAGAGCGCATTCGGTTTTTCCGGCGCCCATCGGCGCTTCGGCGAGCAGAAAAAACGGTGTCTGAACCGCGTTGGTCTGTGCGACGACGGCTCGTTGCAGAGAATTAGGCACAAAGCCCCAAAATTCGGCGAAGTCAGGCCGCGCCCCCAGAGGCGTGGGCGTTTTGGCCCATCCAAACTCGCGCAGAGCTTGCTTTGCTTTTTCACGCGATTCCTGTAGGTATTCGGCGATGGAAGGCGTTTGGTCGCGGTGGCCAGCGGGCGCGAAGTAATGGGATGAGCCAATCCAGTCGGCGACCGAAATCAAACCCGCCAATAAAGGAACGGCGCCTAATTCGTCTTCGGGCCAATCCGGGACAGTCGGCGGTGCCCAATCGGGTGGGCACAGCGCGGATTTTAAGACGCTTAAAAGCTCCAGACGCACTTGTCTCCACGCCTCATCGCCTAAAACATTTTCGCTCCAGTTGACATAATTTTCGGAATTGGGAAAGGTGCCGTGATGCGCGCCAGTGATGTGAGCCAAGACTTTCTGGCTGTTGGGTTCGGCCCGCCAAAAACTGTCTTTCCCACGAAAAAACGGGGTCAATTCCTTAGACGACACGAAATTATGCGGCTCCGAACGCGGCTGAAGCGGTTCCGATAAGCCCAACGCGCGGATTTTCTCTCTCAGCCAATCAAGCGGCGTGCTTTGAAACTGAAACGGCGGCGTGGCTTTGCCCACGTCATGAGCGCCCGCCAAAAATGCCAGACACCAATGCGCTTCAGATCGCTCGCAGCCCAAAACTTGGGCGATGCGCTCTTGCACCCGCTTACTTAGCACTTCGTCCCACAATTCCAATGTGCAGTGCCCAACATCAATCAAATGAAACAACAACGGATGGTAGCGAAAAGCGTAATTTTGGGGATCGTCCTTCTCGCGGCAGGTTTTGCCCCATAACAAAAGTATTTGGCCCTCAGTCATCTTTTTCTCCATAAACCGTTTTCATAGCTGCAATCTCTTTCACAATTTCCTCGCGTAATGTGACAGGCTCTAAAACTTCGGCGTGTGGGCCGTAGCCCAGCACCCAGCGTTTCACGGCACCAAGGCCACTGGTTTGAAAGCGCATGATCAAACCGCCACCGGGCAATTCTTCGATTTCCTGCGTCTCGTGCCAGCGCCGCTCGCGGATGTAAACCGCTTCTGCGGGCGCAAAACGAATAACGACCTCAACCACGCCACTTTGTGTTTCGGCGCCAAACGAAGCCTTCTGCCAGTGGCGCGCATCGAAGGTGGGGTCGGGCGTAAAATGTTCCTCTTGCACCGTCCACCATTCAACGCGAGCCACATTAAAGGTCAGCATTTTGCTGCGACGCCGATCAAAAGCTAATAAATACCACTCACCGTTTTGATGGAGAAGATGGTGCGGATGCACGGTGCGCTCATTGCTTTCGAGCCGACTGGCCGTCAAATAGCGCATGAACACAACGCGATGGCTTTCGATGGCGCCATGCAAAGCCAGTAACGCGGTTTCGTCAACCGTGGGAACCGCTGGAGGGGCAAATGTGTAGTTTTGTTGAAGGTTGTCGAGGCTGACCAAAGCGCGGTTTTCTAAAGTCCGCGAGATTTTCTGCACAGCCGCTAACAAAGGCTGCTCGAAAGCCGTTCCCATATAGCGGCGGCCCACTTCAACGCTCAGAAAAAACGCCAGCAATTCGCCTTCGGTAATCAGCACCATCGGCAAGGCCCAGTTCGACTCGGTATAATACCAGCCTCGCCGCTTCCTATCAAAAGCCAGCGGCGCACCAAGCCGGTCCATCATAAATTGACGATCATTGAAGATCACCCGGCGACTCACTTCCAACTCGCCCGATAGTCCTTCCGCGTTTGGATAGCATAAGGATCGTATTTGCCGATCAATTTTCAGAATTCTCTCTAACTGTTGGCGCGAAGACAATTCGTTCTCCTTTTGCAACATCCAATGTGCTATCCAATGCGACATCGAATGCAACATATCCAGCGGTATATACCAAAGCAGTGCAGCCAGCGTGCACTTATATATTTTTTTGGAAGCAATGGCCCCGATTATAACAAATTCCCCACCCGATTCTCATTTTCCCTTTGGGTGTTCCCCTGTAGGCAATCTTGTAAGAACTCTTGCTATCGGAGTGTCTTACTGCCTTCTTTGGCCTGCGGCCAAACGACTCGTTGCTTCGTGGTCGCAGCCTGAAGAATATGCACAGACTCCAAAAAACTCTCCAGCGAATAGTGGCGGCGGCGCACATAACCAAAGGTGCTGGCAAAGAAAACGGGTAACCACTTTTCCAAGTCCAAAGCCGGGTGCTGTTTTAAACGTTGGCGAAGCAAGTCTCTGTCCGCATTGCTGATGGGCGGCACTCTCTCTGCTCCTGGTTTAAGACGATAAAGTTCACGGTAACACTCTATAAACGATTCAACGGTCGTTTCCAAGACATCTGCTTCGACAGATAGCTCTTTTCTTGCCATATCTTGCCCTGATGGATCACTTTGTGGTTTTATTACTGATTCCTGTGCAGCCTGTATCGCTGGAATTGTTAGTGATATGGTTGGCGTGGTGCCTATTTGCGTATCTGATTTGCCAAACGAACTGTGCTTTTCGCTTTCCGAAAATAACAAAGAATGATTTTTTAAATTATCTTTTGTTTCGTTTTCTTTTGTTGTTTTCACTTTGTGAAATTCACTATGCGAAAACAGTAGGCGCTTCACAGCAGCATCTTTCATAGCAGCGCTTTTCACCATTTCTCTTTGTGAAACATCGCCCTCTTCTTTACGAATTGATAGACCCTCAAAATGTAAGCCCACAGGGTTCAAGCGGTAAAAAAGTTGGCTGCGGGCGCGGCGGCGTTCGTGAGGCGTTGAGAGAGGCCTGCCCTGCGCGTCCTGCACTTCGATTAAGTGGCGGCGCACCAACTCGTCCACAGCCTTGCAGAGCGCTGCACTGGCCCGTCCGGTGCGCGCTTTAAGCTGCGCATGGGTAAGCCAATCGCGCTGTTTGCGCTGGCCGCTCTTACCCTTCCCCACCTGCCAGCCCAGCGTTTGGCGGGCAATGACGCAGAGCAAACGCCACTGCGTATCGCTCAGAGTTGGCATGACTTGATCCAACAGGAAATTGGGCATCGGGGTGGTGCCGCCCGGCCATGACGCGATTTGCCCAGTGGAGATTTTTCCAGCGGGTATCGTTTGCTGCGAAAGATGAATCAAAGCGTTGTCTTCTGGCATAGGGTTGTCTCCTGGCATAGGTCAGCGCAAATTATTGGTAACCGGAGCATCAGATTCCTCGACGCCACTATGGGCGGGCGGCAGTTCGAGTAATACGGCTTCCTCTCCATTACTCTCACCTCCATTACTCTCACTGTTCAACTTTGGGATTTCTGCATCCTGCCCTGTCTCCTGAGTGACAACATTTTCAGGAGAGTTTTCGGGTGCTTTCGCATCGGGTGCTTTCTCACTTGATTCTGTATGCACCTTTTCATTGGTTTCTTCAATCGCCTCCTGCCCTTTTAACTGTTGCAGGCGCACGGTTAGCGGCGCCTCGTAGTCGCCTTCGATGGCGGCCAGTAAAAAACCAGCGGGATTGCGCGCGTGGCGGTGCGGCAGCCAGTCCAGTTGGCGCTGAATGTGGGCAGGTGGGTAGGTGTCCAGCAGTAGCAAAGCCTCCTCCTGTGCGATGCCCAGTGCCAGCAGTTGCCTTTTGAGATGGAGGCGCGTTTCTTCTTCGGGCGTGGTGGGGATTTCCTCTACTTCCTTCGGCTGTGGCGGCTCCCAGCCGAGGAAGCGGTTGATCTGCGCTTCGACTTCGGCGCGAGGCCGGGTATAGCGCGCGCGGCTGTGAGCGATGATGGCCTCGCGAAAGCCGCCTCGCACCACGTTGTCCACCGCAGTGTGGCGTTCGAGGTATTCGGGATACACCAATGGCGTGCCGGGACGCGAAGTATCAGGAAAAACCAGACGGTGCCGCACGGCGAGCAGTGAGGGCACCGGGCTAAATTGGTGCAGACCGGACGCGGTTTGATGGTGTTTGAGGAGCGGCTCGCCCTGCCAGATGCGCTCAGTCAAACGCTGCAATCGCTCGCGCAGTCGCACTGCGGATAGGCCGATAGCGGGGGCCAGCAGTTCCGGCGTGGCGGCAAAGCTGCCGTTGTCGGTCACTGCGGACAGCACCGAAATGAGGAGTTTGAAATCATCGGGCGACAGGGTGCGCAGCAGCCCACTCTGGCGCAGGGCCGGTGTAATAAGCACGGCGGCCTGCGGGGTAAAGGTGCCGCTTGGTTGCAGGTTTTCGGCGCGCAGTTCAAGCACAAACGGCGGTTGAAAGGAGTTCTGTGGTTGAATCGGCGTATCAGTGGATGAGGTGGAATCATCGGACATAAATAAGTGCGTTAGAAATAAAGTGATGAGGGTAAGGCAAGCAATAATGCTTGTTTTCGGATGAGCAACGCAGTTTGGATACGCCCCCGCCCGCCCCTACGGTAAAGGGGCCGCCCTCGCCGGAATCGCTTCAGGTCAACCCAGCGGATGCAACCGGCGCGGTGGTTTTCTGTGCGGCCTTTTCTGTGCGGCCTTTTTTGTGAAGTGTTCTTTAGGACGCACCGAAGGGTGCCGGCAAATGGCGCAAGGCCAGCGCCAGCGCCAAAGCGCCCGACACGACAAAGACCATTTCTTCGGCTTGCGATCCGGTGGTGAGGCGATAACCCGAAGGCAACAGGCGGACAGAACGCTGCTGCAAGGCACCGATTTGCCAGAAAAGCGGCACCCCGCTTTTGGTGCAGGCATCGCCCAGCAAATGGCTGAGATAACCCAGCAGCAGCGAGAACCATATCCAAAACCATATCCAACCGTCGAATCCTACCCCGATCAAAGGCAATACAAAAGGCAGTGGGGCAGTGAGCCACGCCAAGACACCAAGCGCTGGCAACGAGTGCAAAAAACCGCGATGACCGAAGCGTCGGTTGAGCGCCCGCGCCACGGGAGCCAACGGTCGCACCCCGCCGAAAGCAACGTTTTGCAATAAGCTGGAGGAAGCATCCATGTCCGGTAAAAGCGCTCCCAACGCCGCTGCCCCGGCACAGAGCGCAAAACCGCCACCGTCCGCCATCGGAGCGGGCATTTCCAACGTTGAGGCTACGATGCCAATACCTTCGAGTAGCCACAGCATATTGAAGCCCAGCAGCAAATGGGTGCGGCCCATCATAGGCACTGACGTTTAGGCTGTTTTTGTTGTTTAAGCTGTCGCTGGCGTTTGTTCTGTTGCTGTCCCTTGATTTGAAGTGTGGGATGTTGCCGCTGTGCTTGCGTTTCCAGTAATTGAAAAAACGGCTCGTCAATCAAAACCTTGCATTGTTCCTTATGTTGCTCTTTCGAATCTCGTTCTTCACCGTTTTCTTGATTCTTGCCACTTGGTGCTTTGCCCATTGATACTTGGCGCACGCCGAGGCCGCGCTCGACTAACATGGCACACAGCGCATCACCCGCCATCAGGCGCACGGGCGGCAAAGGCGCTTGGGTCGCCGAAGACACGGCATAGCGGGAAAAGCGCCCTGTGGCAATCAACATCCCTTGCTCGGCTCCCAGTCGCAGCATGGCACCACGCAACTGATCCACAAAGCGGCGCGATACGGGAGCGCCTTTGGCTTGTTTGACGCGCACCAAGGTGAGGGCTGAAGCGAGGTCCGTGTGCGAGACAGCCAACAGGCCACTGTAAAGCAAATGCTGGACATCGTTAGTTTGGGTATCTACCGTAGCAGTTGAGGGAGCGGACTTTCTCCGTGACATAGCAGACTTTCGCCGTGATGCTTTGCTGATTCCCGGCTCAACGATCTGCACGCTGGTATAGCCGCTGCGGTAAAGCAACAAGCGAATCAGGTGGCAATACGCAGGAAACGATAACTGCTGTATGCGCTGCAAGAGCGCATCGTGTAAGCCATCATGTAATACATCGTTCAATGAGTCGGTGCCGTTCATGCGCCTCCTTTCGTTTGTTGGTTAGTTTCGCTTTGGTCAGTCGTGGTTTGGTTAGTAGACGGTTTCTTTGTCTCGCTTTTTGTCTCGTTGCTTTCCGGCGACCACTGTCCGGCTTTCACGCCCCGATAAAACGGTTTGATTTCATCTTGGTCGTCGTAATAATCCGGTGGCAGACAATTGCGGCAATGGGTTAGGTGGCAGACCGAGGACGTAGGATAAGAGCCGCCCAGCGAGAAGACCTCGCTCACATCCAGCGGGCGTCCCAAGCGCCGGGAGAGCGCCGCCGTCAGGCGCAGTGCCACCGCCAGCGAAGGCTGCGATTCGCCGCGTATGAGACGGCTGATGGCAGCAGGTGAAACGCCGCTGTCCTCTGCCAGGCGCGCTTGTGTTTTGAAGCCATACCACGGGATATGCCAGAGAATTTCCCGCACTCGGTTACACAAAAGCGCCGGAGGTTTTGCACCTGACAACACCCTAATCGGCGCGGCGTTATTGGGAGCAGCGTTTGGCAGGGAGTCCATAATTGGGTCCGGCATGGCCTCCAACCCCAAATCTCTTGGTGATATAATGTGCGGCAATGCCACTAACGCGGTGCTGGTGGCGGGTGCCGAAGCAGAAGAAACCATACTCCTCCTTTGGATTACGGATATGCGACGCTCAATATCTGCGCCCCGCAAATTGCTAAGAGAAAGCAATTTGTGGCCGCAATCAGCTTGCGTGGTTTCATCCTCAAACTTCTGGCTTTGAGCTGCGAACTGCGTTGCAAGAACGCAAACATGAATTCAAATACGACGATACAAATACAAAGGGAACCGAATCAGCGGAGTGTGTGCTGTGCAGCGATAGTCCTACTTTGTTCTGTTTACGGCACCGATTCTTGCGGCACCCATTCTTGAATCTCTCGCACCGGCAATAACAGATGCAATAACAGATGCAATAACAGATAAGGCTCGCCAGACGATTCAACTTCTGTTTTGGAAACCCCGTCCGTTCTGAACACCAAAAATCACGCCACTTATTCACGGCAGAGAGGAGTTCAGGCAGATGACCGAGCAGTGAATATTAGGCTGTAGTCAGAGTTTTACAGGCAAAGGTCATCACAAGCGTTGCCCTTATCTTATCGCCGGACCATTAAATTATTCTGAAAATAGACTGACAAATTGACGCCAAAAAAGTGGAGAGGGTGGATAGGAGGCTCCTGCACAAGAAATTGAAAACAAAATCCCCCGCAATCGAACTTGCGCACGGGGTTTGGGAAACCGAGGCGATGAGCGTTATTGTTTTTTGCCTCGAATTTACAAAATGCCAGTTTGGGATGTGACTGAGGTGTCGCCACAGGGAACTTTGCCAGTCCACACGGAGCCTTGCCAGCAAGCAAGCAGGTTTTGCCACGGTTCAACTTTCAGGCACAGTGGCAATGGATGGCACCGAAAACTCTTCCCTTGCTTCCAGGCAAAAAGTTCTAACGTCCTTCACGATGCCCCGCCAGTTGGACTTTTCGCCCGCCCTTTGGAAGTGATGAAAGGGCGCTATAGGTTCAAAACGTAAAATTTTATCCCGCAGCAGCAGGTTCGAGCCGACGTTTTCGAGGATGATTCGCTTCTCCTCAATCGTCCCGGTTTCAAACCTGATTTTTAAATTGGTGGCAAATTCACAGGTTCGCTCCACGCGTTCGAGCGCAAGTTTCGTCTGCGCTGCTGGATCATCCAATTGGGTTTTAAGCGCCGCCTGTTCGCGCAGCAACATGAGTCGCTTGCGCTCGAATTCATTGTCGTCAATCAGACCGCGCAAGCGCACACCCAAGAGTTCATCAAGCTGCTTACCGGTGCTGCTGTAAGCGCGCTGCAAGTTCTCCCGCTTTACGCCGTTTTCGCTTTCTTCGGCTTGGCGCAGCTCCTTGATGTAATGCCGCGCCCATTGCAGAAACTCTTCCGGCACATCCACCGTTTGCAAAACCCGGCTGATCTGCTCTTCCAAGACGCGGTTTTCAAGGCAGGGCTGCGCGCAACGCACGGCACGCTTCTTTTTGGTGCAGTGGTAATACACGTAGGTGCGCACGCCGTCATTGGTGCGGTTGCGCTTGACCTTCTCTTCCGCCGTCACCATGCAGCCGCACTCAGCGCAGCGCATAAGCCCTGTATAAGCAAAGGTGCGTTTGGTTTTGGGACGCGGACGCCCCTTACGGCCCAACAGTTCCTGCACCTTCCAGAACTCCTCTTCGCTGATCATCGGCTGCTGGCGGCCTTGGTGGAGCTGGCCGCCATACTCAAAGACGCCGTAGTAAAACCGGTTGGTGAAAAGCCGGTAGATGCCACTGTAACTCAAGGGACTACCGCCGATCTTATGCCGCTCCACCGTGCGCAATCCCCACTCCGCTGAGGCGACTTCCAAGATGCGGGACGGGCTGTAGGCGCCCGTCAGCATCAAGTCCCACATCTGGCGCACCAGCGCAAAGCGCTCTGGGTCGGGCACCAGAGTGCGCAGGCCCTTGTGGTCGGCCAAGTTGTTGAGATAGCCAATCGGCGCCACGCCGGGCCGCCAGCCCATCTCCAGCTTGGCCCGCAGTCCCCGCTTCACGTCCTTGGAGAGCTTGTCCACAAAATACTTGCTCTGGCTGAGAATGACGGCCAGCATCCACTTGCCTTCGGGCGTGTTCTCGAAATTATACTGGGCGAACTTGAGGTCTTTGAGTTTTCCGCGATCCAGATCGTAGATGATGCGCCCGGCATCCACGCTGTTGCGGGAGAGGCGGTCAGGATGCCACGCAATGATGCCGTCCGCCTCTCCGTTTTCGAGGCGCTTCATGAGCCGCTCGAAGTGAGGCCTGCCAGGTTCCTTGGCGGTGCGCGATTCCTCGAGGATTTCCAAGATTTGAAGGTGCCCAAAGCGCTCCAACAGTTCTTTTTTCTGAGATTCAATGGAGAGAGCCTGCCGGTCATCTGGTTCGCTGGACTTGCGGGCATACAGAAAATAGCGCCAGTGGGTTGGTGTAGCTGTGGTATCGAAAGCCGTATTTGCGATCGCGGTGGATGCTAACACGGACGAACGAGCGGTTTTCTTCATACGGACGGGATTAACGAGGAAGCGAGTTGGCTGGTTTTATTAGAGTGAGTTAGCAATGATGCTTGGCAAGAGCAAGAAAGTCTGGGCGGGCGGGCCGAAAATCGCCTGCGCCGGACTAAATCTGAGCGGGCGGTTTTTCAACCGAGACAGGCTCTGAGAATGGAACTTTAACGGTTGGCAAGGCAGAGGTTGTCGGCTTCTGGGATGGCGGTTCCATAGCCTCCTGCCCTAATACCAGCCGCAAGACGGCGAAGACCTGATGCGCCCGCAGAGCGGCTTGCTCCGTCGGCAGTTCCACGCCGTAGCGCTGCTTCCAGAGCTTCTGGAATTCGGCGATGGCTTGCGGTGGCAAAGAAGCGATAACGGATCGTTAGGGATAGCTCCCTTGATCCTAAGTTGTTGATAGCCAACGGCAACTGAAATTGTCGGACGGCATTTTGATTGCCTCATGAATTGCTATTTTCCGTAGCGCATTTGCCCCATAAGATAAACGTGTGCCTCCACCATGCGATTGCAAAACTTAAGTCACCTGCAATTAAAAGAAGCATGGAAAACCACACGGCGCTTAAAAACGCTTTTCAACTTGTCTACTCCGACGCTCCTACTGTAACAGGCATTAAAAACGGAGGCAAATCATTTAGCTTCGACAGTAACAGTTGTCTTAGGAATCAAAATAGCTTATCGTGTAATTTATTGAGCTACCCAAATCCACGAGTAAGAAAGACAAAATGCCCAAGAGGTTTTGTGGGATAAGGCTTTTCCTCCAATCGCACTGTCACCCATTGTGTGAAAAGCTCAACCAGCGAAAACCCTTGTGTAGCAAGGCGATTTGGCACTTCTCACGTTCTAATTCGTGGTTTTGGCGAATTACATGACTGAATATACTGAAGACACTTTGCTGACTCAGTAATAAACTTTGAATTATGGTCCAACGTTTAATCTATTTCGATAACAACTCCACCACCCAAGTTGATAAGAGGGTATTTAAAGCGATGCAACCGTTTTTCCTGAAAGAATATGGTAATGCTTCAAGTCGTCATCATCAATTTGGGTGGCATGCCGAATCCGCAATTGAATCTGCCCGTAAGCAGGTGGCGCAGCTTATTGGCTCCCACCCCGATGAGATAGTGTTCACGTCAGGTGGAACCGAAAGTAACAACATGGCTATCTTCGGAGTATTAACGTCCCTTCCTCCAAATAGAAGCCACCTAATATCCGTCAAAACTGAACATAGTTCAGTCCTTGAGCCTTGTAAAAACTGGCAAGCCTCAGGCCACAAGGTGACTCTTTTAAACGTTGATTCAAAAGGTTTAATTGATATGAACGAACTACGATCCTCTATCACTCCCGAAACTGGATTAGTCTCAATCATGTTGGTTAACAACGAAATTGGCGTTATTCAAGATCACGAAGCAATAACTAAATTGTGCCGCGCAAAGGGGGTGCTATTCCATACCGATGCGGCTCAAGGTCTTGGGAAAGTTCCTCTTGATGTTGTTGCGTCAAATGTGGATTTAGCTTCATTTAGTGCCCACAAAATTTATGGCCCAAAAGGAGTAGGGGCTCTCTATGTCAGCCGTTCAAAACATATGCCAGCCCTCAACCCACTCATATTGGGTGGGGGGCAGGAGTTGGGGTTACGCTCTGGGACGCCCAATACACCCGGCATTGTAGGTATGGGGAAAGCTTGTGAAATTTTCACGAATGAAGGCCCCATAGAAATTCAACGTATAAACGACCTTCAAGACCTATTACTTCAAGGCCTTAAAAATAATATTGGCGACTTATGGATAAATGGAGACGAACACCGCAGAGTTTCTGGTAATCTTAACGTGAGTTTTGCCGGAGTAGATGTAGAAGACCTACTGCTACGTATTACAGACATCGCTGTGTCAACGGGATCTGCTTGTTCAACCTCAAGTTTACGCCCATCTCATGTGCTTGAAGCATTAGGACAAAACCATGAGAGGCCATTCGCAGTTATTAGATTTAGTTTGGGAAGGTTTAATACAGCAGACGAGGTTGATTATGTTGTCAAAAGGTTAAAAAGTGAAGTAGAATTACTACGCAACAATAAAAAAGGCTGAAGTTCGGATTTTCTGTCACCGATTTACAAGGATGTTTTTGTATGTGGAGATCGAATAACTTTGTGATTTTTAAAGGTAACTGCCGCTAAGAAATCATGAGTGCGTGGCACTATTGGCTCAAAAGAAAAGGCTCATCAAGTGGAAAAAGAGAAATTACCGCCGGACTCCGATGAAGTTACGAATGTTGTTAAGTTGACATCTTGGTATACGACAATAGAGGCCGTGACCGATGATCGAAAGCTGATTGCATTAGCCATCATGGCTTTTGTGACTATCGCTATCTTGGTCGCAAAGACAACGGATTTAACCCCTCTTCAGGTAGCACTAATCTCTTTACTCATTGTCGCCATTTGCGTAATTGCCGTTATTTTCCTTCGCTCAAATGATAAAAAGGAGCAAGTAAGCTCCACAACAACCCCATCCATAACAGAAGAGCAAGAGAGCGTGTTAGCCTTGCCGAATGCTGATGAGACACCAGATTGTGGGTTTTTGAAAAGATTCTCCTCAAAGGTGGAGGCACCCTTTGACAGTTCAAATACAGCGATTAAAGGAGACCGAGCCTATCGGTTGTTGGATTACCTCTTCGCAAACGAAGACATTAAGAGTGGCTTTACCATTGATCTTGCTTTTTATAGATGGTTAGAGCTTGCAGTCCCCTCCCAACAACAGACAATAAACATCTCAAAAGAGCTATTGGAAAGTATAGAAGAGTTGTCACAACGAACCACGTTTCAGGGTTATAAACGTATTATCGTGCTTACCGATAAATATTTAGTAACCACAGAGGCGTGGGACTCACTGGAGATAATTCATACACTTGAGAAAAAAATTGAACAGCATACACATGAAAGAAAGGTTGAAACCCGAATTTTAAAATACGATGATTGTAGACGCCCTATAAAGGATAAAATTGCGGAAACACATGATTTTGTGGTAGTAATGAATGAGAGGGACAAGTTAGCAATAATCGAAACTGGTCTTAGCAATCCAAGTGATGAACTCGAAATACGGTCATCGGAATTTCGAGTTACAACCGATTCCAACAAGATAGATGACTTATCTGCCAAATTTAATAGTATATGGAATTTATCCCAATGTGTCACGATTGAACGGTTTGTAAAAACACGCCAAGATTATTTGAAGTAAGAAACCAATGAGCAACCCAAACTCATGAGCCATTCATCTTCCGTTACCGCAGCGCTCAACGAATATATTAACAAAAACTCCAAAGGCCCTGCTCCTGTAGTAGTTATAGAGGGCGGGTATTTCGATTCCCGCGATGTTGAGCCACCCGACGATCGCCTCTTACATTTAAGGGACTCGTTTTGGTTGCTTGACAAATTGTCAAGACTGACTATTGGACAGCCCCGCATGATTGTTCTATCTGCGTTTTTCAACGACCTTTCAACAGAGGGGCGTTACTGCGGTATTGATTTGTGTCGTGATGAAATCAATACCGTATTTGCCGATGCTGGACTTAAGATAAAAGATCGTAGCCCTTTTAGTGCGATTCCCCAAGGTGCGATTCCAATTTACCATCGACATGGAATAGAGGAGGATGAATCAAAATATCAACTATATTTCTACCGTATGAGAACTACGCGAAATCGCGCCCTAAGCCATTTAAAAAAACTCATTCAGTCACCAAATGCGTCCGAGATACTGCATCAAGTTGATGATGGTGATGTTATAGACATTCGACTAAAACGAAAACCTGCAGAAGAAATTGTTTTGGGAAGCAGACGTAAGGGGACATATCGAATGTCCGTGCGCTGCACTGCTCTCATGGCACAACACTATTGGGACATCTATCAGCGTTCAGCCAAATACTTGGGCGATGGTTCGCCGCTTTGGATTTTTGACTTCAACAGGTTCACGGAACGTGACCGCGTTCATTCAGGGGCAAAGGCGTCCTTTGACCTATACAATTGGCCAGCCCCTCTGAAGGTGGAGGTTGTGAATTGCATTTACTATCCAAAAGTCAATGATGCTATTCCTATATTTGTAACTGAGAAACCTACTTTTTAGCCACAAAATGAACAGTTCATGTGTGACCTCAAAAACGAACACTGGAACAACGAACAGCACGAACAACACGAACAGCACCTCTTCAATCCCCGAACCAGTGGTTACACGCCACCGCTTTGGCAGCAAGTGCCATTTCTGCCGCTTCGGATAAAGCAAAGGAATGCCGCTCTTGGTGCAGGCATCGCCCAGCAGATGGCTGGCATAGCCCAGTGACATGGCCGCTGCTGGCAACCAGCCTATTATGACCGACATGGGCACCATTATACCCGTCCAAATGCCCCAGCCATAAATCCAACCCCAGTGGCCGAACACACGGTAGGTGGCAATGGACACTGGAACGAATGGGCGAATGCCCGCAATAGTAACGTATGTGATTTTCAACTGGGCAACGTCCAAATCTGGCATGAAGGCACCTTGAGGTCAAGATTCCATGATTCATGAGGCCTTCCGTCTTGCCCAGCGGCGCTTCTGCCCTGCTGAAATACGCGCTTTAGCTTCTTCGCTCATCTGCTGTCCCTTGTCGAAACTGGTTTTAGGAACCCAATTCTCAACATCGGCCTGAGACAAGGCTACCCGGCCCAACATAACGGTGGACGAAAGACGCCCCGCTTGAACCGCTTAGTAAACAGCGGATCGACTGACTCTTCGACCTTAGCGTGTTCAGGTGCATCGCTCCACCCAGTCAAGTCGAACAATATCTCTCGTAAATTCAAGCACTGCAAAAGCAGGCTTATTATTAACAGTGAAAATATCACAAAGATCAATTCCTCAATCTCTGCTCCCGTCGTGATACGGAAACTCTGCGGGAACAAATGCCATTTATTCCGCTTTGGGTAGAACAAAGCGATTCCTCTCTTGGTTCCGGCATCACCTATCAAATGGCTGGCATAGCCCAATGACAGGGCCGCCACCGGCATCAAGCCGACTACGAACGATAAAGGAAGAATTAGCATAGTCCCTACCCCCAAAATGAGTGCCGATGGCCTTTTGGTGACCGAATGCGCGGTGGATGACAATTGAGACGGGAACGAAAGGGCGAATGCCAGCAATTGTGAAATATTTGATTTTCGACTGGGCGGCGTCTAAGTCCGGTATTAAGCCACCAAAGACGCTAAGCGCCATTAATACCACCATGTTCTCTGCATAGCTTTGCATACAGATCGGCTGCACCAAGGGCACCAAGAGCCATGCACTGCTGGCTCCCAAAGCAGCATGGGTATACCACCGCATAAAATATGATTTAAGCCATTGAGATAGTGCAAAAATTTAAGCCTCCGCCCCTATGAAATGAGCCTCATACTACGGGGTTCACTTCACGAGGATACCACCCATCAGCCATCAACTTATCAGGGATTGACTTGTCAGCCATTAACTCATCAGGCAGCATCCTGTCCAGCGGCCCAAAGCGGCGATGCTGCGCTTCCACATCGGTTTGGGCCAGCGCGCAATACTTTTGCGTCATCTGCAAATCGGTATGCCCCAGCATGGCCTGCACGCTGAAGACATTGGCCCCATTGCGCAGAGTCTGCACGGCAAAGGAGCGGCGAAATGCATGAGGCGAGCAGGACGCCTTAATACCGCATTTACCGGCCAAGCGCTCCAGAAGTTGCTGCAATCCCGACCGAGTAAGGGGCGCTGTGTCATGACCACCTTGATTGCTACTCCCCCTATTGCTACTTCCTTGACTGCTGCCATCCGGCTTACTTGCAGTCGGCCTATTCCCAGAAAGAAACAATGGTGTGTTTTCCGGTGACTTGCCACCATTACAGCGCCGCTGGCGAGTGCCTTCCAGATATGTCCGCAAGGCCTCTGCTGTCCGCGCGCCAAAGTAAACAGGACGGTATTTGTTGCCCTTACCCAGCACCGTGCCGCAATGGTTGGCTATATCCACGTCCTTGAGTTCCAGCGCAATCAGTTCGCTGGCGCGGCAGCCGGTATCGAGCAAAAACGAGAGGATCGCCACGTTGCGCAAAGGCTCCTTACTTGCTTGGGCAGCCTGCAAAAGCGTGGCGATGTGTTCCTTTGAGAGCGGCTCTTTGATACCCTCACGCACCTGCGGTTTGGGAATGGCGGCAAAGGGCGTTTCCGTCAGTATGCCTTTGGTTTTGAGCCAATCGAAGAAAGACCGTAGACTGATGTAATAGTCTTTGAGAGTAATGGGCCGCACCGGGCGGATGAGATGCGCTTGTCCAAAACGGCCACCCGGCTCCGTATGGCCGTGCATCAGGTAATGGAAGAACTGGCGCAGTTCCGCCGTGCCACAAGTAGAGTAAGTCCTCTTATGCAGGAACCAGAGCAGATTACGGATGAAAACACGCCGCGTCTCCACAGTGCGCGGTGATTGCAGCCGCAACTCACACTCCCCCAGATAATCTTCGGTGAAACGCTTCAGTGCCACGACGGAGATACTGTCTAACGGCCCATCGGACACGCCCGCGTTTAGCCTTGTTGCTTCCGGTATAAACAGATTAGGCACAGATGCATTAGGCATCAACATATTAGGCATCGGGGCTGCCGAACTGGGAAAGCCCGAACTGGGAAAGCCGTTGAGTCCCGCTGGATTGAGCGCCTCTTGATGGAGTTCATCTTGATTGAGTCCATCTTGATTGAACGCATACTGCTCGAATGTGTCTTGATGCAATGTGTATGGACCGGATGCATGTTGATTATAGGCTTGACCATATGTCATAGCGTGAATGTTACTTTGTAGCTGCCTGCAAATAGATGACTCCAAGAAATGGATGACTCCAAATCGCAGGCACCGTCATCATACACAATAATATAATTTTGTCAATTATTAAGTAAGAATTAGTGCACTCCAAGGAGTCACCCCAAGCGGCTGCCCAAAAGGAGTTGTCCTCTGCTTAGGTTTACAGCCGGTATGGATTCCTTTAGGATGAACCCATGTCATACGCTATACGGAACAGACCTCATGTCGGAAAAAGAAAAAGCTGAAACTAAAGGAAAAGCAAATGCGCAAGGCCCTACCAAAGCCCGTGCGTTGACTGTCAGTTCATTGACTGCCCGTATACTAACCGTTCCTGAAGTTGCCCGTCTAAAAGGTGTTACCTGCGCGGCGGTTTATGCAGCCATCACGCAGCGCCGTTTACCTTCGATACGGGTTTTGGGGCGCATCGGCATCCCCGAAAGTGATGCCAAGAGTTGGCGTCCAGTGCGGTGGTCCGGGCGCCCACCGGGCATTCCGATGAGCGCTGATGCCAAACAACGCATTGCCGCCAGTCAAAAACGCCGCTGGCATCAGCGCCATAAGGGTAAAAGTCACCAAGAGTAAAAGTCACAAGACCAAAGGTGCCCCGCGTGAGAGCTAATTGCAAAAAGCCAAGTGCAAGAGCTAACTGCAATAGATCCCTATAACCCTTTTATCTCTATAAGCCTCTTACTCGGCGTCGCTTTAGGTTATTAGACAAGTGATCCTGTAAGCGGTCAGCGGGTGAGAATTGACGGGCCTGCGCCGCGATGTCGGCCCGCGCCAGCGATAGGTAGCGCTGCGTCATCTGCAAGTTGGTATGGCCCAGCATAGCTTGCAAGGCAAAGACATCACCCCCACCCCGCAGCCACTGCACGGCAAAGGTGCGCCGCAAAACGTGCGGAGAGCAGGGACGCCCTTGGATGCCTGCCGCCCTGCCCAAGCGCTCCACCAGTTGCAGCAAACCGGAGCGGGTCAAGGGCTTGGGCTCTCCCCAGTGGGCATGATTGAGAGACGCTATAAAGAGCGGTTCCTGCGTAACATCTTTATCTATCCCTAAATTTATTGATAGCTCGGCCTCTTTATTTCGACCAGCACCTTGCCCAACGCTTTTATGCGCACCTCTGATGGTGCTGCGTTTAGGGCTGTGCTTAGGGATGCCGGAATCTTTGCCAGCCTCTTTACAGGTCTCTTTACCGGCCTCTTTAGCCAATCGCTGGCGCAGATACTGGCGCAAAGCGTTACTGGTCGTCAAACCAAAATGCACCGTGCGCCATTTGTCGCCTTTGCCAAGCACCATGCACTGGCGTCCCGGCAAATCCATATCGGCGATTTTCAGGCCGCACAGCTCCGAGGCGCGGATGCCGGTATCCAGCAAAAGCAGCAGTATCGCCTCGTCGCGGCGCGGCTGGCGCGAATGGCGGGCTACCTGCAAGAGGGCTGCCACCTGCTCCGGCGTGAGGGGCTGTTTTTCCTCCTCGCGCACTTGGGGCTTGGCGATGAGAGCCATCGGTGAGGTAAGCAAAATCCCTTCGGCCACCGCCCATTTAAAGAACGTATGCAGGCAAATCCAGTAATCCTTGACCGTCATCGGACGCACCGGGCGATTGAGATGCGCTTTGCCCCAGCGCCCACCTTCCTCATGCCCGTGGCGCAGATAATGCAAAAAGGCTTTGAGTTCGCGAGTGCCGCAATGGGCATAACCCCGGTGGCGCAGGAACCACAGCAGATTTTTGAGAAACGAGCGGCGCGTTTCCACAGTGCGTGGCGATTGCAGACGGTATTCGCAGTCCAAGAACCACTCCTCTATGGCACGCTCCAAAGCGGCCACGCTCAAGTAAGCCTCCAAACGGGCGTCCCTGTCGGTGTCAGTTGGGACTTGGCAGTCAGTTTGACGGTGCCTGTCTTCGGGACGGTGACTACCTTCAGGACAGTGGCTACCTTCGGGACAGTGGCTACCTGCGAGTCGGCGATCATCGCCTTCGGCTTGGAAATTTACATCAAAATTGCCTTGAGAGTTCGCCTGCGCTTCCAGCGAATGTGAGAGTGCGACTCTCGTTATCGCTGGTCGGATAGGCGGCACAGCAATCGGCACAGCAGCCGACAAAGCAACCGTTGGGGCACTATTGGGGTTACTGGTTGGGCCAACGTTTGCCTCTGCTGTTTTCGTTCTTTTCGGGCTTTTTGTTTTGGCGCTCTGGGAAGAAACAGCGGTTTTGGTGGTTTTGGCGGCTTTGGCGCCAACATTTGCATTTACAACAGTAAGCGGTCTATTCGACATCTTGATCCTCCGAAATGGGGTTGTGGAGGATAAACGAAGAATTGTAAAACCCTTATAAAATAAGGGTTTTTCTCAACAAAACGAAAAATAATAGCGTAAAAAATCGGGATGGCCGGATTTGAACCGACGACCTCCTGACCCCCAGTCAGGCGCTCTACCAAGCTGAGCCACATCCCGCAAAGCATAGAATACTTTACCAAAGATGCCTCTTTATAAGCAACCATAACGCAAGGCAATCGCATGAGAATTATGGGCCAGCCAAGATGCTCAGCATATAATCTTCGTTCCACCCCGACATTTTTCGGCGTCCTTTGATGCCACATTTGGTTTTGGTGTCTCGACGCAGCAAATTGAGCGTCAATTTGCGCAATGTAGCCAGATTCTGCGGCGCATGGTCGCGACGAACACGACAATCATCTTCGCCAAAAGCGACATCTAACACCCAATGCAAACTATTTTCGATGCCCCAGTGCGCTCGAATGGCGTTCATCAAATGGCGTTCATCAAATGGCGTTCATCAAATGGCGTTCATCAAATGGCGTTCATCAAATGGCGTTCATCAAATGGCGTTCATCAAATGGCGTTCATCAAATGGC
>JANMKN010000268.1:0-9805 GCA_031372065.1 Abditibacteriaceae bacterium | reverse complement strand
GCCGTTGTGATCGCTTCGGCGGCAGCTTCGTCGGCTTTTTCTGTCAAAGAATGAGCTTTGGCAGAGATCTCGTCGGCCTTCTCGTGCAAGGCTTCGTTGGTTTTGGGCAGCATGTTTTCAAACTTGTCCCGAAGCAGTTCGCGGCGCAGTGCGCCTTCTTGGGGATCGAAAAAATACATCAGGCTGGCGCCCAGTCCTAAGGTAAATAATGTGCGTTTCATGTTGTTCCTCCTGAATTTCTACGCACAGACATTTGCAGTTCTCATGCCAGTTTTAAAACTTTTGATAATTGAGCAAATTCCTCAAGGGAAAGCGTTTCGCCGCGCCGTTGCGGGTCAATCGCGCAAATTTTCAGGGCTTCCAGCAGCTTTTCTTTGTCGCTTTGCAGCGGGCGCAGCGTGTTGCCCAATTGCTTGCGGCGCTGGCCGAAGGCGGCGTGAATGACTTTCCAAAAAAACGCTTCATCTTCAATTTGCACGGATGGCACTTCGCGCATTTCGATGTGAACCACACTGGAAGTCACATCCGGCGGCGGCAAAAACGAACCGGGCGCAATATCAAACAGTTTTTTGGCCTTGCCATGCAGCGCACACATGATCGCCATCGGGCCGTAAGCCGAGGTGTTCGGCGCCGCAACAATGCGTTCGGCGACTTCTTTTTGCACGGTTAAAGTGGCGCTTTGCAAATGCGGGCGCCACTCTTCCATCAGACGACGCAGCATCGGTTTGGAAATCGAGTAGGGCAGGTTGGCGACGACTTTTACATCCGAAGCGGGCAATTGCAGTGTTTGCCACGGGACTTTGAGCGCATCGCCGCGAATTAAGTGCAAGGAAGGCAGTTTGTGACTGAGTAAATCGAGAAACTGCGCGTCTTTTTCAATGGCGCAAACGTGTGCGGCGTTTTCGATGAGGCGCGTTGTTAAAGCGCCCAGTCCGGGGCCGATTTCCAGCGCCGAATCGGCTTTTGTAAGCTGCGCGGCGGCAACAATGCGGTCCAGCACCGTGGCGCTCACCAGAAAATTCTGCCCCAAAGTGCGGTTCGGCGCGGCGCCTAAGTCGCGCAAAATGGCGCGGGTGGCGACAGGCGAAGCGGGATCGTAAATCATATTGTGTGGCGACAGTGTAGCCGGATAGCAAGGCAAATTCGTGTGTTAGCGGGACAAAGCCCTTGTTATAATAGCTTTGCAGAAAATTCCAGTTTATTTCGAGGTGTGTTCATGATTGAAATGCGGAAGTGCGCATCGCATTTGTTAGCGACGGGCTTGTTGGGCAGTGCGGCACTGTTTGCCGGTTGCAATTCGCCAAGTGGCACCGAAACGGCGCAAAACAATGGCACGGCCAGTCCTTCCGTCGCGCCGTCAGCTTCTGGTGCGGCGCCTGTTAATGTGACGGGCGGCAAGAAATTGACAATCGCCGTCATTCCCAAAGGCCTGACGCATTCGTTTTGGCAGTCCATCCGGCGCGGTGCTGAAAAAGCGGGCAGCGAAATGAACGCCAAAATCATTTGGGTTGGCCCGGCAGATGAAAGTCAGGGCACGCAGCAGCAACAGCAAATTGTCGAAGACCAGATCACCAAAAAAGTGGACGGCATTGTCATCGCGCCCAACAACAAAACTGCGCTGGTGCCGGTCATTGAAAAGGCTGCAAAAGCGGGCATTCCTGTTGTCATTGCCGACAGCGACGCCGACACCAAAAAACGCATTTCTTATGTGGCTACCGACAATGAAAAAGGTGGCGCAATGGCTGCCGAGCGCATTTGGAAACTTACTGGCGGCAAAGGCCCGATCGGCATGGTGCCGGTGCAAGCTAACTCCGAATCCACCGAACAACGCGAAAAAGGCTTTGAGAATAAAATCGCTGAACTTTCAAAAGGCAAAATCAAAGTCATTCGCTCACAATTTGGCGAAAGCAACCGCGATAAGAGCCTAAAAGTGGCGCAGGATATGTTGACCGCCAACCCCACCATGACCGCCATTTTCGGCCCGAATGAAAGTTCGGCTGTGGGCGCACTGAATGCTGTAACATCGCGCAAATTGGTGGGCAAAATCAAAATTATCGGCTTTGATACGCCCGATATTTTGGTGGCGGCTGTGCGCAAAGGCGAAGTGGACAGCATTGTAGTGCAAAACCCCTTCAATATGGGCTATCTGGGCGTGAAAGCCATTGTAGATTACAAAGCTGGCAAAAAGGTCGAGGCGCGCATTGACACTCATGTGAAGTTGCTGACGACCGAAGACATTGACAAGCCGGAAAACAAAGAATGGTTGCAAGGATAGTTTTGATGCGCGGTGTGTGATAACGAAAATTACCACTCACCGCGCACCATTTACCAAAGAATGCCTAATTCTCAAGTTTCTGTTCTGCTGCGCCGCTTGCTTCCTTTGGCCGGGTTGATTGTGCTGATTATCTTTTTCAGCATCAAATCGCCGCGCGGCCCGGCGCCCGGTTACGAAAACCTTTTTTTGTCGTCGGAAAACATTTTCAACATAGCGCGGCAACAGTCGGCGATTTTGCTGATCGCTTTTGGCATGACGCTGGTTATCATCAGCGGCGGCATTGATCTCAGCGTGGGTAGCGTTTCCGCGTTTTCGGGCATGATCGCCGCATTGCTCATGGCCCGTAGTGGCATGGCTTTGGTGCCAGCGATGACACTTGGTGTGGTGGCTGGCGCTTGTTGCGGCGTGATTAACGCTTTTCTTATTGGGATTTTGCGTTTGCCGCCGTTCATCGCCACGCTCGGCACAATGGGCATTGCGCGCGGCGTTACCAATATCATTTCGGGTGGACGGGCTGTGGATGTCTTGGCCGATAACATTCGATGGTTGGGCGAGGCGGATTTCTTGAAGCTGCCGGTGCCGTTATGGATCATCATTTTCGTCGGCGTGCTGTGCTATATATTGCTCAACAAAACCGTGATGGGCCGCACCATTTACGCCGTTGGCGGCAATCCGCAAGCCGCGCGCTTCGCCGGCATTGACCAACGAAAAACTTTGTTTTTCGTTTACGTTTTGACCAGCGCGCTGACCGGCGTCGCCGCCATGATTGACGTGTCGCGCAGTATTTCAGCGCAGCCGACGGCGGCTATGGGCGCCGAATTAGATGCCATTGCCGCCGTTGTTATTGGCGGCGCTTCGCTTTTCGGCGGCGTGGGCACCATCGTCGGCACTGTCACCGGCGCGCTTGTCATCGCGGTGCTGAAAAACGGCTCCAGCTTGATGAGCGTTGACCCGTTCATCCAACAAATCATCGTCGGCACCTTGATTATCGTGGCCGTTGCCTTCGATCAATGGCAGAAGAAGGCTTGAATAGGTGGTTAAGTAGATCAACTACCTATTCACCTAACCACCCCAATGAAAACCATGCAAGCTGCCGTGTTGCACGGCGTCAGAGATTTGCGCGTTGAAGCCGTGCCGGTTCCCGATGCGCCGCGCGCCAATGAAGTTAAAGTCGCCATCAATAAAGTTGGCATCTGCGGCTCGGATGTGCATTATTGGGAGCATGGTCGCATTGGTGATTTCGTGGTTCGCGCGCCCATGATTTTGGGGCACGAATGCGCCGGAACCGTTGTGGAAACCGGGCACGGCGTCACGCATTTGAAGATCGGTGATCGCGTTTGCTTGGAGCCGGGTGTGCCGCGTCTTTCGACGAACATTTCGCACTTCTACATGAAGCGCGGCGAATATAACTTGTGCCCTGATATTTTCTTTTTCGCCACGCCGCCCGACCACGGCTCATTTTGCAATTTCGTCAATCATCCGGCGGCTTTTTGCTTCCCTTTGCCGGATAATGTGTCGCTTGAAGAAGGTGCGCTCATCGAACCGCTTTCGACGGGCATTTATGCGGCGCGCGTGGCTCCGGTTATTATGGGCGACACCGTTGTTATTACGGGCGCCGGGCCGATTGGCCTAATGAATCTGCTGGCCGTCCAAGCCGCCGGCGCGGCTCATGTAATTATCTCCGACACTGTGCCCGAACGCTTGCAAATTGCCCAAGCAATCGGCGCCACCAAAACCATTGTGGGCGGCGCCGAAGAGTTAAAAGACGCCGCGCAACAACTCACCGAAGGGCGTGGCGCCGATGTGTGCATCGAATGTGCGGGCCATCCCGACGCTTTAAACGCTTGCATTGCCGCTGCGCGGCCCGGCGCCACGGTTGTTCTTATCGGGATGCCGCCCAATGACACAGCGACACTGAATATCAACGACCTCATCGTGCGTGAAATCAAACTGCGCCCGATTTTTCGCTACAACAACACGTTTCCTACGGGTGTCAACCTTCTCGCGTCCGGCAAGATCAATTTGAAACCGCTGATTTCCAAGCGTTTTTCCTTAGCCGAAGTGCCCCAAGCCTTTGAATACGTCGTCGCTAACCGCGCCACCTGCGTCAAAGCCGTCGTTGATGTCAGTTAAAATGATTCTCCGCGTCCTCTGCGGTGAATTTTCCCCTTAATGCCACGCGCGTTGCTCTTGATTCTTGATGGCGTTGGTTGTGGCGCGGCGCCGGATGCCGCCGATTATGGCGATGAGGGCGCCGATACGCTGCGCCACATTCTTCAAGCGCGCCCCGATTTGTCTTTACCGCACTTGGTTTCGCTTGGTTTGGGCCGCGTTTTAGGTTTTGAAGCCGCCGAACCAACTAATTGTTACGGCATCATGCACCCGCGCGCTGTCGGCAAGGATTCTACATCGGGCCATTGGGAAATTGCGGGCGCGGTTTTAGAAAAACCGTTCGCGGTTTACGAAAAGTTTCCACCGGACATCGTCGCTAAATTGGAAGACGCCTGTCAGACCACATTCCTCGGCAATTATGCGCAAAGCGGCACGGTTATTTTGGGGGAATTAGGCGCGCAACACCTCGCAAGCGCTTTGCCGATTCTTTACACCTCCGCCGATTCGGTCTTGCAAATCGCCGCGCACGAAGACATCGTGCCTCTTGAGAAACTCTACGCGATTTGTCGGGCCGCGCGCCTTATTGCTGACGAATATCAAATCGGACGCGTCATCGCGCGCCCTTTTGTCGGCGCAGTCGGTGCTTTTCAGCGCACGGCGAATCGTCACGATTTCTCTTTGATGCCGCCTCGCACCGTCTTGAACGAAATTACCGAAGCCGGTTTTCCGGTTGTTAGTGTCGGCAAAGTCGCTGATTTATTCGCCGGTTCGGGTTTTACAGCAACTTACCCAACAAAATCGAACGCCGAAGGCATGAAACAGATCGAAAAGCTGTGGCGCGAAGCGAAAAACGGCCTTATTTTCGCCAATTTAGTGGATTTTGACACGCTTTTCGGCCATCGGCGCGATGTGAACGGCTTCGCGCAGGCTTTGCAAGCCTTTGATGCGTGGCTCGGCGCGTTTCTAAGGCAAATCGGCGCGGATGATTTGCTCCTTATCACGGCTGATCACGGCAACGATCCAACTTTTCGCGGCACTGATCACACTCGTGAAAGCGTGCCCCTGCTTGTTAAGTGCGGCGCAGCGCAAAAGGGCCAAGAGTTAGGCGTTCGCGATTCGTTCGCCGATATTGCCGCAACTTTGGCGCATTGGTTTAAAATAGATTCATGGAATGTCGGCGAGACGTTCCTCTAAAGGAAACAATGACTGTTCAAGAACTGGCACGCTATTTCGATCACACGGTTTTGAAGCCCGACGCGACGGCAGAGGACATCTTGCTTTTGTGCGACGACGCGCGCAAATGGGAATTTGCAGCGGTTTGTGTGGCGCCCGATTGGGTTGCGTTAGCTGTGGATATGCTCAAAGGCAGCGGCGTCGCGGTGGCGAGCGTGGCCGGTTTCCCTCATGGCAACACGCTGCCTCAAATTAAAGCCTTGGAAACGCAAATGGTCTTGGAGGCCGGGGCTGAAGAAGTGGACATGGTGATGGCGATTGGTCAGGCCAAGGCTGGCGCGTGGGACAAAGTCGAATCTGATATTCGCGGCGTGGTCGAAGCCGCGCGCCGCAAGCCCGGCGCGATTGTGAAAGTCATTTTTGAAAACGCCCTGCTCACCAAAGACGAAATTCAAAAGGCTTGTTTGGTTTGCAGCGCGGCCAGCGCGCATTATGTCAAGACTTCTACCGGCTTCGCCGCCAGTGGCGCCACTCTCGACGATGTCCGTTTGATGCGCCGCGCCGCCAATCCGCGCCTTGGCGTCAAAGCGGCAGGCGGCATTCGCGATTTAGACACCGCCTTAGCCATGATTGAAGCCGGCGCCACGCGTCTTGGCAGTTCGGCTTCGGTAAAGATTCTCGAAGAATTCCAAAAGCGCCAAAGTATGGCGTAAATTTATAGCGGTTCCCCTTAAAAAGCAGCAAGCAAAGTCTCCCTCTCCCCAGCGCAGCGGTTGGGGGAGAGGGTTGGGGTGAGGGGTTTTGCTTTACAGAAGAGGTCACTTCGTGACCTCGTGCCCCTCACCTAACCTCTCCCCCGTGGGGAGAGGAACCACGCTGCTATTTTGCAAATTGATTCTTACAACTTCCCCACGAAGCTCGCTGTTTTCTTGGGCGATAAGGTTCAAACCCAATGGCAACCACTTAAGCGAACGGGATTAGTCACTTCCCTCCCTCCGGGAGGGATTGAGGGAGGGCACGACGGCGGCAAAGCCGCTGTCAACCCCCACCTAATCCTGCCCGCAGCCAGCGGGCACCCGCCCAAAGGGGGAGGAATTACCCTCTGGGTGGCTTCAGTTCCATACCATTGCTCGCAAGCCCCGCTTGACGCCCTTATTGTTTCAAGCCCCTTCATCGGTGCGTTTTTGTGCCACCTAATTCTGCACGGGAAAGGCGCTAAGGTCATAGCCTGCCCTCCTCATGTTATTGTGGACATTACTTTTCTAACTCTGCAACGCCTTTTTATAGTTATCCACAACCTTTCTCTAACACGATAAGTCAGTTTTTTTGCTGTGCAGAAAACTTCTCTGTTCCAATAAACTGCTGCTGTCCCCAAGAAAAATACTTTTTGTATGATCGAAGCTCTGCATAGGCCGCCAATGCTTGCCAAACACACATTGAGACCCTTCAATGTGTGTTTGAAGGGTCTCAATGTGTGTTTGAAGGGTCTCCGAGTAGTTATTAAGTGTGGCTAAGTGAGATTTATACTTTGCAAACGAAGAATTAGTTGGAAGAGTCGGAACTTAATTCCTCTCCCCTCCGGGGAGAGGTTAGGTGAGGGGCGCGAGGTCACGAAGTGACCTCTTCTGTAAAGCAAAACCCCTCACCCCAACCCTCTCCCCCCAACCGCTGCGCTGGGGAGAGGGGGAATTTGCTAACTGATTCTTAGAATGATAGGTAGCCGAGTGGGAATTACGACGCGCACAGCGAAAATTGGGGGCTAATCAGTAGAAAAATTGCCTTTGCGTGCTATATTGTCTGTTTAGTTATTGCGTTTTGCCTGTCTAATTTGTGTTGTGGGATTGGCCTTACGGCGGTTGAAACCGGCGTCTGCAAGAGCAAAGTCCACCTGCGCGGACTAAAAACCATTGATTGTGAGCCTGCGAAGGCAGGCTTTGCTCCCACAGAGGCCGGTTTCAACCGGCCTAAAGCAAACTCGCATCATTAACCTGTCTACAGGCGAATTAGGGCGCCTTGCGATAAGGCGGCTTCCATCCATGCGCGATGCGGGCCGTGTCCGGCGCGCTGGGCGATGATGTGGGCTTGCAAAAGTCCGCCGTCTTTTGCGAAAAGTAAGGCCAAATCGCCCAACACATCTAAGGCTTTGTGGCGTGCTAACTCATCGGGAAAGCGAAACGGCGCCGAGGGGCCGCTTTCGTCGAGGACTAAGGCATTTTCCAACGAGCCGCCACGAATTAAACCTTGCGCCCGCAGCGGTTCGAGCCAGCTTTCGAGCGTAAACGTGCGCGCCGGAGCCAATTGTTCGGCGAAAACTGCGGGCGAGACGACGAAATCGCAAATTTGACGGCTATTCGGCACCGTATATTCCACCGCGCACGTCAAGCGAAACTCGTGGTGCGGCACGCCGAACACCGACATTTCCTTTTCGCCAATCCAAACCGGCTCCATCAAGCGATAAAGCGGGCGCGATCCGGCAGACGGTAAAGGCGAGAGGCCGACTTGTTGAATTATTTCCACCCACGGCGCGGCACTGCCATCTAAAATGGGCACTTCGGGGCCGTCGAGTTCAATGGTGCAAGCCGTCACGCCCATGACCCAAAGCGCGGCCAGTAAATGTTCGGTTGTCGAAACGCTGGCGCCTTCATATTGCAGCGTAGTCGCATGGACAGTGCGCGTCACATGGCGCCAATCGGCAGGAATGAGGGGTTTGCCAAGCAAATCGGCGCGACAAAAGAGAATGCCCGGTTCGTCGCGCGGTTTTAGCGTGGCGACCACGGTTTCACCGCTATGCAAACCTATACCGGACAGGCTGACGATTTCTTTAAGAGTGGAATGCAGCATAAAAAATGCGGGATGCGAAATGATTTTCATTTCGCATCCCGCATTACTCCGTTTTGCCAGATTTAAGCGCGCACTTTTATCAGAATGGACGCTTTGACCGGCGCTTTTTTACCGGCGCGGTCAGTAACAGTCACTTCGACGCGATAATCCATTTCTTCGTTGGGATAATCAAACTTGGCGACCAAGCCACGAGCGTCTACCGGAGGGCCTGTGGGCACCGTAGCCGGGCCGTTTTCGCCACCGAATAAGCCGCCGGGCGCACCAAATTGTCCCGGCGATGTGCCGAAACCTCCACCACCCGCAGGCGGCGCGCCACCAAAGCCGCCCGTTGGGGTGTTGCCGCCAATGCTGCCGCGTCCACCGCCAAAGCCTCCGGCAGGAGGCGCTCCGCCAAAGCCGCCAGCGGGCGGGGCGCCGCCAAAACCACTGCCGGGCGCGCCAGCGGGGTCAAAGCCACCCGGCGTCGCGCCGGGGCCAGCCGGGCCACCTAAGGGGGCACGGCGCATAGCGATGTCGGCATTCACATTGTCGGCGTCGAAGTTCCATTCGATCATCGGATCAGCCGTGCCCGCTTCGACATCGGCGACCAAAGTGATAAGGCCCGGTTTAATGGTCAATTCGCCGATTTGCGTGGCGAGAGGATCGGTTGGACGGCGGATATTCACCGACATCTGACCTGTCTCAACCACTAACGCCGATTGCGCCATGTAAAACGTGTCGCGCGTATCGCTGGTGACGATCATGCTCTTGGCTTGGCCTGTGGCGCCGGGCGTGAATTTCAGGTCGGCGACAGGCAGCAAAAATAAGCGCCAACCGGCATCGTCGGGCTGCACTTTGCTTAGATCAGTAGGCAAATCCAACGTGCCGGATGCGATACCTTTGTCCAACACAAAAGTCACCATCATACGATGGATTTTTGTTTCCTGTGGCAGTGGCCCCATTGGCAAGCCAAAGCCCGCGCCGCCCGGCCCCCCACCTTCGGGGCCACCAAAGCCACCGGGAGGCCCACCAAATCCGCCACCTGGAGGGCCGCCGAAGCCGCCGGGAGGCGCTCCGCCAAAGCCTCCCGAACCGCCGCCGCCCCGACCTCCAAAACCGCCGCCCGGACGCGGCGTCATTTGTTGCAACGTTGTAGTATTTGGAGTGCCAAAGCCGCCGCGCCCACCGAAGCCACCTTCGCCGCCTCGACCACCGAAGCCCCCTCCCCCGAAGCCTCCTCCGCCTTCGCCGCCTGCGCCCGGAAAGCCACCAAAGGCTCCCGGTGTTGTGGCCGCCATTTCCTGAAAGCGCAAGCGCAAGCGCAAATAGCCTTCGTTTTTGTAATCGTTCAGATTGACAGGCGGCGAAAACTCAAAGGACACGCCTTCGTTGAAGTTGCGCGTGGTCATTTCCAGCACGTCATCG
>JANMKN010000260.1:0-8814 GCA_031372065.1 Abditibacteriaceae bacterium | reverse complement strand
TAATGAATGGGTCTTCTGCACAGCGTTTCGATGCTCTGACGCGCCGTTTCAATGGTGCGTCAGAGCTTTTTCGATGAGCTTTTGGCAAACGATCCTTAAATCTTCCCCAAAAATTCCAAAATCTGCTGGCGTTGTTGCGGCGTGAGTTGCTGATAGCGATCACGCGAGTTTTTCGCTTCTCCATCGTGCAAAAGGATAGCTTGTTCGATGGTGCGGGCGCGACCATCGTGCAAATACGGGCCGCTGGCGCGCAGGCCCCATAAGGGCGCGGTGCGAAATTCCTTGGCACCCGCCGCCGATTGCATAATACCATCGCCGAGCGTGCCCATATCGTGCAGCAGCAAATCCGAAAAAAGCCAGACTTCTTTGCGGTCTAAAGCGCGAATGGGGTTCGGCCCCGTCATCATCATTGGCGTGTGGCACGTCGCGCATTGAATATCCTTGAAGATTCTGCGGCCTTCGTTCGCTGAAGGCGTTAGCGGCAACTGCGGCGGCGCGGCCAAAAAGCGCATATAATCCGCCGAGGCATCAATATCGGCCTTGCCCGTTGAAGGGTCAGCTTCGTCTTCGATGTCTTTGACCACATCAAAAGCTGCCAGCCGCGCGGCATCACCATTGGGCGCGTTCTCGTGCGGAAAAAAGCGGTTGGTGATGCCCATTTCGTTGAGATAAGCATCGCCGGAAAAGGCCAGAACTGTCGCTTGTTGCGCCTTCCATCCAAAGCGCCCGACGCGCCGCGCGCCGCTGACTACATCGGTCACCATCGCTGCGCGGCCATGAATGCTGGTGTCGTTTGGTGGCATGGTTGGCGGATTCATTGGCGGATTTCCATCGGGAGGCCGTTGCGCGCCGCCCGGTGGCGGATTTTGCGGCGGGCGCGGGCCGCCCATCGGAGATAAAACGCGCGCAGTCGAAGTGTTGGCACCGCGCGCTTGCTCGGCGGCGTTGCGCAAAATCGCGTCGTCGGGAATGGCTTCCATCAGGCCCAAACCAAACAGCGGCGTGGTTTGGCGGCGCGCGATAATGGTGGCTTCGCGCGGCACCACTTCGCGCACTTCGGGCGCAATCGCTTTCTTTTGCAAGAGCGAGCCGCCCAGCGATTCCATCGCATCATAAACGTCGTTTATTTCGCGCCCGAAACGCGTCACGGTAATGTTGCTGGCGCCTCCCGTAGCGCCGGTAAAATGGCAAGCCACGCACGAAGAATCGTTGAAAATCGGGCCAAGACCGCCTTCGATGTCTTCTTGATTGGTGAATTCCTCCTGACCGGCGCCAAAAGCGCCTAATTGATCGGGAGTCAGGCCCGGCAATGGGTCGCCAAAACGCGCGCTGCCATTTTGGGCCGGAATGTGCGGCGCGGCGTGCGGGCGAATGGAGTGCATTTTTTCGTCTTCGCGAATCGGCACATAATGGCGCTGTGTCGAGGGGAAAATCAAATCTGACAAGGTCTCAGACCGCAGTCCCGATGCGGCAAAAGCGGCCAATCCGCCTCCTACCAAACCCAACGACAGCGCGCTTTTTTTCACTTTGTTCATGTTGGCCTCCGCCTTCGCTTAACCCGCTTTTTACCAAGGACTAAACGAGGAACTTTCAGGATTTTTCATCCTGATTCCAGTAAAGTCCATGCAATCTTGCGAGTCTGCGAAGTCCGTTAGAACAAAAGTGGCGGAGTGTGAAGATTCGTGGCGCTCGGTTTTCGCGTCACCCTTTCGCTTTGATTTTGCGATAAGTCGAAAGCGCCTGTGCAGTGACCTGATCCATATTGTAGTATTTGTAAGTCGCCAAGCGCCCGACGAAATAAACGCCCGGCGTTTGCTCGGCGAGTTGCTGATATTGCTTGTATAAAACGGCGTTTTCGGGACGTGGGACGGGGTAATACGGGTCACCTTCAGCGCGCGGAAATTCATAAACCAACGACGTTTTCGGATGCTCTTGCCCGGTTAAATGCTTAAATTCGGTGACGCGCGTGTAGGACACCGCTTCGCTCGGATAATTGACTACCGCGACGGGCTGAACCTGTTTTTCCTCGCGTGTTTCGTGGCGAAATTCCAGCGAGCGATAAGGCAATTTCCCAAAGCGCAAATCGAAAAACTCATCCACAGGGCCGCTGTAAATCATTTCTTTGTAAGGCACGAAATTTTGCACTTCGCGGTAATCGCAGTTGAGAAGCAAATGAATGTTCGGATGATCGAGCATATTTTCAAACATTCGCGTGTAACCGTTTTGGGGCATGGCCTGAAAGGTATCGGTGAAATAACGGTCATCGCGATTGGTGCGCGCTGGAATGCGCGCGGCGACGGCGGCATCGAGTTGCGAAGGGTCAAGTCCCCATTGCTTGCGTGTGTAGCCTTTGAAGAATTTCTCGTATAAATCGCGCCCGACACGCGACAAAACAACGTCTTCGGACGTGCGCGGCGCTTCGATTTTTTCAGCGACGGATTGCAGATAGTTTTCCGCGCCCGCTTCGTCCAAATTCAAGTTATAAAGCGCGTTTAGCGTGTCGAGATTAATCGGAATCGGCACCAATTTATCATTCACCTGCGCCAAAACGCGATGCTCATAATGGCGCCATTTGGTGAATTGCGAAAGGTAATCGAAAACCTCCTGCGAGTTGGTGTGAAAAATATGCGGCCCGTATTTGTGAATCAACAGTCCCGCGTCGTCATAGCAATCGTAGGCATTGCCGCCGATGTGCGGGCGCCGATCACAAAGCAACACCTTTTTGCCGCCATCTTTCGCCAATCGCTCGGCCAAAACGCTGCCCGCATAACCCGCGCCCACAATCAGAAAATTATAATAAAATGCCATGAGAAGAGTAGTTTAGGGGAGTTGCCAGTGTGACAACACACCGAAAACTGGCAACCGGCAACTGGTAATTGGCACACTGGCACGCAATGAACACAATTGATGTCGTCACTTTCGGCGAGGCGATGGTTTTGTTTGCGCCGTTGGGCGAAAAGAATTTGGCGCACGCGCCGTTACTTACCAAAAGCGTGGCAGGCGCCGAATCGAATTTGGCGATTGCCTTGTCGCGTCTCGGCAAAAAAGTGCGCTGGATTTCGCGCGTCGGACAAGACCCGTTTGGCGACATCATTCTCAAAGCCGTCGCGGGCGAAGGTGTAGATGTTTCGGGCGTCCAGCGCGACGAAACGGCATCAACGGGCATCTTTTTTCGGCAAATTCACGCGCATTTCGGGCCGCAGGTCTTTTATTTTCGCTCTGGCAGCGCCGCTTCAGAAATCGGCGTGCATGATGTGAAAGAAAATTGGTTTTCCGGCGCGCGACATCTGCACGTTACAGGCATCACGCCGGCACTGAGCGAAAGCTGCCGCAACGCGACTTTTGAAGCGATGAAAATGGCACGCGATAAAGGGCTTTCGATTTCCTTTGACCCCAATTTGCGCCGCAAACTATGGGGAGAAGAACTGGCGCGTCAAACCTTGCTGGAAATGCTGCCGCTGTGCGATGTTTTCCTGCCCGGCCACGAAGAATGCGAGTTTCTCTTTGGCACCGACACACCGCAAGATTGGATAAAGAAATCGCTGGCGGCTGGCCCAAAACTTGTCGTAATGAAATTGGCCGAACGCGGCGCTTTAGCCGCGACGCCAGAGGGTATTATCGAAGCGCCGCCGTTTAAAATCGAAAAGGTCATTGACCCGATTGGCGCGGGTGATGCCTTCGCCGCAGGCTTTCTTTCGGCGTGGCTCGATGCTTTGCCGATTCCCGCGTGCCTCTCGCGCGCCAACATTTTGGGCGCCTTAGCCACGCAATTCGCGGGCGATTGGGAAGGCTTGCCCACACTTGCCGAAGTGCAACAAATCGAAGCCGGACAAAGCAGCATTAGCCGTTAATCTTCATTAGGCCGATACCAAAATATGCGCGAAACGCGCTTGCGTTTTTTGCTCGTTGCCACCGTATTGACGCACGCCGATGGCGCCTTCGGTGTAGGTTTCGTCCGTCGCTTCGAGAACGGGCTGCGCCATGTTGTCTATGAAGACGCGAATTTGTGGGCCGTTGGCGAGAATGCGCACATGATAAGCGCGCCCCGGCGACAGATTGCGCGGCGCGGCTTTAATCGTCGTCCATTTGCCATTGGCCTTGCCGAGTTCGACGCGGTTTTCCGTGGCGAAAAGGCCGCAATAGTAGCCCTGATAATTATCGGCGCCAATCGCCGCATTGTTGACGCGGAAAATCAGGCCGGCATTGCCCGCTTCGCCGAGCGTCACATGAGCATCGTAGGAAAAATCGCGAAAGCGCGTTAAAGTCGCGACTGCATAGGACGAAGTGGCATCGGGCGAAGGGCCAAAACCGTTTTCATCAATCAACCAGCCGCCGCCGTAAGTGATCCAATTATCGAAGTGGCTATCGGGAAAATTCTCCTGAAACGGTTCGCCTACCGGCGGGGGCGTGCCGATAAACGGAAAGTTGCTGATGCGCAGCATTTGCGCGCCGAATGGCACTAAAGTGATAGTTTCCAGAGGTGCAGCGGAGGCCAAAGGACTAACGGGCGGCTCCAAGGCACGCGGCTGATCGTAGGCCAAAGTCCAATCGGCGATTTTGCGCGCGGAAGTTCGCAACTTGACCGGCGTTTGCGCCGGGTCGAACGGGTTTTGCGGCATGGCGCGGCGCTGCACTTTGATGGCTTCCAAATCGGCTAAGGCGTAATTCCACGCCGACTGCGGCAACACTTCGTAAGATTCAAAACCGGGCGCGCCTTCGCGATTTTCTTCGGTAAACGCCTGCCATTTTTCTTCGATTTTCAAAGAATACAAAAGCGGCCCGTGCCATACGCTGCGCGAATTGTTAACGCCGGGAGCGGTGCGCACTTCCATCGGAAAACGTAAGGTGAGTTTGTCGCCGTTTTTCCATGCGCGACTGAGAATCGCAAATTGTCCGCGTGGCGCTTTTTGCACCGCGCCGTTGATGGAAATCGTGGCATCCTCGCACCACGAGGGAATGCGCAGTTTCAGCGGAAATTGCATTTCGCGCGGCACGTTTATAGTCAAGCGAATTTCTTCTTCAAACGGGTAATTGGTGTCGGCGATGATTGTGACTTTGGTGCCATCGGGAAGCGGCGCCGTGACTTGCGAGGGCACATAAGCCAGCGCCGCCAAGCCGCCTTCTTTTGTGGCGGCCCAGCAGCTTTGCGCCAATTTGGGCCAGCCCATGTGCAGGTTGTAGCAGCAGCAAGGATAACCCGAACGCGGCGAAGGCGAGCGGCCATCGGCGTAATCTACCACGAAGCCCAAACCGCCGCGCCGCGCGGTGACGTTGTTGGGCAGCGTGTAATAAACGTGCTGATGAAAATCTTTGGAGAGCGCCGCTGCAAGGCCATTGAAGGCTACTGCTTCCAAATTATCGCCGATGGAAGCGTCGCCCAAAATGCGCAGCGCGGTTTCGTCACTGAGCATTCGCTCGACAAACGAGCACGTTTCGATGCCCTCGGTTGTGCTGCGGCCCGATAAAAACTCGGTGCCGGTGTTCATGCCCAGCGCGGTGCCGTGATTGGCTGTCAAATGTGCGTCGCCCAAATGCCACGCGTCGCGGTCTTCGTAGTTTTGCGAGCGCTGCCAGTAGACCGGCGGCAGTTTCATGGCTTGCGGCACGTTGACATTGTGCTTCGGCTGAAAATCGGTGCCGTATTCCATGAAACGATTCTCGCTGAAAATGTCGCGCCACGGATAGGCTTGCTGATACAGCAAATCAGAAAGTTCGAGCAGAAAACTATCGCCAGTGCGGTTGTAAAGCCAGAAAACGGTATCCATTTCGTCCCCGGCGCGGGCACGGCCCCAATCGCGCAGCGGGCGCTTGGGCAAATTCGCCAGCATATGCCGATAATACTTCGTCAAAAACGGCATTACGCGCGCATCGCTCGTGGCTTCGGCGTAGTCGCGCAAAAGATACGTCACGACCATGCGCGGCCACCAATCGTCGTTGGTTTTCGGGCCGAAAAAGCCGTCCTCGCGCTGACTATTTAAAATCGCGTCAATCCATTTTTGCGCTTTGGCTTTGAGCTTTTCATCGCCCAAGGTGTAAGCCAGCGGCACCAAACCTTTGACGTAATACGGCCCTTTTTCCCAATCTTCGCCTTTGCCGCCGAGCCACGCCGAATCGTCTTTGGCGGCGGGCAAAATTTCGTCGGCGTGGCCGGTTAAGCCATCGCGCTGCAATTCCAATTGATGCAAAAGCCAGCCGCGCGCTTGAATGCTGCCGAGCGGCAACGCCATAAACGGCACTTCTTTGAGTGGCGCGCGATTTTGCAGAATCGAATTAGGCTTAAGCGCATTCGCCTTTTGCGCTTCGGCGCGTTTGCTGCCTAAAATGGTGCTACCCAAACCGGCCACGCCCAAAGCGACAAAGCGGCGGCGCGAGAAAGACGACTGAGACGATTTTTTAGACATAAGAAAATCTCGTTAAACCCCATTCGTGAAAACAGGGATACCTTCGCATAAAAGTGTGTTCATACTCATGTTACGCAGTGAGGTTGTGATAAGCAAAGAGCGATTTCATCGCTCGTCCCCTCACCCGGCCTCTCCCCCACGGGGAGAGGAGTGCTTTACGCAAGCGCTCCTGCCCGATTGAGTAGGGCAAGGACCTAATAGTCAAGTTCTCCTCTCCCCAGCGAAGCGAATGGGGGAGAGGCCGGGTGAGGGGACGAGCAGCTTTGCTGCTCTTTCCAGTGCCTACCACAACCTCACTGCGTAACATGAGTTCATAGTTAAATCGCTCCGGCCTATCACGGAAAGCGGACGAAGATTTAAACTAACGCCATGAAACGCCGCCCTCGGAAATTCGCGCTTTTGCTTCTCGTGCCGCTGGCGCTGTATGCCTTTATCTCCGAGCGCAATTCGTGGCGGCCTAAAACGATTGTGGTGCCGAACGCACAAAATATGGGGCCGGGATTGGACTGGGTTGAGTTTTCACCTGATGGGCGCCTGCTCGTAGTAGAAGATTCACATCATGGCCCTAATTCTGAGGTTTTGCTATTCAATACAACGACGCATCAGATAATTCAGCGATTTAAGGCAGCTAATTCACCCTACTTTTTAAACAATAACTTGTTATCTGTGTGGGAGCAGAATGAAAAACAACCGGGCACGAAAATATACTCGGTGACAGATAGAAAATTAATTTCTTCTGCACCAAAGCAATTTCAAATTCTTACCGCTTTGCCGGGAAACAGGACTTTACTTGGATGGAAAGTTGGCGAAAAAGGAGACGTCTTACACGCTTGGGATTGGCACTCATCTAAAACATCAAGTTTCTATTTTGCTTTGCCCGACTTTAACTGTTCTTTTTGGCCCTTGGCAGACAGACGAACGGTAGCGGTTGTCACTCTGGCGACGCCGATGAAGGCAAATGGCAAAGCAAAGGAAAGATACGATGTGCAGTTTTGGGATATTGTTACCAAGAAACTGCGATTCCATATCAATCAATCTACAGGCGATGTCTTTGCGATTGCCAGCACTGCGAAGGGCTTATGTGCGCTCTGGTTTGAGGGTCGCATTGAGATTTGGAATTACAAAACGGGGCAATATGTCAAAAAAATTTCTGATTCAAGGATTAAAGAATTTCAACCCCAAGCTATTATAGGCTTTGCAACTGACATGACTGCTAACGGCGCTTTGTTAGCCTTAAGTGCCCGCGACGCTAACGACATTGGCTTGTGGGACATTAACACGGGACACTTCATTCGTTTCTTAAAAGGCCATACCAGTGGCATCAATGCATTGAAGTTCTCTCCCGATGGTCGCACTTTAGCCAGTTGTTCCGACGACGGCACCATCAAATTGTGGCGCATCAAATGAAAAACAAACGCTTCTGGAAATTCGCGCTTTTGCTTCTCGTGCCGCTGGCGCTGTATCTTGGCATCATGGCGATAGTCGAGCACAATTCGTGGAAGCTGCGGACGATTTCTTTAATTCATTCGCCGGAACCGGGCAGAGCGCAGTTCTCTCCCGATGGTCGCACGTTGTTTTGTCGGGATGGGGGAAGCGACGTTTACATTTGCGACGTGAAATTGCGCACGGCCCGATTATCTCAAATTGGTTATTATCGTTACTTTATCGAAAATGGGAAATATGTAGTTTCCGCTGGTTCAAGTGGTATTGTAATTCGCTCCATGCCGGATGAAAAATTGGTGACTAAAGTGCCAAAAGACTTTTTTCCGGTGGGCGTTTTAGCTGATGGCTCTACACTTATTGGTCGAATGGATGGCAAAGATCGGCGCAACCTTTTTCGATGGAAGTGGCGCTCCGACCACAATCCTAAATTCCATGTGCGCTTATCGCAAGAAAACGACAACTTTTTCTATATTTTGGCGGACAAAGCGACGATAACGGATGGCACTCGCTTTTGGAATTTAGCAACCGGCAAACTGCGTTTCAAAAGCCCAACGGAGGCAAGAGTATTTGACACCTCGCCTCGATTTATCACTTTTCTATCTCCCGACAGAAAAACGGTGCAAATTTGGAATTACCAAACGGGCAAACTGCATAAAAAGATGTCTTTAACTAATCCCACATTAACAACTGCCTTATCACCTGATGGCACGATGCTGGCGACCGAGAATTCAAGCAAAATATTGCAAGTGGACGTGTGGGATGTAAAAAGCGGGCGTTTGCTGCGTCAATTGCCAATTCCATCTAACACAGGTATGGTTTGGGGCATCGCTTTCTCACCTGATAACGGCACCTTAGCGGTATCCTTTACCTGTGCTATCTATTTATGGCGCATAAAGTGACGAAAAGGCCATTTGCGGCGATTTGGCGCTTAAAAGCACCTGACGAGCGCTCGTCAGGTGCTTTTTGTTGC
>JANMKN010000263.1:0-5318 GCA_031372065.1 Abditibacteriaceae bacterium | reverse complement strand
TTGCTGCCTTCATGCGACAAATCGCCGTTTTTCGGGCGGCCTTTGCCGTTCATGGCGTGACAATCGGTGCAACCGAAATTGTCTTCGTCAAAAAAGAGTTTTTCGCCTTGAGCAATCAGTTTGGCATCAAGAGCGGGCTTGGCCGGAGTTGCCGCAGGCGTGGTGCCTTTGGGCGGGGCGGCTGTCGTGGCGGCTGGAACAGGCGCGGGATTTTTGGAAGTTTCTTCCAACACCTGCGCGACTTTTTCCAGTTTGCCTGCGATGCTGTCAAAACGTGACGCCACATCATTCAATTTATTGGCGGCGTCGGTGATGGCATCGGGCGGCACCGCTTGAATAATGGGCGCCGGAGCAGGTGCTGGAGGCGGCGGCGCGAGCGATTTTTTGCCAACAGCCGCCACAAAAACGCGCTCGGTGGATTGGTCGAGTTTGCCCGCCGCTTGCGCCATTTTCGAGGCGGCGTTGGCAATTTGCTGATTCGGGTCGGGCGGCGGCGCGGCCTCGGCCACATCGCGGCCTCCAAAGGTCATTTCGCCGCCTTGATGCCCGGTGTAACCAACGCCCATCGCGCAGGCCATGGTGAGCGTTAAAGCGCAAACGCGCGCCACGCGCGGCAATTTATCTTTGGCCGCAAGGCGCCACACCAATAAAACCAGAGCCAGCACCGAAGTAATAACGGCGGCCTGCCAATGTTGATCGTAGCCTACTGGCGCGCGTTTGAATTCGCGGCCCGTCAGCCAGCCGGTCAGCAAAGCAAAAGGCAAGGAAATCACGCACAGCGTCAACATCCACAAGCTAAATTCGCGCAGTGCCGGGCGTTTGTAAAACAGCGCCACGACATCGAAAAAGACGGCTACAAAAAGCAGCGTAATCGGAAAGTGCGTGATGGCGGCGTGCCATTCGACGTTGCTTTGGGGCAAAGGCAGGTTTTGCATGGATTGATTTAGAGTTTGGATGATTGAAAACAATGTCGCAAACGATAAAGTAAAAACAAAACAAATAAACAAAAACCCGCCACCATCCGAGCAATTTCCGAAGAAATTCATACTGCGGCCGGCGGCGGGTTTTAATTTGATGAAAAGAACACGGCAGAGTGGCGTTTACTCTTTTTTGGCTTCCGGTTTTTCTTCCACAACCCAAGAAGGCGCGCCTTTTTCAATCCACAGCTTGATTAATTTGATGTCAGCATTCGAGGGACGCACCATAACGCGCGCGGGCGGCATCGGTTCGTCGTGATTGGCCATCAACGTATAAATAGGGGATTCATCGGGCTTGCCCGGTTTGATCTGGCCTTTTTCGAGCAGCTTGGGCAAGGTGGTTTTGTCAATCGGCGAGGCGCGGTTTTTGCCTTTGCCTTCGCCGTGGCAAGCGATGCAGTGCTGTTCCAGCACGGCCCACGCCAAGCCGCCGAGTTCGGCAGCTTCAAGACCTTTAGGCGCTGGTGCGTCCTCGGCGTGCGCGACGGGCACATAAAACGGGCTGTCTTGCAGTGCAGTGCCCAGCATAGCGCCGCGCGGCGCTAAAGCCAGTGCGGGCAAGGCCAGAATCGCTCCGGCCAACAAACTTTTTTTAATCATGGCAGTTCCTTTTTTGAAACGAAATCTTTGGAAACGAAATCGCATCGCAAGTGACGTTCAAGAGAAATTTTACCTTCCTCCGGTTCGTCGCGCGAAGACATTCTTTTCGACAAAAGAGTTCAAATTTCGTGGCAGCTATTCTAATGAAAGCGCAAACTAAGCCCCAATGTCAACTACGACGCCAAGCAAAGCCCATTCCAATCCGCGTTTAGCCGAAATCAGCCAGTTCGTCAAAGACGGGCGTGAGACGCTGCTCAAGCGCTCGCCGCACGCCCAACCCGCGCGCGAATGGATCGCCGAATACACCAATTTGATAGATAACGCGCTGCGTCGCATTTATTTGGCCGCGTGGGAAACGGTGCGCACCGAGCATCCCGAATGGCATTATGATCGCGGCCTCAGCGAACCGAGCGCCGAACTGTCGCTGATGGCAATCGGCGGCTATGGACGCGGCGAATTGTGCCCGTATTCCGATATTGACCTCGCCTTTGTGCCGTCCGAAGAAGAACATCCTGTCATTGATGCCGTAGTGAAGGAAGCCTTTCGCTTGTTAGTCGAAGTTTTCATTGACGGCGCGCGCTTGGAATTGGGCTATGCGTATCGGCCTGTTGCGGACATCGAACGCCTTGACAACACCGGCAAAGCCGCCTTGCTGGAAGGGCGCCTGATTGCCGGCAGCGAAAAAATGCCAAAGCGGATGCGCGATGAACTGCACGAACATTGGGACCCGGTCGAATTTCTGCTCGAAAAAGCCGCCGAGCGCAAAGCGGCGTCGCGGCGGTTGGATTTGTCGCTGTATGCCATCGAACCGCACCTCAAAGAAGGCACCGGCGCCTTGCGCGACATTCAAACGGCGCTTTGGGTGGCGGGCGCGGTCTTGCAAACCAGCGAGCCTTTGAAATCTCTGGAATATCACGGCATTGTGACGGGCGATGATTGCGCGCAAGTGACAGCCGCTTACGATTTCTTTATTAAAACGCGCGTTTGGCTGCATCTCATTTCCGGCAAGAAAACCGATGTCTTGCGTTTGGAATATCAAGACCGCGCCGCGCGTGCGTTTCACTTTACCGGCGCCGGCGGGCGCGCTTCGCAAAAGTTTTTGGCGACTTACTACGGCCATGCCGAAATCGCGGCGCGTTTTTCCAACAAAGTCATGCGGCGCCTGCTCGAAGGGCCGCTGCCGCTTGATGACCACTTTGTCGCTACCCATCGCCGCTTGCAGGCCGCGCATCCCTACACTTTGCGCAACCATCCCGAATTGCTGCTGACGCCGTTTGCCCTCGCGCGCAAATATGGCTTCGATTTTACGCCGGAATTGGAACGCAGCATCGAAGAATCACTGCCGCGTTTGAACGATCAAACGCGCAAAAGCCCCATCGCGCGGGCGGCGTTTTTCTCGCTTTTGCAAAATGTCCCTTCGGCTGCCGATGCGCTTAGTGAACTGCGGGCGCGCGGCTTGTTGCAACGTTTCATTCCCGAATTTGAAGATATGTTGCATTTGGCGCCGGGCGATCCGTCCCACCAATTGGCCGTGGGCGAACACTCGATTTTCGCGGTGCGCACGCTCGGCGAATTGTGGGGTCAACGCCAAAATGACGACAGCTTGTGGGCGGTGTGGGATGGCGTGGACGATTTGCAAATTTTGGTGCTCGGCACGCTGTTGCACGATGTCGGAAAAATCGAACGCGGCACCGATCATTCGGTCAGCGGCGAACGCATCGTGCGCGAAATTGGCGTGCGTTTGGGCTTAACCACAGACCGCACCGAATTATTAGCTTTGTTGGTGCGGCGCCACTTGTTGCTGCCGCGCATGGCGCGCTTGCGCGAATTATCCGACCCCGGCACGATTCGCGAAGTCATCACTTTAGCGCGCGATGTGCCGACTTTGAAAATGCTTTATTTGCTGTCTTTGGCCGATACCTGCGCTGTAGGCGAGCTTTCGTATTCTAAACGCGACCTCGAAGCGATGAAAGAGCTTTACGAGCGCACGATTTTGGCGATGACACGCGAGGAAACCGCCGCTGTTTTAACTGATACCGAAAAACGCGAGCAACTGGTGCAGCGCGAACGCGAACGTCTGCGCCGCGAACTGCGCCATTTGGAATTGGACGAAGTGACACTGCATCGCATCAGCGAAAACCTGCCCGCTGCTTATGTGCTGAACACGCCGCTACCGACCATCGCCACGCATTTGAAATTCCTCGATGAACTGCCCGAAGAAAAACTGATCGTGGACTTTTACGACCCGCCGCGCGGTGGTTTCACCGAAATGACGCTGGTAACTTACGACGACCCGCAACCGGGGCTTTTATCCAAACTCTGCGGCGTGATGCACGCGGCGGGCAGCGATATTTTGGCGGCGCACGTTTACACTTTGCGCACCGCGAATTTGCCCGCGAACACACAAACCAAGCACCCTGAAGGCCGCGATATTGTGCTGGATACCTTGCACGTTGTCTCCAATGGCCGTCCGGTGACCGAATCGCGCAGTGCCCGCATTGCGGCTTTGCTGCGCGAAGTTCTGGTTGGCGAAAAATCTATCGAAGAAGTGCTAAAAGCCGCCGGAAAATCTACCTGCGAAGAATTAATGCCCGAACGTATTTCAGCGCGCAACGATTTGTCGGATGAGCATACGGTTGTGACGGTCGTGACCGCCGATTTGCCGGGTTTGCTGTATCATATCACGCGTGGTTTTGCCGCCATCGGACTGGATATTCACACCGCGAAAATCACCGTTTGGGGCGGACGCGCCGAAAATTCGTTTTACGTCACGCGCCGCAGTGAAAGCGGACGCGGCCACAAACTGCCCAACGACGACATCAGCGAAGTTTTGGATAAATTACGCGATAGATTGCAGCGTCCTTCGTAGGGTCGAGGCAGGCCTCGACCCTACGAACTCGCACTACTGTAAAAACGCAGGGCGAAATTAAAAAAGGCGCTGACAACAGTTAAAAGCAGCGCCGCAAGGCCAAAAGCAGCGGGCAAAAACCACGAGGCGCCTCGTCCGAGCAGCGCATTGGTGGGAAACGTCGTCAAAAAGGCGACGGGGAAGACGAAAGTCAGCGCCCATTGCCAGCTTCGCGGATAAATATCTACCGGAAAGCGCGCCATTTGCATCATCGGGTCGAAAACCACAGCGACGCTTTCCATTTTCACCGTCCAAATCGAGATAATCACGACAGAAAACCAGATGCAATAACCCATCACGAAACCGCAAAGGAGCAGCGCCGCCCATTCGAGCCATTGCCAAAATGTCGGTGAAAAATGCAAGGAATGCAGGCCATAAAGTAGCAAGCCGAAGCCGGGCAGGGCGTTTAGCACGCCGTTGAGGTCAATATAGCGCGCCGATAGCAAAAACTGCGTGTTGACTGGGCGACAAAGGGCCAAATCGAGGCTGCCATCGCGCACCATCGTTGAAAAGCGCCACATATTTGGGCCAACTAAGCCCCAGCACAGCGATTCCAGCACCAGACAAGTGCCATACAGCACCCACATTTCGTTGCGCGTCCAGCCCATAACGGCATTTTGCCGGAAAACCGCCTCAATAAATAACAGCGACACGCCCGACCAAATAACGTAAGCAAAAATGCCCGCGAAAAACTGCGCGCGAAATTCCATTGCCCGCGACAGACAATTGCTCACAAACGCCCGATAAAGCCGAAAATAACGCACAGCGGCAGTTTAGGAAGATTTTCTTATGGAGCGCGGGCGTCTCGCCCGGATTATCTAAAATAAGCGGGC
>JANMKN010000241.1:0-4939 GCA_031372065.1 Abditibacteriaceae bacterium | reverse complement strand
TTCGTGGCGGGCTTTTGATTTGTGCCAGCGATTCAGCGAAAGAGAAAAGGAAAAAAGATTTCCTTGATTCTCGTTAGGAAATCAATCTCGTCTCGTCGCGTCCGCATCGCGCCGTCTAAAAGCATCTGTGCTTCAAGTGGGTCTTTGACGCCCTTTAGTCGTTCAGCTAATTTGCGTTCGCGCTGTTCTTCGATAAATGGCTGAAGAAAAAGCAAAATCACAACTAAAAACAAGATGGCAGCAATCAACATTTTTTACCTCTCAATCAAAAACCTGATCTAAAATCAGCTTGACCAAACCCAAAACCAGTGCCAATCGCAGCAAGGCAATCACTGGCCCCGGCACACCTATCCACGCCAAGCCCCATATCACCAAAAGGACAAGAATGCCACCAAAAAACATAATCAGGCAGCCTTGAAGAATGTCGTCCGAGCCAATGTTCATAAAATCCCCGTTGCCTTCAATTTTATCGGAAAACTTTTGCAACTCAGTGTGGAATGAGAGAAGTTGCAGAACATGGCAAACTTCAAGCGGTTTGAGGTTTCAAAAATGAGTATGCCGAAATTTACATCGCTTCTTTTGACCATTGTGCTGACTGTGCCTGCCATCGCGCAAACATCCGGTGGCGGCGGGACTATTGTTATTCCGCCAAATGCGCCGCCTGCCGCCAGCGCGCCGGTTGGCGGATTGGCAAAGTATGAACCGAGCGGTGATCGCGTTTATCATGGGGCCAGTTTGGAGAACAATGGCACTGTGGGTAATATGCGCAATCTGGCGGCGCAATTCGCGCAGGCGTCAAGTAAAAAACTGGCGGTTGTAACGTGGTTCGCGTCCACTTATGAAAATGGCCGTCTCACATCATGGAACACCAATTATGCGCCGCAATTGAATGCGGTCAAGCAAATCGGCGCCATTTCGATGATTAAGTTTTCGGTTCAAGATGCCAATTATGAAGGCACTCATCGCATGGCTGGATTAAGGGAAATCACGGCGGGCGTTTACGATGCTTATTTTCAAGAAATGGGCGACACGCTACGCAACTATGGCGGGCCGGTTTTTCTTTCGATCAACCACGAAATGAATGGCACTTGGTATCCCTACAGCGAAAAGTATCCGGGCAGCGGCGTGACCGCCGCCGATTGGGTGGCGTCCTATCGGCATATTGTGGATGTTTTGCGGCAACGCGGCGCGAGTAATGTGGCTTTCGTTTGGTCGCCCAACGTGCCCGATGTCGGCGGCGTGGACAATAAACAATATTATCCGGGCGATGACTACACCGATTGGATTGGTGTGTCGTTTTATTCGGGCAATCCGGTTGATAACTTGAGCCTGATTTATCGAACTTACGCCGCTAAAAAGCCATTTTTCATCAATGAATGGGCGACTTCACCGCAGAAAAACCAATATTACCCGAATTTCCCCGGCGAAGCGGTCTGGGTGCGTGACGTGCTGGCGGCATTTCTCCAAAAGTATCCGCGCGTCAAAGCGATCACTTGGTTTGAGAAGAAGAAAGCGGATGGCGATCATCTGCTCGAACGCGTTCCGGCGCAGCAGCAAGTGTATGCGCAGGCCATCCAAAACCCGCGCTACTTAGATGACGCCAATGCTGTAGTGGCTTTGCCTGCTACCGGAGGCCAAGCGCCTGTGCAAATCGCGCCACGCGAAGTAGTCCTGCCCGAATATGTGCCGCGCGAGGCAATCAAAACCGAAACCGTCAAAACCGAAGCACCCGGCACTATCCCGGCCCGCGCGCCGCTCAAACTGCAACTGCTGCCGCGCAAGTGATTTGTCACGATTCTTGCAAACCGTATACAATTCTTCAAATCGGTGATAGGCTTGTTGCTTGTCAAACCGACGGAATAAAAGCGACTTATGAATCAACTTCGCGAACAACTTTTGAATCAGGATTTTACCTTGTTAGTCTCGCTGCCACGCAACGATGTGCTGTTGGCAGAGGCGGCTTTGCGCGGTGGAGCGCAGGGCTTAAAAGTGCATATTAACGTCGCGCATTTTGCGTCGGGCACGCGTTTTGGCTCGCTGGACGAAGAACGCGATAGTTTGGCGGCCATTTTAGCAGTCGCGCAGGCCGCGAATGCTTCGGTTGGCATTGTGCCCGGCGCAACTTCGGGCGAGGATTACGCGTTCGCTTCGCCGGACGATTTTGCCCAATTGGCCGCGTTGGGCATTGATTATTTCGACGCTTATCCCGCCGATGCTCCGGCGTGGACGCTGACGCAAAACTCGTTGGATGTCATGCTGGCCGCGTTTAATGGCGGTCAAATCGCGCAAATACAAGCCCTCGAAAGCGCCGGAATGCGCTTATGTGAAGCCAGCATCATGCATCATGACGATTACGGCAAAAGTTTAAATGCGTTAGATGTGGCGGCGTATGGCGAACTTTGCGCGGCTATAACGTCGCCGGTCATCGTCCCATCGCAAAAGCGCCTCACCCCAGCGGACATTCCTGCTCTCAAAGCCAGTGGAGCGCGTGGCATTTTAATTGGCGCCATCGTAACAGGCCGCGAAGCCGCTTCCATTGAAGAAGCCACCCGTGCTTTTCGCGCCGCATTATAAAAACATAGTGTTGTGTTCGCTAATCTGCGAAAGTTTTGCGATTCTCTTTCTACGCAAACGCGCTTTCCCGCTGTGAATTCACCTCAGAAAATAAGGCACAGACGAGCAAAAAGCCGTTTTTTCACGCCTGCGCACCAGTGAAAGCCGCAATGTTTTGAAGTGATTTGTGCAAAAAGCAGATGCAAAATCAACATCAACATCCAAAAAATAATTCTTTGCGTTTCATGGCGTTGATTGAATTGCGGGCAGAATAGGTCGTGGACGCACAAGGTCTTTACCGTTCTTGCGCAGTTCGACTTCGATAGGCAGCGGCCAGCAGTCGTTGATGGAAAGCAAGCCTTTGAATTTGGCATCGCGGCATTTTGGAGGAATAGTGAGGTTCTTCGTGATTTCCAGTGGGTTTCTGGTGGGAGAGTAACTTTCCCCGCTGCTATCGGCGATAGTTTTTCCATCCGCGATGATTTGCGAATTATCTATGCTGACTTGGCCGCGTCCGGGCAAATGTTGAAGCGGCTCAAAGCGCTGGATATGAATTTTCAATTGGTAATTGCAAAAGCCCGGAACCGGCCACGGGCCTGATTCTATGCCAATCAATTTGAAAGGGCGATATTTTTTAACAACAGGGGGTTTGATAATCTGTCCCGCGCGTCGCACCAGGAAATTGCGTGGCGGATTGTTGGTGCGTTCTAATACACGCGACGGAGTGCTTTGATACAACATTCGGTTCTCCACCAGATGAAAATACAAATCGCCTGTTTTCATTGGCACATCCGCCAGTTTTATCAAATGAATCATCTGCTGCGACAGCAAATGCCTTGTGCTATCTTCTGTGCTAAAGTCGCCCCTTAGGGGCACTTGAATCGTTCTATGCTGCGCGTCGGTGATTGATTCTTCTTCACTTTTTACGACATAGACAGGCGATTTTTGTGTGAAATCAATTGCCTTTGGCCCGGTCAGTTTCGTTTGAATCAGCACCACTGTATCGAAGCCCCGTGCCACATCGCGCGGCGTGGCGGGCACAAGTTTGGTTTCGACCTCAAGATGCAATTTCTTGGGAAAAACGGGCGCTGGTTTTTTCGTGAAATATACACCCGCGCTTGCAAAAAGCAAACAAGGCACCAGCATCCAAAATAATTCTTTGCGTTTCATCTTGTTGACTCCGGTTTAGCTTTGACGATGCCACTCAAATCTGTGCCGTTTTCGCGTAGCGGAACACGCACCGTCAGCGGCCAATGGTCACCGCGCGAATACTTGAGACGCACGAAGACATTCCGTTGCGTTTGAGGAATGGTCGTTAAACGCAGTTGATATTTTAAAATGGGGTGATCTTGGTCGTTGCCACTTTGTCCCGAACTGGTGCGCCAACCGGGGCCGCCAATAATAGGATTGCCGTTCTCGTCAATGACAGAATCGGAGCCAGTCGCCGCGCCAGTGTCGTCTTTTGAACCCAAATATTGCAGTTGAAGTTCCACCTCGGTATCGTAACCACCATTGGTTTTCTGCTGGGCCGCTGTGGGCTTAATGACTTCCGCTGTAACGATTTCCAACAAGGGATTGCGCGGCGCATCAGCAGGCTTAACGATCTGTTTGGGTTGGCGAACGGTGAAAATCAGTGGGACTGGCTCACACAGATTTTTATGCGGATAAACACTGCCATCTTCGATAGCGATAGGAAAGCGTAGCACAGTTTGTTCGCGGCGTGACGGCAGTTTAGAAAGCGGCAAGAAAAAGCGCACGTCGTAGCGACTGGTGCTTTTATTCCAACTGGGGCGCCAATAGAAAATAGTGGGATTATTTTTAAAATCGGGTGCGATTTTCGCGGGCTTACCTTTGCCTTTGGGTGAACCTTCTGCTTCGTAAAACAAGCATTCTCTTTGATCGGAACTGCCAAAACCACCGCTTTGCTGACTCCACCACGCTGGCTTTGGCCCGATAAAATTCAAAGTTACGGCCACTTCGGTATCGTAGCCATCGGCGGCATCTTTGGCCGAAATCGGCGGCGTTTCGATTTTTTCGATAACCAAATGGAACTTACCATCGCTCGGCATTCGCGCTTCGCGGGCACGCATCCAAAAAGCCACGCCCGCGAAAAGCAAACAAGGCACCAGCATCCAGAATAATTCTTTGCGTTTCATAATCAAAAGCAAACGCGGCCCTTTGATGCAAAGGGCCGCGTTGGAGTGCATCAGGTTGTGGGCGTGGCGTTGCGCGGTTTGCGTTTGATTTCGCTGGTGCGCGTGCCTCCGGCCAACTCGTATTGGCTGCTGTCGGCGCCCCACTTCGATTTTGCGCCGCTCAGCATTCGCACGCTGAGCGCCTTGAGCGGTTTTTCCTGAGCTTTCAGCAGGTTCGCCAGATCATCGGC
>JANMKN010000239.1:0-14614 GCA_031372065.1 Abditibacteriaceae bacterium | reverse complement strand
ACGACCAAACAGTCTGTCGAGTGGACATCGAGTCCACTCGACAGACTCAGGAAGAGTTTGAAACAGGCATCGAGCCTGTTTCAAACTCGGCCATTCATCCCCACCGCAAGCAGTGGGGCATTCTGGAATATTTCGTAAAGGTTCAGACACCACTGCCGGAGCAATTGGTTCACAGTTCACCGAATTCTTAATAATAACCCGACTTGCTACCTCTCTGCTGAAAGGTGGTTAGTTGCCTTACAGCCCCATCCAACTCCCCCTCTTGGGAAGTTGGATGGGGCTTCTCTGCGGCACAACCATTTTTTCTTGATAAGCAAGTCGGGTTATTATTAATAGCCTATTTGGATAGGTTCTAAGTTATGGCAGCGGAAACCATGCTTTTCCCGCGCACTTTTGTCGAGTTTCTCATCGTTTTCCAGAGCGTCCAACAAAAACGGGAAAGCAATTGCTTTCCCGTTTTTGTTGATTAGGCAAATTACATTTTGCCCATTTTGCCGTCCATTTTTCCCATCGTTTTGCCGTGCATCATGCCAGCTTTCATGGCTTTCATCAGCAGGGCTTTTTCGGCAGAGGACATGGTCTTGTAAGTCTTCTTTTCGGAAGCCGACATCATGGAAGCCATGTGATCCATTTCCTTTTTATCCATCGCCGACATCTTGCCGCCCATCATTTTGCAAGCGGGACAAGACATCATTTTACCGTCCATCTTGTGATCCATCTTGTCCATTTTGGGCGCCATTTTGCCATCCATTTTGCCCATCTTGTCCATTTTGCCGTCCATCTTCATTTTGTCCTCGGCATGGCCGGGCGAAGCGATTCCAGCAGTCAGGGTCACGGCCAACAGGCCAGCAGCGCACAGCGCCTTCAGGTTCGTCTTCATGTGTGTTCTCCAAAAAATAAAATTACGACATTTGAACTCACGTTCACCGTGCCGCGCGGATATGGAAAGGGCACTGAGTCTTCAATGCCCGGCATACCAATCGTAACCTTGCTCGGCCCAGTAATCGTGGGGCCGCTGGTTGGTAAAAGTAATTGAGCCGATGCGTTTGATGTTTTTGACACCGTATTTCAAAGGCGTAATCAAGCGCAACGGCGCGCCGTGTTCAAGGCTCAGTGGCGCTCCGTTAATTTCGTAGGCAAGCAGCGTTTGCGGATGCAACGCCGCAGGCATTTCCAGACCAACGTAATAATTTTTGTCGGGCGTTTCGAGGCCAACATATTCCGGCCAGTCACCCATGTTTTTCATATCGAAAGGGTTACCACTTGGCGTAAAAGGCGGATATTTCTTCGCAAAATCGGAAAAGCGCGCTCCGGCCCATTGCGTGATGGTGCTCCAGCCTTCGATACATTTGAATTCGGTAATCATTTCAAAGCGCGGTAGTTTCTTGATGTCGGCGATGCCCAAACTCAGCGTTTCGTCAGCAGCCAAACCACTAACTTGCAAAATCCATTGCGCCGGATCGAAGTCGCCTTCCATGCCGATTGCACCGTTGACGCGCTCTTCGCTGATCGCCGTTTTGGGAAATGTCGGCGCTAATTTCGCGTAGTTGCTCAAATCGCGGGCGATGGCTTCGTTAGACTGCAAAACATGACGAAGTGGCCACGGAATGCCATCTTCGGTGCGGCGTGTATTGATCCATTGAAAACCGCCCGCCGCCGCGCCAAAAGCTAAAACTGACCACGCAAAACTGCGCCGCGAAATGCGCTTCATTTGCGCCTGTGCATTGGCAGAATCGGCTTCGTTTTCCAGTTCCGGTTCTTCAGACGGCACGATTTTTTCGATTTCTTTAACTGGCGTTTCTTCGTTCATGAGTCAAGACCTTTGGGTCAGTGTGATATAAATTAAGCTCAACGCGATGGCGGTGAGCAGCAATTTGATGATGAATTTCGAGGCGCGAACGGCGACGCGATGCGAGGCGGGACACGAAGGCGCAGTTTCGACTGGTGGTAGGCTGGCATTTTCAGGCTGATTCATGACTTTTTTCCTCAATGGGCGCCAATTCGTAGCCTGTTACCATCGCGCGAAAGTTGTTCCAACCGGCGCGCATGACTTGCCCGACATGAACTAAAAAGAAAGCGCAAAAGCCTATTGTCAGCCAGAAATGAATCCAGCGCGCGATCATATAACCGCCGAAAAGATTGGTCAGCCACGAGGCTTGAATCGGCTTGTAAATGGCGAGTCCGGTGAGCAGCGAACCAAGCCCCATCAGCACTACGCCGGTGTAAGCGATGCGTTGCGCGCCATTGAATTTTTCGCGCGGCAGCGGCGCTTTGCGAATCTTCAAATCGTGCAAGACCACTTGCAGGGCGGCGCGCAATGTATCGCGTTTGGGCAGCAAAAACTTCCACTCGCCGGAAAACATGAGATACAACACATAAAGCAAGCCGTTGATGGCGAAAATCCACATGAAGGTGAAATGCAAAGCCATGCCTTCGGCGAGGCGCTGTCCGATATGCAAGCGATCATAAATCGCTTGTGGGAAAAACTTAAACAGCGTAATGTCGGCAAAGCCGAGGCGATAAATGTCGTTGGCCCAGTAGATGAGCAGACCGCTCCAAATCATCAGCAGCAGCACAGGGAAATTGATCCAGTGAAACCAACGAATTGCCAGCGGATGTTTGGCTTCGAGGCGAACTTTTGTGTTGTTTGGCATGAAATTACGCCTTTTCTTTTTGCAGTTGTTCGATGAAACCAGTCATCTGTTTTTCGCCCGCGTCGCCCATTTCGCCAATCCACTGATAGCGCACTTTGCCGTGCTTATCAATCAGGTAAACCGTCGGCCAGTATTCTTGCTTCCAACGATTCCAGTTGGCGTAATCACCATCAATAAGAACCGGCCATTGGATGTCCAATTTTTTGATTTCCTTGCGCACATTGTCCGCAACTTTTTCGCGGGCAAGTTCCGGTGTATGCACGCCGATAATCGCCACATCTTGCGGGGCAAACTTGGTCTGCCAGCGATTGTAAATCGGCAAATTCGCGCGGCAGTTGGAACAAGCGAAAGTCCAGAAATGCACGATGGTCACTTTGCCTTTGCGGGCTTCAAGAGAAAGCGATTTTTCACCGGGCGTATTGAGCCACGGGCCACCAGTCAACGTTGCAGCAGAGTCATTGAGTTTGAGAGGATTGCTTTCCGCTGCGGCGCGGGGCAAAAACAACAGTCCGGCGGTTGCTGTCACTAAAATCAACAGCGAATAAAAAAAGCGCATGATCGTTCACCTTTCGGCTTTGTCATGCGCTTTAACACTCTGGTTTGAGCGATTGTTCCCGCTTTGAAAAAATCTTGCGGAATTATTTTGTAGTTTCTCCGGGCGCGGCTTCGGGCAATTCGGCTTTGATGCGATTCAACAGCGAAAGAACTTGTGCATCTTCGGTTTCGACGCGGCGCACTTTGGTCTTGAGTTCGGTAAGGAACGTGGTTTCGGTGGCGTAAATCTGCGAGCAATGATGGCAGATGCGCAGATGCCGTTCGACCTGCTTGATTTCCTGTGCCGAAAGCTCGCGATCTAAATAATCATTCAGACGCGCTAAGGTTTCCTTGCAGTTGAGCATTGAGAGCAACATGGCAATTCCCGTTTAATTCCTATTCAAAACACGCGACACTATAAAAAAGTTCCCCACAGGTTACCTGCGTTTAATTTCGCGTGATTCCTCGCTCTTGAGCCAGTTCCCAGAGCGATTTTTGCAAGTGCTTGCGCGCCCGGTGCAAACGCGAACGCACAGTGCCAATCGGCACATCCAGCATTTGCGCGATGGCTTCGTAAGACAAATCTTCCATAAAATACAGCACCGCGACAGCACGAAACTCACGGGGCAAAGCCGTTAATGCTTCGCCAATTTCGGCGCTGTCTACCTTGCTCATCAGCATCGTCGCGGGGTCGTTGCCTTTAATTTGCCAACCGGCCCGCCGCGCCTGAGCGTAAAGATAAATTTCTGTGGTTTCGTCGAGTTCAACAGTCTGCGGCCCGCGACTATCGCTGCGTTTTCGATTGAGAAAACGATTAAAAAGAATTTTAAGAAACCACGCTTTGAAATTGGTGCCGACGGCAAAGCTATCAAAGGCAGAATACGCTTGAATCGCAGTTTCCTGCACCAAATCCTCGGCGTCGTCGCGATTGCCCGTCATACGCGTCGCCATACCAAGCGCGGTTCCCAGCACAGGCGCTAATAATTCCTCGAACTGCCGCGACTTTTCGTTAAGTGTCATATCGTGCTACGCGCAAAGAGATTTTAGCAAACTCATTCAAAGTGAGTTCCCAACCAATCGCAGTTGCATAGTTTCCATATCGAAATAGGCGCCTTCCCAGCAAAGGGCATCTTTTTCAAAACCGCACGAGACGAAGCCTCTGGACAAATATAATGAGCGAGCTACTGAGTTACCACAGGTGACAGTTAAAACGATGTGATGCAGAGTGGTTTGGTGCGCCCGCGAGAGAACGCCATCCAACAATTGTCCTGCGATGCCCTGGCCGCGCCATTCGGGATGAACATAAACGCCCCACAGGTCGGCTTTGTGATAAAACTTGGCCCGTGGGTGGCGCATCAATCCCATGATGCCCACGAGAGATTCTTCAACAAATGCGCCCAGCACAAAGGTGCCTTCGGCTTCGTGGTTTTGCAAACGTCCCATCACAGTTTCTTGAGATAAAGATAATTCATCGCTGACACTGGAGCCAAAAGCCGTTGGCGATTCCTGTAAACACAGCAATCTGAGTTCGCGAAAAGCCGCGACATCGTCTGGGCCAAGGGTGCGAATGGTTAAGGTAAAATTACACATCGGCTAAATCAAACGCCGCACGATTTCCAAGAGGTTGCTTTGGTCGAAGTTGCTTTTCACAACATAAGCGCTGGCGCCCGCATCAAAGCCGCGTTCGCGGTCTTCTTTGGTATCGCGGCCTGTGACTAAAACGGTTGGCAAATCTTTGAGTTGCGGCTCCTGTCGCACGCGCTCTACCAGCGAAAAACCATCAAGGCGCGGCATATCTACATCGGAAACCAACAAATCAAATTGCCCATCGCGCAGGGCGGTCAAGGCATCCAAACCATCTACAGCGGTTTGCACGCGAAAACCAGAGGCTTCCAAGATGTCTTTCAGCAACATTCGCGACGTGATGGAATCATCTACTACCAAAATCAATTTCGAAACTGGAGCCGAGACATGGCTTTGAAATTTCTCTTGAACCGTTTGGCGCGCGTTGCTTTGCATGGCGGCTTGAAGCAATTCGGTCACGTTAAGAATGGGCGCCGCATTGCCATCGGCTAACACCGTGGCCCCGGTGACGTGGCGCACTTTAGTAAGGGGCCAACCGAGCCGTTTTACTAAAACTTCCTGCTCATCTAAAATCGCATCCACGCCAAAAGCGGTGCCGCGTTCGCCGCCCAACACCACTACCATCTGCCAGTTGACATCCTCACCGGCCACGCTGGGCAAACCTAACGCATCCACCAAAGGCAGCAAACGCAGAGTGCGCCCATTCAAACGCACGGTTTCGCGCGTGCCAATGGCGCGAATTGTCTCGCGCCGCACTCTGGCGACCTGCGTGACATCGGCAGTGGGAAATACAAAAGTCTGGCCGCTGGCAGTCACCAGCAAACCGCGAAATGTGGCTAAGGTCTGCGGCAACGTCAATCGAAAAACTGTGCCCTGCCGGGGAACCGTTTCCAGCGCGACGCGGCCCCCTAATCGTTCGACCTGATCACGCACAATGGCCATGCCGAGACCACGTCCTGAAAGTTCATCAATTTTGTCGCTGGTGGAAAGGTCGGACGCGAAAATCAAATGTGCCGCCGCCTCGTCGCTGATATGAAGCGCCGCATCGGGCGTTAGAATTCCGTTTTGCACAGCGCGTTCTTTGATTTTTTCGATGTTAAGTCCGCCGCCGTCGTCCCTCACACAAAACTCAACTTCACCGCCGGATTGAACAACACCGACTTCGATGGTGGCACACTCTGGTTTGCCTTGGGCACGGCGAGATTCTCGCGTTTCGATGCCGTGATCTATGGCGTTGCGCAGCAAATGCAAAAGCGGCGCTTTGAGTGCTTCGAGAATGCGCTTGTCTACCTCCACTTCGCTGCCATCCGTGAAGAAATCCACCTCCTTGCCGCGTTCACGCGCTACGTCGCGCACCGTGCGTGGGAACTGCATCAAAAGCACCGCACTGGGCAGCATCAACAATTTTTTCGTGTCTTCGAGCAAAGTGTCAATCAAGCCACCCAAAGCGCGCCCGTCGCCGGAAAGTTGGGCCGCGAGCGCACTTCCTGTGCCTTGTATTTTTTTTAGGTGCGCGCGATGCCATTCAATGAAATCGAGCAAAACGGAGCTTTTGTGGCCGTCGTTTTCCACCGCCATACGGAGCGATGGCAGGACTTTAGCCCATTCGTTTTCCAGCAGTGCTACTTGCTCCAACATCTGGCGAGCCGTGCTGCTTTGCCGACGCACGGCTTGCTTGGCTGTCAACAACTCTTCGGCTTGAAGCAATAACGCATCTAATTTCGACGTCGCGATGCGCACCGTTTCAATTTCCGGCGCCTTGCGAAGCGGAGGGCGGCGCTCGCTACTGCTGGCTCCTACCCTAACCCCTCGCCGATCATCAACATGGCGGCGTTCATCATACTGACGGCGCTCAATGGCATAATCACGGCGCTCAGGCGATTTGATACGGCGCTCCTCGTGACGACGGTCACCTATGCCTTGGCGTTGCTCCACAGTAGGCACGCCTTCTGTGACATGGCGCCGATCTTCTTCATCACGTCTTTCAACGGCACGGCGGTCTTCAGCATCGTGGCGGCGCTCCTCATAATCATTGCGCCGCTCTTCGGTGAGTCGCCGCTCGGTTGTAGGTTCGCGACGCTCAAAGCCAGCACTTTCCGGCGGCAAAGTTTGACCCTGCGACAAGGCAGCTAATTGGCGCGCGATGCTATGCACGTCAGGCACGGCTTGACCCGCCGATTCGGCATCAAGCACCTGACTAATAGCTTTGAGAGCCGAGTGCAATGCGTCAAATGCCAAGGGCGACAGCGTAGCGCGCAAAGTCTCGGCGCCCACAACGGTTTCACCCGCCGTTACACCTTTTTTCCAAACAGCAAAAACACTTTCGAGGGGTTGGCACAGGGCTTCAATGGCCGCCATATTGACGGCGCGGGCCGCGCCTTTAAGATTATGAGCTTCGCGATAAACCGTTTCTACGGCATCGCCCGGCAACCTGACCTCCGCATCGGGAGAAAGTAGAATCTGCGGCGCGGCTTTTTCGAGATCCAGCAACTGCGCCGCGAGCGCCTCTACGCTTTCTCGCGCTTCGATTTGAAAGGCCGCCCGCAAGCGGCGCATGAGTTCATCTTCGCGACTGGTCATTGGGCAGGGATCAGTGGGCATTGAGCAGGGATCAGTTGTCCTTTATTCTTCTGACAACTGATCCCTGCTCACGGACTAAAGTTGATAATTCTCCATCAAGCCGCGCAGGTGTTGGCTGAGGTCGCTCAAACTACGCGCCGAGGTCTGCAATTGTTGTGCGCTTTCCACGTTGTGATGGCTGGCCTGCCGCACGCTTTCCATCGCCAACGCCACTTGATCCATGCCAATTAATTGCTCTTGACTTGAAGCAGAAATCTGCGAAGCCGACTGCACGGACAAATCCACGCTACCCGCTAATTTTTCAATGGCCTCACCAGCCAATGTGGACTGACGGACTCCAGCTTCCACTGCTTTGGCACCTTGTTCGGTAGCCATAACAGCCGCCCCAGTCGCTTTTTGAATGTCGTTGAGCAAGGTGCGCACTTGTAGCGTCGCCTGACGCGATTGCTCGGCCAAACTCTTGACTTCGTGCGCCACAACCGCGAAGCCTTTACCATGTTCGCCGGCCTTGGCCGCTTCGATGGCCGCGTTGACAGCCAACAAATTCGATTGCTGTGTCAAATCGTCCACAGTGGTGATAATCTGACCGATGGCCTGACTTTGCTCGGACAAGCGAACCATGCTGCTGGCAATGGAATCCATTTGCGTGCGAATGCGTTCCATGCCCTCGCTGTTGGCTTCGGTGGCTTGCTTGCCACTGGCGGCAGATTCAGAGGCAAGATAGGCGCCATCGGCCACTTGACGCGCTTTCTTATTCGACAAATGCGCGGTCTGGCGCACTTCTTCGACAGTGGCCGAGGTTTCACTGACAGCGGTGGCGGTTTCTTCGGAACTGGCTGTCAATTGTGAAGTAGACGCCACAATTTCGCTGGAAGCACTGGCAAGGATTTTGGAGGCTTCGCTCATGTCGGCTACCATGTTGCGCAAGTTGTGTTGCATCGTAAGCAAAGCGTGTCCCAACACATCCTTTTCGGAATTATCTACTTTATCGTTGCCTTGCGTCACACGCAGGTTACCAGCCGCAATTTTGTCCGCGATGACAGCTTTTTCGATGAGCGATTCTGCCATACGCTTGAATGACTGCGCCAAATGGCCTAACTCGTCGCCGCGTCCGATGCCGCTGACATGAGCCTTAAGGTCACCAGAGGCAATGCTGTCCGATGTCTCAACCAGGCGCCACAATGGTTTTGTAATGTCACGGGAAATCCAGATTGCCAAACCTGCCACAACTAATGAACCTAACAATGCCAAAACCAGCGTTTTTTGGATTGAGGCTTTTTGAGTTGCTATTCGCGTTTCTAACAAGGCCTCCAGCGTTGGACTGATTATGTCTTTAATCTTGGTGATTTGTTCGATAGGATCGTTCGTCGTTTGAATATAGCTACTCGCCGAAAAAGGCAAGGGCGCGCCCGGTAGCGCATCCAGCAACTTGCGATTGGTGCTGATAAAAGCAGATGTGGCTGTATTCATTTTCGTTTGTATGGTGTGAATAGCATCCAGCAATGTCTGGCTTTCCGGCACACCCCTCGTGATGATTGCCGCCTCTGATTTCGCCAGGGAGGTTGTAATGCCATCGCGCAAAAACTCAATCAGCGCCAAATGACCGGATAAGTCATCACGCGCCTCTGGTGTAAGGCGTCCCAGAGCTGTGGCTTGTGTTCCAATTGCGCGCGACTGGCTCATTAATTCGCGCAGTTGAGGAGCCTGAAAAATGGTGACAGTCATCAGGTAATACGAATCCATATCCGGGTCTAAAACGAGATTCGATAGATCGCCGATATGAACGAGATACGCCAACAATTCTTTGATGATTTGGTCGTGGGCTTTGCGACTTTCGGAGGCCGAAAGTTTGCCAGAGTTCGCCAAAAAAGCATCAATTTTGGAGCGCATAGCGCTCCAATTGGTATCAAGGGCAGCGCCTGCCCCATTAGCATCATATGCAGTGAGAGCATCGAGATGTTGATTTAAAGATGTCGCGTTATCGGCGAAATCTTTGGTCACGGTGGCGCTACGTTCACCGTTCAAAACGGCCTGCGAAAGCGTGCGATGGCGCTGTATATCATGCAACAAGTCGCGTAACGGTTTTAAATACCTCACACCAACTATTTCTTTTTGAGCAAAATCAACGCTCAAGGCATTGACTTCTTCCATATAACGATAAGTCACCACGGCAAAGGGCAACAGAAACACGAGACTCAACAGCGTCAGTTTCTGCCACATTTTTAAATGTTTCATGCAAATCTCCCAACCGTTGTTGGCTTTTTAGATTACTCCGATTGAACGTTCAATTGCACATCTGAAAGCAACAAGGCCGCATCTAACAAAGCAATGCCATCTTGTGTCAAACCGCGCAAATAGCGCGCACCCGGTGTGCCATCAAGCGAATGACCTGTTTCGAGATGCGTCCTTGGCACGATATGCACACCCGCCACGCCGTTGGTGGCTAACGCGACATCGCCTGTCACAACAAGTGTTTCGTTGGCTTGATCCTCGTTTTCGGCTTGAATATGCGCTTCGGCGATGAGTTCACTGCGCAAAATCAAAACGGGCGCACCGGAAATGGTTTCCTGTGCAGGCAAACCAAAAAGCCGTTGCAAATCCAATACGGCCAAAATTCGGCCCCGCACGTTGAGAATACCACGCACCCACGGCGGCGTGCCAGGCAGCATCGCGATTTGCGAGGCGTCAGACACCGGAAACACCTCACGCACCTGTGCGGTTTCAAAAGCATATTGCCCGAATGCGACGTTCAAGGGGCCGTTTGCCGTGTTGTCAACTTCGTTTAAGGCGTTGATTTTCGTCTCGTCGTTTGCCAGCAGAGGCTTAGGCTTATTTCCCAAATAAAAAACGACGATTTCAAGGCTGTCTTGCGTTTCATCGGCCAGTAACGGTTGCGCCAAAGACTGCTTGCGCCGAGCCAAAGTTGAAACGTTTCGAGAAGACGCTGTCTCAGGAGTGAGCGTCAGGGAAGATTCAGGATTCATTTAAAAACAAATTCGTTCTTTGCCTCAAACAAGGGCCGCTTGGCGCCAATCATAGCCCTCTTCGGGCCAATTATTGGCCTCTCGGTGTAAATTATTGGCCGCTTCGAGCCAAGTATTGGCCGCTTCGGGTCAAGTATTGGCCGCTTCGAGCCAAACATTGGCCGTTTTGGGTCAAACATTGGCCGCTTTGGGTCAATTATTGAAAAATCGCGTCGTTTTTGCTTTGTTTTTGCGTTGCCGCAGGCGTAGCGGCTGTCGCGGCGTTCTTTTTTCGGTCATGTTTCAGAAAGGGTAGATTCGTTTAAAGTGGACAAACCGCGTTCGATCATAGCGATGGCGTGCCCAACGGTTAAATCTTCGCCGCCGTCCAAAAGCGATTCAGGCGGCGATTCTTCCAACAAACGCAATGCATTTTGCCATGAACGGCGTGCGGCTGCCGCTCTGCCGCGCCGTCGTTCGAGATTGCCCAGCACAAAATGCGCTAACGCGAAATCCGGTTCCAAATACAACGCACGGCGCAGAGCAACTTCGGCTTCGCTTTCGGGAAAGGCTGTATTTTCGTTCTCCGAGGCTGGTTTTTCCAACAAAATCGAAGCCCGCAAGTAATAATAACGTGCCACCATTTTGTTTTCTTGAATAGCGAGATCGCAAAAGACCAACGCCTCGTCCAAATGGCCTAAACCCGCTGACAAGCGCGCTTTTTCCTGCCATTCCTCCGCCAATTTGTCTTGCGCAGAAATTGGGGCCGACGCAGGTTCGGGCTTTTTGGGAGCCACGGAGGTTGTCGCGCGGGCCTTGACAGGCGGCGTCACGTTTTTCACGAGTGGTCTTTCCATTGGACGACTGCGTGGCTCAAGAAGCGGCGCAGATACGGGTTTTTGGTAGAGAATCGCGCCGGGCAACGGCGCGGTTACCAACGGAGCAAAGAGACTTTGTGAGGCTTCGCTGGCCGCCGGCACCAGATAACCACCTTCGTTCAGGCATTGAATCAGGTTCAACGCGACAGCGCGCGCTTGTTGGGGCGCGAAATACATCAACACATTGCGGCAAAATATAATGTCCTGCTGGGCCGTGCCATTGCCCAACGTGGGAAATTGGCCCGTAATCAAATTGAAAGGGGCAAATTGCACATAGCGACGGATTTCGGCTTTGAGTTGGAAGCGGCCTTCAGAGATTTCGTCAAAATATAATTTTTGTTCCTGCTGCGCCGCCGAGCGAAATGACCAGGCACTGTAAATGGCAGTTTCGGCTTTTTTCAAAAAGGCCGGGTTTAAATCCGTCGCTAAAATCGTGACTTTCCACGCCTTCCAATCGGGCAATAAACGGGGCAATAACGTGTGCAACTGCATGGCGAGCGAATAGGGTTCTTCCCCACTGCAACAAGCGGCACTCCAGATACGCAACTCACGACGGCCTGCGGCGCGGTTCAATTGCAAAAGCGCGGGCCAGACATGGGCGCGCAACAATTCAAACAAGGCCGGATCGCGAAAAAAATACGTCTCGCCAATGGTGAGATAGCCCGCCAGAATCTCAATTTGCGCGTTTGACAGTGGCCCCGCAATCAGCTTTTCCGCACAGCGCTGCGCGGCATCGGCGCCTTGAAAGCCAAAATCTTCAGTGGCGCGCAGCAAACCACGTTCCAGATCGGCGAGGTTGCCGGACGTAAAATCCAAGCCCATTTGGTCACGAATCAGCACGCTAAGGCGGCGCAGCACTGTCTCGTCAACCGATAAAATGACTGAGTTTTTCTTTTTGATTTGCTCGGACATTTTCGTAAAATCGAATTATCAATGACTGATTATTTCCTTGTCGGCTTTGCCATCGCTTGACGCCGCCAACGCCGCCTGCCATTGCTGCCACGCGTCGCCTTCCATAAGAGCATCCAAATCGCTGACGTAAATTAATTCGCCTTCAATATTCAACACATCGCCACGTCCGGCCAAAGTTTCCGGCAGCATCTCACGCGACGAAGCGATGTCTTCGCTGTTTACTTGACGCACGCCTTCGACATCATCACATAAAATCAAGGCTTGTCGCTGCGTGCCGAGCGCCACCAAAATCATTTGTTCGCTTTCGCGCACCTCTTCGTGCCGCCGCACGGGACGCAAATCGAAAACGGGCATCACCGTGCCATGCACATTGACCACGCCGCGCACTTGCATCGGCAGTTTCGCACCCGGCAAAGCTGTGATTTCCACGGCGCGCAACACGCGCTCGACACGCGCCAAAGGCAAAGCGCAACGCTGCCCGTCCAACGCAAAAACGAGAAAATGGTCGCTCATATTAAGTGCCCTACCAGATTAAGTGCCCTACCAGATAAGTGGCTAAAGCGCGCCACGGCTTTTTAAATCGAGATAACGATTCACTGCTGCAACCGTCAAATGCGCGGCTTCGACATCTAAAATGCCAACGCCGTTGTGACGCAGGGCTTCGAGCGCGCCTTGACGTTGATGCAACATTTTTTGCGCCATCGCTTTTTGATAAAGCTCTTCGCCGCGCTGCGGCATGACGGCGGCTAAATCCATCACGTCGCGGTTATTTATTGTGACACACAGCGGATTATGATGCCGACGCAACGCGCCACTGGCTGAAAGCAATTCGCGCGAGGCATCAGGATCAATTAAATCGGTAAACGTGATGACCAACGCACGGCGCATTTTACGCGACAGCAGATATTCATAGGCAGCAGCATAATCCGGCTCCACCAAAGTCGGTTGCGCGCCATAAAGTGCCTCGATAATCGTGCCGGTTTGAAGGCGACCTTTTTTGGGCGGCACCCATTTCAAAACAGTATCAGAAAACAGCAAAAGCCCGACAGCATCGCCCATCGAAGCCGAAACGTGCGCTAACAAAACCGCCGCGTTGATGGCACAATCGAGTTTGGAAAGAGAAGTCGAATTCTGCTCACCGCTCGCCGACGACTGCTCACTGAGCGTTGCCATCGCCGTCATCATGCGCCCACAATCAAGGGCGATAACAACAGTCTGATCGCGTTCAATTTCGTAATCAGTGGAGATTAATTTGCCACGCCGCGCCGAGGCTTTCCAGTTAATATTTTTATATTCGTCATCGCGCGTATAATCGCGCAAACTCTCGAATTCTGTGCCGCGTCCACGCAAGCGCAAAAGATGCAAACCCATATCGCGCAATTTGCCTTCGCGCAAACGCAATTCATAGCGATGCACTTCGCTGACATCAGGATAAACGCGCACCGAAATCGGCACTTCGCGACGAAATTGGCGATGCCACAAACCCAACGCCGTTCCATAGCGTGCCGATATGTTTTCAAAAACAAAATCGCCGCGTCGTGTTGGCGTCACGCGATAAGTGCCGGAATTTTCGATGGCGACCACATTGCGCGGCGCGGCGATTTTTAGCGTTACGCGCGCCAAAGGCGGCGGTGTCAAACCGGGCAACAAACGCGACAGTAAAACATCAGGGGACGCTTGTGATTCAGCGCCCTTTTCCAGCGCTGGCAACGAAACCGGCCAGCCTAAAGGCGGCTCATCGCGTATGGTGAGAATAACAGGAACACGAGCGCGGCTGCGCGCTTTGAGAGTCACGACATTGGGCACGCCGAGATTCATTTTGGGGGCGACTTCACGTTCGATTTCAAAGTGGTGCGGGCGCGGCGAAATCAATAAATCCAAGGTGGCCAAAAGCAAAACAAGACCATCGTAAGCCAGCGCCACAAGACGAAAATCGGGCGCCACTGCCGCTCCAACCCATAAAATCGCTCCCAACGCCACCCATATCGCCAGACGCACCGAAGGCAACGGCCAATTTTCCCACCATTGCCGCAATCGGGAGCCAAATTTCGCGCGCGGTTTCGTCATTTTCTTAAGGCAATTGTAACAGGAATTTCGTTCTGTTTTTTGCTCAGGAGATTCCTTTTAGCAGCAAGCGCGATGGGGCCGCACCACGATTTACCGCTAACGAAAAATCGCGGTGCTGCAAATTTTGGAAATATAAAATTTGGAAATATAAAAGGAGAAGTAAAATGCCAGACTGCAATGAAAATCTGGTCTTGAGGAAATGGGTCGTGCAGGGGTCGAACCTGCGACCTTGGGATTAAGAGTCCCCTGCTCTACCAACTGAGCTAACGACCCGCGAAATGCCGTCCGTTTCAGACGCCCTTCAAATTATAAAGGCTGGCCTCAAAAAGCGCAACCTTGAGCGCAAAATCCTTCGCTTAACCACTAATTTTGCAGCATTTTTTCGATTTTCCCTTAAAAATTCCTGAAAAATTCTTCTCTTACCCTTGACATATCCAACAAC
>JANMKN010000216.1:0-10120 GCA_031372065.1 Abditibacteriaceae bacterium | reverse complement strand
ACATTGGTCAGTTCTTGGAAATGGTTTATAATCAGAAGCGGCTGCACTCGGCTCTGGGCTATCTTCCACCAGCCGAATTTGAGGCAGTCCACAAAGACAACAGTCCTTAACTACTTGTTGCAATTCAGGGGTTCACTCCACTACAGCGTGTCCTTTGTTTGGCCTATGATACATCTGTAGCCTTCTATGCGTTAGCGGCTATACCTACCAAAACCCTCTTAAGAGCGCTGTGTTCGTTAGACGCTATTAATTTACAGGGACTTCACTCGCGTGGAAAGCAAAACAAAAAACCGGAAGCAAACGCTTCCGGTTTTTGTTTTTCAAGGGCAATTTAGCCCGTCAGACTAACCACACGAATCCCCGATAGTGAATAACCAGATTTGGGCTTAACTTGCCCATCGGAGGCGTTGCCCGGCGGCAAGAAGCGCATTTTCATGCGCACCACAGTTTCTCCACTAACGTTTGTTTCGTAGTAATTTTCGATGTAAACAGGGACGAAGCCCTGCACCTGCGTGTCGTAGGTGCCGTTGTGAGGGTTGGTGGTGCTGGGTGTAACGATCACATAAACCACACGCGGATTGTCGCGCGGCGAGGTGCCTGCCACAATCTGATTGTATTTGGTGCCAGCACCGCTTGCCGTATCATTCCACGGCGCCGCCGCTGAATCGGCGAAGAGTGTATCCAAGCCATCTTTTAACTTTTTCTTTTCAGAAGATTGCGCCGCATTCAGCGTGGTTTCGTAATCGCCAATCTTTGAGGTTTCCACTTCATCGCCGGTGAGTTGGTCTTGCATATGTGCGCCGCTTTTGGCGTTGGTGTCGCGCAGGTCGAACAATACGGCGTCGTCTATGCCGAAGGTTTGTTTGTTTTGACGCACCAATTCAATGTCGTGCGCGTTGGCGCGGTCTGCATTGTAAGCGTTGTAGGTTTCCCATGTGATGCCAATGGGCGCCACACGAATGCGGCCCGGCCCGCTGGACAATTCATCGCCAGCGGCGACACCGGCGGTGGCCGAGCGTGTAATTGCACCACTGTTTTGGCCGATAGCGCGCCCAAAGAAGAAAGTGCGCGTCGTGCTAGCTGGCACACGGATTTGCAAGCCATTGGTCACGGTAATATCGTTGAAGTTCACCGTGACACCGTTCTGAAATGCGACGCGTTGTGCATCCAGCTTGGCGTTATATTCATCGGTGACATCCACGCCCGTTGTCTTCAATTTCGCGGCGCCTGCCAACGCACCAGCATCGCAAGCACGCTGTAAACGATTCGCATCAGCCACCAACAGGCCATAATCCACAGCCAAGGCACCACAGGCTAAAACGAACGTGATGCTCAACGCCATAATAACCGAGACACTGCCTTGCCGACGTTTCATCTCTGCGCGATGCAAAGACTGCACTACAAACTGCTTCCTTTTCATAAATTCTCCTGTCAAAAATTAATTGCTAATTCGTCATTAGCGTTTCATCATTCTCTCAAACAAAGATTAAGTTGTGTTTCATGCGATTTTTTTCGGTAATTAACCACTGACTCAATTACCTACTTTTGTCACCATCTACCCGTTAAGCAACAACATTGCCTTTTGGGTATAAATTAAGTCGCTTCGCGTCGCATGGCAACGGCTACAGAAACGCTGCGATTGCTCAAAAACGGGAAAAAACGTGTCAGCGATTGATGGGTAAAATTCACTTTGACGCGCACCAAACTGCCGCCGGTGGCGCTGTTTTGCGTGCCACTGTCGCCAACTGTGTAAGCGTAGGTTGTTCCGTTATCCGTTGAATACTGCAAGGTGATGTTGCCGTCCGTCACAGTCAGCGGTGCCGCCGCGTTCTTAACGCGGGTGCGAATGTCTGTGGTGGTTTTGCCAAGTGCAGCCGAGCGGGCACCTTCGCGGGCGGAATTGGCGATAGCCAAATAATTCTTGCCCAAATACGCCGATTCCAAGATGCCGATTAGAATGGCGAGGATAATCGGCACGACCAGCGCAAATTCGACAATGCTTGTCCCCTGACGGCGGCTGAAACGACGGCGCTGGTTATGGTGATTGGTTTTTGGGTTTGTGAGTTGGGTTTTGGTCATGTAAGTTTCCTATGGAACTTGAGAATGCTGATACAACATCTTTGCCGCGCCATAAAATTGTTGGCGTGTTGACATATTTAGAGGGAAGGACAGACTATTCGAGGAGAAGGCCGAGAATTGTTGCCCTCGTTCATTACGCAATAAATCATTTTACACGACTGACAAGACCAAAAAAAGAACCGGAAGCTAATGCTTCCGGTTCTTTCCAGCGAAATCGCTACGAAAAAGCGATTTATCCGACCAAACTTACCACACGCACACCACTAAAGGTGTTGCCGGGCGCAGGGCTGACACCATCATCCGAACCACTGGCCGGCGGCAGAAAGCGCACTCGCATACGCATAATACGCTCTCCTGAGATGGTTCTCTGGTAATAACTTTCGATGTAAACCGGCGCGAAACCTTGGATTTGCGTGTTGTAAGTGCCGTTGCTGGCATTAAAAGTAGCTGGCGTGATAATCAGGTAAACCACACGCGGGTTATCGCGCGGCGAGGTGCCGGCCAAAATCTCATCATAAAGTTGACCATCGTGTGTGTGGTTGTTGTCGTTCCACGGCGCAACGCTTGATTGGTCAAAGAGGTCGTCCAAACCGCTTGCAAAATGATTCTGCTCTGACGGTTGAGCCGCATTGAGCGTGGTATCGTAATCGCCCAAACTCGCATCGCGGATTTCGTCGCCAGTGAGTTGGTTTTGCATATGGGCGCCGCTCTTTGAACTCGGATCGGTGCGCAAGTCGAACAGCACAATGTCATCAAGGCCGAAGGTTGATTTGTTCTGACGAATCAACTCCAAATCTTGCGTATGCTGGCGGTCATCTTTGTAGGCATTGTAGGTTTCCCAGCTAATGCCGATGGGCGCCACGTTCATGCGTGCGCCAGATGTTTTTAAAGAGCCGCCGGGTGCCACCGCTGCTGTGGAAGAACGCGTGATGGCCCCGTTACTTTTACCCAAGAGTCTGGCAAAGAAGAACGCACGCGTTGTGCTGGACGGCACACTAATTTGCGTGTTATTGTTGGCAAACGTGATGGCACCTGCCTCAAACGGCGCTCCATTTTGACGTCCTACGATGACTGCTTCCTGTCGCGCTTGGTAAGTGTCGTAAGTGTCGTCGCCAGTGACTTTGAGTTTGGCGGCCCCCGCCAGTGCAGCGGCGTCGCAGGCTCGTTGCAAACGGTTGGCATCGGCCACCAATAGGCCATAATCCACCGCTAAGGCACCGCATCCCAAGAAGAATGTAATGCCCGCAGCCATGATGACCGAAATACTGCCCCGACGGCTTTGGTGGGTGTTCTTGCCCGCTCGCCGATTCGTTCTGTTCGCGCTCGAAAAAACCAATTGTTTCATCGTCTTTTCCTACTTTCATCGTGTGTCATGCCGCAACACAAGAACTATTTGAGATGATTCAAAATGTATTTTTTAATTCCTAATCAAGATCAGGTGGCTTCACGGCGCATGGCAACAGCTACAGAAACGGTGCGGTTGCTCAGAAACGGGAAAAAACGCGTCAGCGATTGATGGGTAAAACTCACTTTGACGCGCACCATGCTACCACTTGTGGCGTTGTTTTGCGCGCCGCTGTCGCCCATCGTGTAAGCGTAGGTTGTTCCGTTATCCGTTGAATACTGCAAGGTGATGTTGCCATCCGTCACAGTCAGTGGTGCCGCCGCATTCTTGACGCGGGTGCGGATGTCTGTGGTGGTTTTGCCCAGTGATGCCGAGCGAGCGCCTTCGCGTGTGGCATTGGCGATGGCTAAATAATTTTTGCCGAGATAAGCCGATTCCAAGATGCCAATCAACAGCGCCAGAATAACGGGCACGACCAACGCAAACTCAATGATGCTCTGGCCTCGCCGACTCCTCGATTTGGATAATGGGGCCGAAACCGGTAGGCTGTGATGTGTCTTCATGGTAACTCCTGTTTGCTGTGTTCCATTTCAGCGGGCATTTCTGAGGTAAAAAGCGATTGTTTGCGTTTGTTTAATGCCGATTCGCTGATGCGGGCAAGCACATTGCGCTGAACGAGAGGATTTTCCCGTTTTTCATTTCGCATTCTCTCATTTCTTTAAGGAAAATGCAACTACGTTAAGTTCCTGTTCGCATAACGCGAAACAAGACTATTGTTTTCTACCTGCCAACCATTAGCCATTTCGCCGCTTTTTCTCCCCGAATTGTGCGCCGATGCAATCTGTTAATATGGCACGCACTTTGCGAAACGGTTTTCTCAAGGAGACGAATGATCATGGGACAAACCGAAGACAAAGTGCGTGGCTTGGCTAACGAAGCCGCCGGCAATGTGAAACAAGCCGTGGGCGCGGCCACCGACAACGAACAACTGCAAGTCGAAGGCAAAGCGCAAGAAGTGAAGGGCGAAGGCCAGCAGGCGCTGGGCAAAGCCAAAGATGCCGTTGGAGACGCTTTGAGCGCCGCCAGCAAAGCCGTTCACAACGCAGGCAGCTAATTCGCGCCGTTACATTTTAAAACGCCCCCGAAAATTCAATTTTTCGGGGGCGTTTTTGCGTGTGTAAATAACGATTTATAAACTGCCTCGCTATGAAACTCTTGCTTTTCAGCGATTTGCATTGCGATGCGGAAGCCGCGCAAAAATTGGCCGCGCAAGCAGGCGCCGCCGATTTGCTCATTGGCGCCGGAGATTTCGCCAACGCGCGGCGCGGCTTGGAAATTTGCCTGCCGGTTTTGCTGGCGACTAATAAACCGTTTCTTTTAGTGCCGGGCAACAACGAATCGCGCGAAGAATTAAGTAATACGTGTGAAAACTACACTAACGCCCGCGTTTTGCATGGCGAAGGCGTCCGCTTCGGAGAAATCGAATTTTGGGGCATCGGTGGCGGCGTTCCCATCACGCCCTTTGGCGCTTGGAGCTACGATTTTAGCGAAGAACAAGCGCAAAAACTTTTGCAGGATTGCCGACCAAACGCTGTTCTCATCTCACATTCGCCGCCTCACGGCGCGCTGGACATTACTTCGCGCGGCCAAAACCTCGGCAGCCTTGCCGTGCGCGAAACCATCGAACAAAAAACGCCGCGCCTTGTCGTCTGCGGCCACATTCATGCCTGCGCCGGACAGCAAACCAAAATCGGCCAAACTGTCATTATCAACGCCGGACCAAACGGCGTTTGGTGGGAGTTGTGAAATTCAAAATTCAAACAATTGGCTTCGCACTTCATCGTTCAGCGCTGCGCCGTATTCGCACCATTCAAAGGCTTCGGCGAACTGAATTTGAGCGGCGCGTCCCCTGCCGTAAATTTCCTCTAACTTGTCACGGAAGCGAATTGCGTCGCGGCCCAGACGCTGTTTCATGCGCGTAGAAAACCATTGGTGCCGCTCTATTTCGTCTGCGGGCATTTCTTGTAAATAGCCGCCGTTATAAGGCAGCCACTCGAAAAACTGTGATTCGTGACAAGCAAGGGCGGCGATTTTGGTTTCAATTGTTTCGTCAATCGAAATCATGGCATCGGGCACGAAAGGGTAGGGTTTTTGAAAATGGTCGCTGAAATACAAGAAAATCGGGTTACGCGTTAAATGCGCCGCCGCCGCTACGATGTTCGGGACGGTCACCATATAAGCGGCATCTTGCACCAGCGTTGCGGTGTAGCGATGGTCGGGATGGTAATCGTTGGGGCGATGACTTAGCACCAGATGCGGCTGAAAATCGCGGATTAATTTGATGATTTGGCGGCGATTTTCTAAGGTCGGCAAGAGTTCGCCATCGTGATTATCCAGCACTTCGTATTCAATGCCCAAAACTTGGGCGGCAGCTTGCGTTTCGGCGCGGCGCCGCGTTGCTAAGGCCGCGCCTGCCAGCGTTTGATGCCCGGCGTCGCCATTGGTGACCGACACAAATTTGACGTTGTGTCCGGCTTTAGACCACAACGCCGCAGCGCCGCCCGCGCAAATGTCGCAATCGTCGGGATGCGCGCCAAACGCAATAATTCGTAGTTGTTTCATAACTTTTCTGCCGCCAGTTTACAGCACCTACAAACCATCACCGTGGAAATGCGCATTGAAAAGCGCGCGACGCTTGTTGATAATGGAATGCGTGATTGACATTTTCAGAAAAATACGAAGCGCGCGAAAAGAATCGCAAACTCTCCGTGTCTCCCCCTCGCTCCGTCCCCTTGTCTTCCTTTGTGTCTTTGTGCCTTTGTGTTTCAAAACCGGAGCAGCCACGCCCACGCCACGCGCTTTGCCAGCGGAAACACAATCGAAAATTCTCGCTTTGCTAAATGCACCTGAAGTGCAAGCCGGGCACATCGGCGTTTTGATTTCGGCACTGGGCACCGCCAGCACGCCGCAAGATTTTCCTGCCGTGCCTTACGACGACAAAGCGCAGCCCATTCTTTTCGCTCAAGACGCCGACAAGCGCTTCTTGCCCGCCTCGAACATGAAATTGTTCACTTCGGCGATGGCGTTGAAAGTTTTAGGGCCGGAAAAGACGTTTCCCACCATAGTGCTTTTTAGCCCGGCGGTGCGCGGCGGCGCAGCGGGCAAATTATGGTTGCAGGGTGGCGGCGATATGTCGCTGGGCACCAAAGATTTGGATGAAATTGCTGACAAAATCAAAAAAAGTGGCGTCATTAAATATGGGGATATTGGTGCTTCGGGCACACTTTATCATGCTGAAGGTTATGCCAATCGCTTTCCCGATGGTTGGACTTTGGACGACACGCTTTGGTATTATGGCCCGCTTGTCAGCGCGCTGGCCTATGAACGCAATCAAATTGATGTCACTATCACCGGAGGGGCGAAAAATGGTGATGCAGCCACACTTTCGATGCCCACAGATGCGCCGCATTTTGTGGGGGCAGGTGATCTGAAGACGGGAACTGCCGATTTAGCCAAGCTCAGTGGCGACGACTTATTGAGCGTGCAAACCTTGGAAAAACCTTTGCCCGACGGCACCTCAATTACAATTAGCGGTGCCCTTGCTCCAAGCCAAAAAGCAACTTTTGGCATCGCGGTGCCTGCTGTGGACGATTGGGCATCTGCCGCTTTTGCGGCCAGTTTGCAACGCAGCGGCGTAACGAAAGCCGATAAAATACTACGTTTGAAGGCCAAGCCTGACCCCCTTGTTTTTGGCGCGCCGCGCGAAATTATCCGCCATGAATCTCCGCCAGTCGGCGAATTGTTGAAGCGACTTTTGAAAAATTCCGATAATCTCTACGCCGAAATGATGCTGCGTAACGCGGCGCTTTATTCGTTGCCCGAAGAAAAGCGCACGACAGATTTGAATTACGCCAAGCGCGGGCATCAACTGATTTTTGATTGGCTCCAAGAAAACAATATCTCGACAGGCGGGCTGAGTTTCACCGATGGTTCGGGCCTCTCGCGCTACGACATGGTAACGCCGCGCGCGATTGCCGGTGTGCTGTCGGCTGTTGAAAAAGTGCCGGGCGCAAAATATTTTTACGAGGCTTTGCCGATTGCGGGTGTGGACGGCACCATGAAAAACCGGGGCAAAGGCACCGCGTCGGAAAATAATGTGCGCGCCAAGAGCGGGACTTTTTCGATTGTCAGTTGTCTATCGGGCTACGTCACCACCAAAGATAAGCAGCGTCTCAGCGTCGTCATTCTGACCAATTTTGCCGATGGCACCGCTGCGCGCAAGATGCAAGATCAAATATTTGAAACGCTGGCGGGCGCTGTTATTTCACCGGACAACGGAACACGACCTTGAATGCATTAAAGCTGCTGGCCGTTGGAATTCTTCTTACATTAACAGGCTGCGCGCCGCGTGAAAATGCGGCAAGCGGGCCTCCCGAAATTACGGTTTGGCATCCGTGGGGCAAAGATCAAGCGGCGGGCTTACAGCGCCTCGTGGATCGTTATCACAAAGCGCAAAATAAGGTGCGCGTGCGCCTTGTTTTCACGCCGACGGATTTAAGCACCAATCAAAAATTCTTCACCGCCGTGGCCGCCAACAAGCCGCCGGATGTGTCGTTTGTGGACGGAACACAAGTGGCGCAATGGGCCGAATGGAACGCGCTGGAGCCGCTGAACAAATTTATCGAACGCGACAAAGTGCGCGCCGATGATTTTTTCGCGCCCTGCTGGAAGCAAGCGTTATACGACGACAAAGTTTTCGCGCTGACGTTTAGCGCCGACCCGAATTTCGCGTTTTGCTGGAACAAAACCGAGTTCCGTCGCGCCGGACTTGACCCCGAAAAGCCGCCGCGCACGATGGAAGAAGTGGATGCTTACGCCAAAAAATTGGAAGTTGATAAAAACAGGCGTTTGGAAAAAATCGGCATTATTCCGTGGAATCAATATGGCCGCGCCAACAGCACATTTACCTGGGGCTGGGCCTTTGGCGGCAATTTTTACGACGACAACACGCAAACCATCAAGGCCAACGACGCCAAAACCGTCAAAGCGCTCGAATGGATGACAAGTTATGCCAAACGCCTTGATGTGACGCGCATCAACGCCACCACTTCGGGTTGGGGCGCGGATAACCCTTTAATCACCGGCAAATTAGCGATGGCGTGCGTGCATATTTCGACGCTGAACGACTTGAAAAAATACGGCGCTGATTTGGATTATGGCCTCGCGCCTTTGCCCGGCGCGGTTGATGGCGAAATTGGCTCGTCGTGGGTCGGCGGTTGGCTGCTGAGTTTGCCGCGCGGCAGTCGGCATCCCGAAGAAGGGTGGGATTTCATTCACTGGATTTGCGCCACGCCCGAAGGCACTTCGGCTTTGTCCGAAGAAATGGGCGTCTTGCCCGGTTTTCGGCATTCGCCCGCGATTGCTAAAGTGAAAAAAGACCCGCAACTGAAAATGTTCGTGCAAATTCTTGAAGAATCCAAACATCAGCGCCCCGTGATGCCGGTGCAAGCCTATTTCATGGGCGCATTAGACCGCGCCGTTGACCGCGCCATTTACGGCAAGCAAACGCCGCAGGAATCGTTGAATCAAGCCACCGCAGAAACGCAGCGCGAATTGGATTTGATTTTGAATAAGAAATGAAACCAAAGCATATAGGCACATTGTTGATTTGCTTTTGTCTTTTGCTTGCCATTTGGGCAGGGGGAATGGTTTTTCTGCCGAGTGTTTTTACTAATTCCGGCTTAATGTTAATTCGTTCTGCTTTGTGGGTAGTGTTAGGTATTTTGTTTGTCATTTTTACAAGAAAAAAGCGATGAAATCGTCCAACCGAAAGGCGTTGTCACGCCTCGAAAAAAGTCATTTGCGCGATGGATTGTTGTTTTGCTTGCCCGGCATTATTGGCCTCTTGGGTTTCACGGTTTATCCGGTGCTGGCCTCGCTGTATTATTCGTTTTGCAATTACAGCGTGCTGAAACCTCCCGAATGGGTTGGCCTCGGCAATTATCAAGTGCTGGCGCAAGATGAACAATTGCGCGTGGCTGTAAAAAACACCGTGATTTACGCGGCGATGTCCATTCCTGTCGGTATCACGACGGCGTTTTTGCTGGCAACTTTGCTCAATCAGCAAGTCAAAGGCATGGCATTTTTTCGCACGGTTTTTTACTTGCCCAGCGTAGTTCCGGCTGTGGCGAGCGCGGTTTTGTGGCTGTGGATTTTGAACCCGCAATACGGCTTGCTGAACACGGCTTTGGCGACTGTGGGCATTGCTGGCCCCGGTTGGTTGGCCGACCCCGCGTGGGCGAAATTTGCCCTCACAATTATGAGCGCGTGGGGCGTGGGCGGTTGGATGGTGATTTTCTTGGCCGGCTTGCAAGATGTGCCCATCGAATTGCACGAAGCAGCGCGTTTGGACGGCGCGGGCGCGTTTGCGGCCTATCGGCACGTCACGCTGCCGTTTATGAGTCCGCATTTGCTGTTTGCATCGGTCATGGGCGTGATTGGCGTGTCGTCGTTTTTCGCGCAGCCGATGGTCATGACGGGCGGCGGCCCTGCCGATAGCACGCTGTTTTTCGCGCAGTATTTGTTTCAAAACGCCTTTCAGTTTTTCAAGATGGGCTACGCCTGCGCTCTCGCGTGGGCCTTGGCTGTCGTTTTAATTTTTATTACGTTTCTGCTGTTTCGCGGCTCGTCACGTTA
>JANMKN010000152.1:0-2206 GCA_031372065.1 Abditibacteriaceae bacterium | reverse complement strand
ACGATCACGGCGAAGGAAATTGATTGCGTCATCGCGGCGACCGTGATGCACGCAGCAGATCACTACTATATGGCGAAGCATTTCCCCCTCTTCGGTCATGGCAACTGTCATTCGTTGCAAACAGACATTTCGGGCCTCATTCAGGCGCTCATCAAACCAGTACGCTATCCCTTCATCAAATTGCGCGTGTCACAGCACCTCTCGTCCGCCGACCTGTGCTCGCTCCAGACCGCCGAGAGCCGCGCGGCAACCAAGGCGTACCACGCCAAATGGATCGAACTGACGACGTGCCAGCAAAAGATGTGGATTGCCCCTGACGCTGAAGCCCGCCAGCAATTGTGCGAACAAATTGAGAAACTCTCAGGAGAACTCCGCGAACTCGACCAAGCAGACATCCAACAGATTCTCCAGGACGGGCGCACCGACCCGGTGAGCTACATCCTCTATCGCGAGTGCTATGAGGTAGACGAAGACTTTGCGGACAACGCGCTGTGCGTCGGCTGTGCCGTGTGAGGCAGAAAAAGCGCGGCGTCTGAATTATTTGCCCATTCCATTCCGAAATTGCTCGCGTCGGCGTTGTGTGCTATTTGTGTGCGCACACTGTTATGGCGCGAACAATCTACGAAACTCCGATTCTGACTACAACGCTGCAATGGCTGGCGGAGAAGGGAATGCGGCTGTTTGGGTGGCGGATGGAAGGCTGCAAACCTGATCTGGATAAATTTGTGTTGATCGCGGCTCCGCATACGTCCAATTGGGATGTCCCGGTGATGCTGGCGATGGCGTTTGCGTTTCGCGCCGAACTCTTTTGGATTGGAAAGGAATCGTTGTTTCGCGGGCCATTCAAGGCGTTACTGCGCTGGCTGGGCGGCATTCCCATCAATCGTTCCGGCTCGCAAAACCTCGTGGCGAAAACCGCCGCGCTCTTTGACCAGCAAGAAAAACTGATCCTGGCGATTGCGCCGGAAGGTACCCGAAAAAAAGCCCGCTCCTGGAAAACCGGCTTTTATTATATTGCCCACACCGCAGGCGTTCCGATTGTCATGGGCTTCATTGATTTTCGACGCAAGGTCGCGGGCGTTGGCCCCACGTTCATGCCAACCGGCAATATCGAAGCTGATATGCAAAAGCTACAAGCGTTTTACGCGAACATTGCAGGCAAACATCAAGAGCAAGCCAGCCTCGCGACAGTTGCGCCCAAGTAAAAAAACGCCGATTTATTTGAGCCACCGATTTACACAGATTGGTGGAACCCGGAGCGGTAGCAATGGGGTAACCACTCTTATCCGCTCACTACGGCTTGCCGTACTGTGCCGCTTTCATCTGTGTGAATCTGTGGCAAAGGTTTTTTGGTGCCTATTCGTCTCCCGACACAATACGCAGCCCAATGTTGACGGCATCATAAATCTTCAATCCATCACACCACAGCGTGGCGGTCGCTTTAGCCATAACCCCACGTTTATCGCGCCCACGCTCTGTCACATCCAGCACGACTTGAATCAGTTTATTGTCCGGCGTCACCTGTCCGCGATAGCGCCATGTAATCGGCGTATTGAGCGCCAACGGCTCAAAGCGTGGCGCGGCAATGCCTGCGGCCAGGCCCTCTTGCAGCATATAAAACTTGAGCAGTTGCAACATCACTTCCAGACCGAGCGAGCCGGGCTGCACGGGGTCTTGAAAGAAATGCGCCTTGAAAAACCAATCGGATGCGTGAACGTGTTTTTCGCCTCGCACGCGACCTAAGCCCGTCGCACCGCCCTGTGGCCAATAGCCAGAAATACGATCCAGCAAGCGCAACTCCGCATCCGCCATTCCGAGCGGCTTTCCGAAAAACTGCGCAGGTCGCGTGGTCAAATCAAACGTGAGATCGCTCGGTTCCGACAGTTGTTTCCGCTCGGCTTTTTCCGTCGGCAGTCCGGCTTGTTGCGCCATTGCCTCTACGTCGAAGTAGCCAAAGACCGTTTTCATTTTCAGCAGCGGACGATCATCCAAAAACGCTTCGACCTGAAACGCCAAAATCGTCGTGCCGTTCAGGCTGGAAAGCGATGTATTTTCTACGACCGTGCGCAACATGCCGCCCTGCGTCGTGCATTCTTCGTAGAGTTCCAACGTGCCGTCCAGATTGCGAAAACAAAGCTCGCGCTCCGTGCTAAGCGGCACGCCCATATACACGCTCAACCAACCGCAGGGCTGCAACACGGCTTCC
>JANMKN010000112.1:0-7784 GCA_031372065.1 Abditibacteriaceae bacterium | reverse complement strand
CGCGACGACGGTCATGTGATCGCCAACCATTCGTGGTCGCACCCCAGCCGTCCCAAGTCACCCGCCGCCGAAGTAGACCGCACCACCGCGATATTAAAGTCTACCTTGGGCGAAATGGCGCCTTTGTTTCGCCCGCCGTATGGCATCATGAAGAACGGCATGGCAGCCACGGCGAAAAAAGAAAAACTATCGGTCATCATTTGGAGTTCAGCGGGCACCGATTGGTCACGGAAGTCAACGCCAAACAGCATTATTTCGCTGGTAATGCGCGACGTGACCCCCGGCGGCATCATTTTGCTGCACGATGGCGGCGGCAATCGCAGTTCAACAGTGCGCGCGTTGCCAACGATCATCGCCAGACTGCGCGAGCAAGGCTATCGTTTCGTAACGGTGCCCGAATTGCTAACGATGAGCAAACAGCCTGTGGCAAAACCAAAAATCGCCAAAACCAAAGCCGCGAAATCGAAGAAAAGCGCCGTAAAAACGATCCACACCAAGGCCGCAACCAAAGCGCCTCAAGGCTAATTCGCGCCGTTCCGCTCTCTTGTTGAATGCTGTTATAGCCAGTTTTGCTTGACGTTGTGTCGTGCAACTGGCTTACTTTGTGGTGGCGATTCCAACGGATCGCCATTTTGTTATGTGATTTAGTTGTTTTCTTGTGGCATAACAAAAAATTTCAACGTTGTAAGAGATGTTGTAACGTCGGCGTGAATTCGGCGCCGCGCGGGACAAATCGAATTGCAAGGAGGCGATGCCTGGTGCCATTTACCGCACCGAAATCGCGTTCTGGAAACGAAAACGCCAGTGCCAACTGGACTAAACCTTTCGTTACCGGCCACGCGGTCAACACGCAATTGCGATGGATTTTCTTAACCGGAACTTTAATCGTAGGCGTGTTTTGCCAGTTTGGAAATTCTTCCCAAGCTGACAGTCAAGAAGTCGAAACAGCAAAAGTAGCAAACAACGCAGACACCATTACAGCAACATCCGCTACAGACAGTGCCAAACCTTCCCCCGGCACTAACAACGCAGCTACAGACACACCATCACCGGCTTCCATTTCTGTTCGCACTGTGAAACTTACTCTCACAGTGGATGGAAAAGCGCGCACTCTGGACGCAAAAGAGGCGCAGACTCTTGGCGCCGCCCTCAAAGAAGGCGGCCTCGTGCTTGAAAAACTTGATCGCGTTTGGCCCAATGCAAACGCCACCAAAGTCAGCGACAACTTGAAAGTGTGCATCGAAACGGTGCGCGAAAAGCTGGAAACGCGCACCGAAAACATCGCGCCCGGCTTCAAAGTCGAACTGACCACCAAACTCGCTCCGGGCCGCGAACAACTCGCTTCTTATGGCAAGTCCGGCATTGTCACCATCACCGACAAAGTTGTCTATGTCGGTGGCAAACGTGTTCACAAAAGCGAAATGTTGCGCAAAGTAACAACGCCTGCGCAAGACAAAACTGTCGCACTGGGCACCGATGCCCGCTTTTTGCCCCGCAGAATTCCCTATCACAATCGCTATGCCCGCGCTTATCAAGCCGAACGCCAATTAAGCGCCCGTGGCGGTTCGCCGCGTGACCGGCAAGTGCAGGTTGCAGGTAGCACCTCTTTGCGTCCTATTAAGTGCATGACAATGTTATGCACTGGCTATTCGGCTCATGAAGGCTCTATCGGCGGCGGTTCGCGCACCGCAACTGGTTTAGCCGCTGTGCGTGGCGCGATTGCCGTTGACCCGCGTGTGATTCCTCTGGGCACCAAACTCTACGTCGAAGGCTATGGCTACGGCTTCGCGTGCGACACCGGCGGCGCCATCAAAGGCAATCACATTGACTTGGCGTTTGATTCCGTGGGTGAAATGAACCGCCAAGGCACTCGCCGGTTGAAAGTCTGGATTTTAGCCGACGTTAATTAGTTGAATCTCAGTATCGAAAAGCCTCCCGCAAAATTGCGGGAGGCTTTTTGATTGGCCCTCTGGACAGGAGGTCGGGGTGAGGGATAACGTATTACTCAAATGTAGCTAAGGTGTTTTGCCGCCCCACGCTTTTTGTGCCCATTTGTCCATCGCGCCGTATTTGTCTTCCCATGTCGTATACATAGCGCCGACGATATCGGGCACGTTTTTGGTGTTGGAAATCCACTCGGCAATGGCGGCGCCATCGTCATCGCTGTCGTAATAGCCGGACAGCATTTGTTTAAGGCCCAAATCGGCAAAGAATTGGGAGTTTTTGCCTTTCAAACCGCCGTGCCAGTTCATAATGCCGACATCTTTATCCAGACCTTTCCACGAACCTTTGAGCGTGCCGTTGACGGCGTAAAAATTATCAACGGCGTTGTGCATTGGGTCAAACATATCGTTCCAGACCCAGATTTCCGCATCGGGCCGAATGTCGCGGATAATTTGTGCGGCTTTATGCACATTTTCGGCTAATAATTCGCCGGGCGTCATGTTTTTGCTCTGGCACAGCGCGCAATGGTTCATGACGCGCATTTCGTCGTGCGACATCAAAAAGCCCGCCGGATGCAGCAGATCGTTGGCCTGTCTCACTTCCTCGCGCCACTCCTCGAAAATCTTCGGCTCGCTGATGCAACTGGTGAGGCGGTCTTCGTAAACGATGATCGAATGATAGTAACTAACGAGCAATTTCGCGCCGTCCGCGATGCGCGAATTGGCCGTGATTTTAAGGAGCGGCGGCTCGTGATAAGCGCGCCACGGATGCAGTTGTGGGTCAACGATTTTTTCAAAATCGCGGCCTTCTTCGTAAGTCGTGCCGTCTTCGCCACGCACTGAAACAGGGCAACCGGGACGGCGCAAAACGTTGACTAAACCGATTTCTTCGATGGAAAAATCGTCCCACCACATCTTGCCGTCTTTGCCATACCACGAGCCAAGATAAAGATTCGCTTCGCTGTAATCGAAGCTGTTGAAAACCAAATCATAATGCGTCCAATCCTGCGTGCGCTCGGTATGAAACGTTTGAAAACTGAGTTGGCGCGTGGTGTCTTTGGAGAGAATTTTGACTTCGGGATCAGCAGGCGATAGATTTTCGGATTTCAGCCAAAACGAAATGCGATATTGGCGATGCAGCTGCAATTTTAACGGCTGCATAATGCGGCAATGACGCGCTTCATTTTTGCCGACATTTTCCATGCGCAAGGATGTTTTGCCGCCATGAAAAACGTCGTGGTCGGCAAAAGTCGTGACGCCTTCGTCGTCTTGAAAACTCCACTTGGCCAAGTGATTATCACGCACATCTTCAAAGTCAGCATTGAGAACGCGCGTTGGATTATCGGGCTGCAAATGCGCGGTTTTGCCGTTCACCACAAATAGTGCGTCTTTGGAAAGCACGCCTTCCATATAATTGCGGTCATGCGAATTGCCCATCACAATCGGAATCAGCGCAAGACCATATTTCGCGGCAGCAGTTTTCAATTCCGGCGCCTTGGCAGGCGGAATGTTATACGAAAACGCCACTCCGTTATAGCCAGCGGCTTGCGCCTGTGGAAAACGCGCCATCATGCGATCCACTTCCGTTGGGCTGCTCATGTCGCGCCACACGAAAAGCCAGCGTTTTTGCATGGCGGCGTGGCCTGGAATTATCGCGCAAGGAACGGCCAAAAGAAGCAAGAACAACTTGAAAAAACGACGAAAAAAGGGAAGCATAACAGCACACTTAGACTTCGCGCCGCGCTGTTCGATTTATCAAAGCGGTGTTGTTTTTGCTATGAAAAGCGGTTTAAGCGCAGCAATTTGCGTAAGTTACGAAACCCCGACGCTTTTGCACGCTCCAAAAGAAAAATCGGCGCGCCGTTGTTGCCGGATGTTCGCTTTAATTGCCCGTTCACATGAAACCTTTTCTTTCCGCAGCTTTGCTTGGCTGCTTATTGTCCGCTTTTTCAGCCGTCACGCCGCAACCCGCCCTCGCGCAGGAAGTTACGTCAAAAATTCAAATTGTCGAAGATGTCGAAACGCAATTCGATTTGCGCTTTGTGGTCAAGCGCGAGGGAAAAAGCGCGGCCAACTTCGCGCCCGCCAAAGTGCTTTTGGGCTATCAAAAATCGTCCTCGCATTATTTGGCTTTGATAATCACGCCCGATGAAATGCGCCTTTCGCGTGTAGATAACGGGCAGGGCAAAGTGCTGGCGCGAGTGCAGAAATTCTATGAAGCGCCGACAGTCGCAGGCAGCAAAATGGTGGTGCAATGGCGCACTGGGAAACTCGCGGTGCTTTATGGCGGGCGCGTGCTTTTGCAGCAAGAAAACTTGGGCGAACTCGCAGGCAGCGCCGCCTTGCAAGCGTCCGCCGATATTGCTTTCGCTGAGGCGCAATTGCAACCGACTGAGCCGATTTACTTTGCCGACGATTTCATGCGCATGAACAACAGCGAGGCGCACTCGTGGGAAACGGCGCATGGCGAGTGGAAAATAAACGCTGCCGCCAATCCGATCCGCGTGGCGAACGCCTTTACTTATTCGGGCAAAGGCGATGCGGCCATTTCGTTAGCGGGGCGCTGGTTCTGGAATGACTACACTGTTTCATCAGCCGTGCGCCCGATGGAAAATGGCGAGGTGGGACTTGTCGTTTATTATCAAGACGACAAGAATTATCTGCTTTTTAAATGGCTCGGCGGCGTGGCAAAGGGGCGCTTTCGCGGCAATGAAAAGCAATTGTGGCGCGTGTGGAACGGGCAAGCCGCGCTTATCGCTTCGGCGCCGGGCGGCTATCGCGCCAAGCAATGGTATCGTATCGCGGCGGGCGTGGAAAACGACGTTTTTACAGCTTTGATTGACGACCAAATCGTGTTGCAAACGAAAACTAATTTATTCGGTCAGGGCCGCGCCGGCCTTTACGAAAACGGCGGCGCCACCGTTTTTGATGATGTGTTTATTTATGGTCATGACAACCGCGAAGCCACGGAAAAAATTCAGCAGATTCTGATTAGCCCGCAGTTCACCAAAGAAGAATCCATGTCGAACTGGGCCAGTGTGAAAAGCGAATGGAAAGAAGTCAACAAAGAGGGCGCGCAAACTTTCTGGCATCGCGGCACCTTTTTCGGCGACCATCATGTGACTGCGCACATCAGCGGCTTATCGCCCAATGGCAAAGCAAAACTGATTCTCAATGGCGATGGCGAATCGCCCGGCAACGGCTATTCTTTGGAAATAACGCGGCCCGATGACAAGCATTTCAAAGCCGTTTTGTTGCGCGATGGCAAGCCGCAAAAAGAAGCACAACTCGAAGTCAACAAAGCCGATTACGATTTGACTTTGCAGCGCATCGGCAATGAAATTCGTGGCTCCGCAGGCGATTTGCAGGTCGTTTTTCAAGATAAACAGCCCCTAAATGGTCGCCGCGTCGCTTTCAGCGCCCAAAATGCGCGCATCGAACGCGAAAACGCGCACGCCGAAGGCGCACAAGTGCATGATTACACCTTTTATCGCGCACCGACTGACTGGATTGCCAATCGCGGTGAATGGGACATCAGCAGTCGTTGGCTTTGCACCAAAGATTGGGCTTGGTATGGCGGCAAAAGCGATAATTTGGCGACGTTGTGGAACAAACGCGAATTCGCGGGTGATTACACCATTGATGTTTTTGCCGCCTGCCAGATGGATAACGATAATCCGCCTTACTACAATCATCCGCGCGATATGAATATCACTCTTGGTGGCGATGGCGACGACCCGGCCAGTGGTTACAGTTTCATTTTCGGCGGTTGGAATAACACCGCTACGCGCATTTTGCGCGGCAACAAAACTGTGGCTGAAACTAAAGAAGTTTTGTTGCCCATGCCATATCACGGTCAGGCGCATCATAAATGGTTTCACTTGCGCGTCGAGAAAAAAGGCGATGAGTTTTCGTATTTTATAGACGGCAAATTGGCTTTGACTTACCGTGATAAAAATCCGTTGCCCGGAAAGCATATTGGTTTGTGGACAGCCGGAAACGGTATGATGATCGCGCGCGCCACGATTTATTACGAAAAGGAAACCGGCGTGCAATCGGTTTTGCCGCCGTTGCGTGAAGCGACATTTGCGCCCGCGACGCCGGTTGAAAAGATGCCGTGGAAAGCGCGCGGCGATGACAAAACAGTGCAAGTCGCAGCCGTTCCAACACCTACCGCCGAGTTGGCGGTGCGCGCCACTGCGTCCAACGGGGGCGGCGAGTTTTCCATCGCGCCGCAATTGGAATCGTTCGATGTATTTCAAACTTCTAAACTTTCATTCGATTGCCGCATCGCGCCGCACACAGCCGTCAATTTGTATCTTAAAGCGCGCGACAAACTGCATTCGATTCGTTTAAGTGGCCCGACTTCTGACAACGAACGGGAGGAGATTAAATCTCTCGGCGCCGCGCCAACGCCCGCCGATGATGAGTGGCATAACGTTTCGCTTGATTTGGCCGCGCTATTCAAGGCGCTTTATCCTGAAGCCAACGAGTTGAAAGTGGACGAAATCTTTCTCGGCAATCTGCCGCGCGATCCATATCAGAAAATGGGTTTCGATGGCAACGCGCCGGAAAGCGAATATCAAGTGCGCGCCTTTGCTTTGCGGAGCGCTGATAATCGTATCGCTAAATTATTCGCACCGGAGTTGAAAGCGGCGCCCCTTCAAATGGCCGAAGCGAAACCTGTGGTGCGCGGCCTGATGCAAATGCGTGTCACGTTTTGTCAGGACTCGGACGGCGGCGCTTTCAAAGATGAAATGCTGAATAAACCCATTGCATGGAAAGCCTTCAGCAAGCCAATCTTTACCGAATCGGTGAAGAGCATTGATTTCGCGTGGCCCAATCAGAAATCGCCCGGCGCGGGCATTCGCCCGACCTATTGGAGCGCGCGTTTTTATGGCAAAGTGCAAGTGTCAAGCGAAGGCGATTATGTGTTTTCGTTAGACCGTCTCGACGACGGTGGGCGCCTGTGGATTGACGGCAAACCTATTCTTGAAGCGTGGAAAATTCAACAACCAAGCACGCATAACAGCGAGGCGTTGCATCTTTCAGCGGGCTTGCACGATATTCGTCTTGATTACTGCCAAGGCCCCGGCCCCGGCAGCTTGGCGCTCAGTTGGAAAGGCCTCGGCTTCGACAAAGAAATCATCCCTGTCGTGAAAGAAAAGCCGTAGACACTCTGGTTTTGTTGTCACCATAGTCTCTTGTTTGGCTGTTTGTTTGAGGACTTTCACGACAAGATGAGGAAGGTTGCTGCCTCATCAGTCTCGAAGGAACTGACATCTTCAAAGTGAGCGCGAAGAATTTGCTCGACAGCTTTTGTTGAGCAGTTGCCCAAGCGCACCCAAACGACCTTTGGTGGAAAGCCGAGCAATAAACTGCGTTGATGAAAATCAGAATCTTTGGAAACAATCGCGTAACCGTTGCTCCGAGCGAAGTCCCAAACTTGTGTGTCTGGCGCTTCTTTCATCCCAATATTGCGGACGTGTTGGCAATCTGGGTAGATGTCAGCCAACAGACGCACCAGCCGATGCGATAAATTCTGGTCAAACAAAAGTTTCATGCCGCGATTATGAACAGCTTTCGCTCGCGGTCAGCCGCAAAAGAGAGACAAGCTCGAATGTCCTCATGCGTCAGGTCGGGGAAGTCTTCTAAAATCTCTCCTTCTGTCATGTCGGATGCCAGATAGTCAAGAACATCATAGACAGTAATTCGCATCCCGCGAATGCACGGTTTGCCGCCCCGTTTGTCCGGCTCAATTGTGATGTAATCCTGATAATTCATAGCCTGAGATTACTTAAAATGTGCCGCGACTTCAAGAAAGCCGCGCACACAAACCCA
>JANMKN010000064.1:0-2582 GCA_031372065.1 Abditibacteriaceae bacterium | reverse complement strand
AGGACGGTTCTTCTCTCAACGATTTCGCTGCTTGCATCCACTTTTCTTTCTATTTTTCTGCTATTTTTGCCGAATTTCTGCCGTAATCAGCGTTCGCCGCACTCTGGAACACTTTTTCTTGAAAGCGTGAAGACAGACTCTTAGCTTTGGCAGAGACCGGTTTCAACCGGCCTACAACGTGTAACGCCGGTTAAAACCGGCGTCTGGAGGAGCAAAGCCTGCCTTCGCAGGCTCTAAACCTCGATTCTCAGGCCACGAAGGTGGCCTTCGCTTCAGCAGAGGTCGGTTTTAACCGGCCTACAACGTATCGCAAGTAGAAAATGACGTATCAATAGTTCCTAATTATGCCTAAGATTTCCCTTTTAACCCCCGCCTACCAACGCGCGGCGTATAAACATTTGCTTTCCTGCGATGAAAAGTTGGCGGCAGTGATTGCCAAGCACGGTGCCCCGCAAATGCGGCACGAGCCGGATGCATGGCTGGCGCTGTCGGCTTCGATCATCAGTCAACAAATCTCGACGCACGCGGCGCGGGCCATTCGCAAGCGCGTGGAGGCACTCGGCGAGGAGGGCACCTTTCCGTCGCCGCAAACGATTTTAAATTTGCCAGACGAAACATTGCGCGGCGCGGGACTTTCGGGCAATAAGATGTTGGCGCTGCGCGATCTGGCGCGGCATTTTGACGAGGGACTTATCGCGCCACAAAAGCTGGCGAAGATGGAGGACGAAGAAATCATCGCGGCCTTGCTGCCGGTGCGCGGCATCGGGCGATGGACGGCGGAAATGTTCCTAATCTTTTCGCTGCGCCGCCCCGATGTCTTGGCGGTGGACGATTGGGGCCTGCGTATGGCGGCTAAAAAGCTGTATGATCTCGACGAAGCGCCCAAACCAAAGGAGTTTCGCGCTTTGGCCGAGCCGTGGCAGCCGTTTCGCAGCGTGGCAAGCTGGTATTTATGGCGTTCGCTCGATAATGAGCCTAAACCGAAGTGAGAATTTGCTTAAAAACTCGGAACTTAATCCCTCTCCCCTGCGGGGAGAGGGAGGACTTTTCAAACTGATTCGGACTCTGCACTCGGCTGAAAAGCCCAGCGCTAACGCCTGCACCAAAGCGGCACCGCTCAGTTTGCGTTGACGTTGGCACCAACCACTGCGCGCCGCCGCTGTCTGGGCGACATCCTGCACAAGCTGTGTCTGTTCATCGGGAAGGCTCCTGTGTTTGCCGAGATTGGGATAATGTTCAGCCTGCCACAGGAGTCGCCTGCCATGCCCTTACAAACCACCGATAAAGCGCCCCGGCGCGCAGACATTGGCGGCATCAAACGATTGTTTCAGTTTCTGCATCAACGCAAAATCGCCGCGCGGCTTGCCCCAAATTAAATCGGGCGTTTTCACTTCAATCGGCGCCCTTTCCACAATGAGAAAACCACCGAGTTTTTCAGCTTCGTTGCGTAGTGCGGCAACGTCGGGGGTTCCCGTGCGGCAGTAAATTCTTACGACTCCCAGAATTGGCTGCCAAATAATATGGTTATCATCGCTCGCTACGATTGAATTGCGCCATTCTAAAGAAGCAGATTGAATTGGCAAATGAACTCGTAATTCCCAAGGAGTTTTAAAAACGGGAGGAACTTTTTGTGCATCTAACGCAGGTAATTTCGATAGCTGCTTTTCGACACCCAATTTGCTACCTTCAAAATAAACACGCCCTACGTTAACCCATAAATTTTCTTCTACTTCTAAACCTACTGGCTCAAACGGCCCATTCATTATCTGCCATGCCAAATCTTCACTTTCACTCACAAAACCCATTGTCTCACATATTACCGTGCATTCCGGCACTGACCGTAAACGAATCGTGACTTCGGTAATCAATCCTAAATTCCCGAACGAGCTGATAAATAATTTATTTAAATCGTAGCCGCTGACATTTTTAACAACTTTGCTGCCTGCTTTTACCAAACGCCCATCGCTTAAAACGGCGTGTAAGCCTGTTACTAAATCGCGCGGCGCTCCGTATTTTAATTTTGAGCCACCGAAATGATTCGTGGCGATGGTGCCGCCGAGCGTCGCGGCATTTTTACCTTCAAGCGGCACAAATTGGCCGAGTTTTCTCATTTCGGCATCTAAATTCGCCAGCGAAATCCCCGCGCCGGCTTGCACCGTCGCGTTGCCTTCGTCGTGGTCGAAAATCTGCGTGAGATTTTCCGTCGAGATAATCAAATCACAGCGCGAAGGCGGCGCACCGATGTGCAATTTTGTGCCGCCGCCGCGCGGCACAAATGCTATATTTTCGCGCCCACAAAAGTGAACCAACTCTTGCGCCGCTGCTTCATCGCGCGGCGCGGCGATGGCTTGCGGTTGCACGTCGTCCACCGCATCGTTTGCATCTGCAGGACGCGGCGAAACTGCTTCGCCAAATTCTGCTTGCAAACGCGAAAGTAGTTCCATTTTATGTAGGTTTTTAGTTGTGGGGGTTTGGTCTTTTGGCAACATGATACGTGTCTGAATTTCCCAAAGACCAAAATCCCACCCAAAAAAAACTACAAAAAAAGGTACGAAATTCGCGGTTGGAAGCAGGAGTTGGGG
>JANMKN010000043.1:0-73083 GCA_031372065.1 Abditibacteriaceae bacterium | reverse complement strand
CCCTCGTCTATATCACCGTTTTCGGGGCAACTGCCCTTCGATTTAAAATGATTGACAATAACAGTGAAAACCGCGCCATTTGGAGTTGAAAAACTTTGCGCCAGCGGCGGGCGATCAAAAATAGGCGTTGTATCTGATTTTGCCTCGCCGCGCGGTGTGACTTTGTCTTTTTTATAAAACAGCGCCACGCGAATTTCATCGGCGCCTATGCCAGTGGCGGGGGCGCCAACGGACGCGTAAGCATTCTCTGTCACTGCGTTGAGTTTGCTTAAAAAGTCCAGCACGGTTCTTTCGCCATTATTTTCTACTTCGATGCACGCTAAAATATCAGGATTCATGGCGCGCACAGCCGCCAGCAATTTGGCACTTTGACGTGCTAATTGCGGCCCGCTTTCCGCGCCGCGCGCTTCGTTTCCGCTGCGTTTGAGCGTCGTAAAGTAGTTGTGCAAGTTGAATGAAGCGATTTTCAAAGTGCCGCCAACAGCCGGCAAAGGTGGGCGCGGATTAGCCTCGGTAATTTGCGGTTCAACGGTTGGTTGAATGCGATACGCTTCAAAGGATTCGCTTAAAATCCCTGTCAAATTCGCCACAGTATCGCCGCTACGCCGCGTGCCCTCTGCATTTAAATATGGCACCGGTTTCGAGCCGCGTTTGCTGCGTCCATCGTCCAAAACCAAAGCGCGCCGCGTATTTTCCTGCGCCATCGCGCTTTCCGTGTTTTTATCGCCGCCCATCGCTCCCGGCACAAACAAGCGTCCGTTCGCCGACAGTGTGAGCGAACCGTAAGAAGCCAGTTCGTAATTGCTGGTTACGGTCAAAGACTGCGGCAAGGTCACCAGCATACTTTCGTAACGCTCCGCCGAAACGCCGACGGGCAGCGGCCACTTTAAAACTACTGGCTGCGGTTGCTTGACTTTAACGCCCACTACCGCTTGCACTTTTGGACGCCCGATTTGCGTTTGGCCGCTGTATTCTTCGGCGATGCCGCTCACGCGCACGAAATTTCCGGCTTGCACATCAACAGAATCGGCGCGGTTTAACGGTGCATAAACGAAAATGGCGTCCGAAGTGGCTTCGTCACCATCGCCGTTATCTTGCATAAAAAAGCCGCCCAATTGGTCGGCATCTTGAAAATCGCCCGTCACAACGCCTTCAATTTCGACGGTTCTGCCCGTCACCGGCGATTTAGCTCCCACACCTTGCACCGCGCCGATTTTAGTTTGTGCTTGAGCAAAAGATGCCAAAAACAGCGGTGTCAATAAATAAAATTTCAGATTCATTGTGCTACTTAGAACACAAAGAGCAGAAAACAAGTTGTTTTCTGCTCTTTGTCTGCGGTTTTTACAAATCTTATTTCGGTGTGCCGTCGGGATTATCGCGCTGAATTGTCCAGTCGGAAGCCTTGGTTGTGCCCCACTTAACGTAATATTTAACGTGTCCGTCGCCATACATGGCATTAAAACCCTCAAAATGGCGCCGTGCTACTTTGGAAGCCGTATCTGTTAAAGTGCGATCCGTTCGATCTTCGGCACTGATGGCGCGAATTGAATTGCCGTGATTGCAATCTGTGGCACCAACACTGCCGGCCATCGAATCGAAAGCGCGGATTGTGCCCGCCGGGTCTTCAACGTCACTGTCCGCTAAACCAACAGTAGTCGTGTTGCCGGGCGTTACATAACCGCACTTTGGCCCATTTGCGCCCGGTGCGCTTGTTGTCCCTGTGAAACCCGGTGTAGTGAAGTTAGACGTTGCGGTCACCGTGATGGCATTAACGCCATAAGACAGGCCCAAATTCAACTTCCTCTCCGCCGTTGCTGAACCATCGCCATTGGAAGTAGTGCCACAATAAGCACGCGTTGAAGCGGGCATCACATCGCTGCGAATGGCAGGAGAGGTTGTGCCCGAAGGACACGCGAAAATTTGCTCGCTTTTAACGTAAGGCATCAACAAACTCGGCCACGAGGCATTACCACCAGTGCTACTGGAACCGGGCGTCATGCCATCATAGTCTTGTGAATACTGCTGAAAGCCAAGGCCAATCTGCTTCAAATTGTTCAGACAACTTGATTTGCGCGCATTTTCACGAGCACGGGCGAAAACGGGAAACAGAATGGCCGCGAGGAGCGCTATTATCGCTATGACGACCAAGAGTTCAATGAGCGTAAAAGCTCGGTGCAATCTGTTTGAGTGGTTGTTCTGACGGGCGTTTTGGGCCATTGTTTGTGACATGACGGGTTTCTCCTGCATCTTCTGCAAATCCTACCGACACTTTATTTTGCTCGAATTCGATTACGGTGATGTGAAGAATGCGTTAATTTTAACCGCGCTTTCTCGCTTCACCACTGAAATCCAGTTTTATCATACTAAAACATCTATGCAAAAACCACAACATACGGCCTTCAATTCTTTTCACAGCACAATATATTGATATTTCATTGCAATTTGCAATTGCAAAAAAATCTATAATTGGCCAAAAATACTCGAAGAGATATTGTTTCAAAAACCGGTATTCAGGTTATAATGGGAAAAGTTGTTTGCACCTACTACCTCGCAAATTATGAGGCAATGCTGGTGTCACAGGGCAAAAAGACAAAAGGAGTTTCATGAAAAATCTCAACAAGCCATTTCTTGCACGAGGCCGCACTTTGACGTGTGCTATTGGATTTTTGGCAGGAATTGGTTGCACCAGTGTTCTGTGGGCACAAGCGGGCAAAGGGCCGGTTGATGTGCAATTGACGGCTTATAAAATCGTCGCCAAAGGCGAAAAAGACGAATTGGCAGCCGCCGATAAAATCAAGCCGGGCGAAACCATCGAATATCAGGCGCGCTATGCCAACAATGGCACGCAAAGCGTGAAAAATTTAGCCGCCACGCTGCCGATTCCCGGTGGCATGGAATTCGTGTCGGGCAGCGCTCTGCCGGATGATGCGCAAGCTAGCACCGACGGCAAAACCTTCGCTTCGCTGCCTCTTAAGCGCGTTAGCAAAAGCGCTGACGGCAGCACCAAAGTCGAACTAATTCCTCTTAGCCAATACCGCGCCCTGCGTTGGAGCATAAGCGAACTGGCCGCTGGCAAAAAAGTCACGGTCTTCGCCCGCGTCCGCGTTTTGGGGCCTGTTAAATCTGCGTCCAAGTCCGCCGAGACAGTCACGGTGGGAAAGGAGGCGGGCCGCTAAAACTTCGCCTCTTTTATCGCTCTGCGACAGCAGCGGTTTGTGAAGCGAGGTTGCGTAAGCAGATTTGACCACGAAAACCTTCGCCCAATCCCGTCGTAAGACAGTAATTTTGACGTTTCGTTTTTGTAGTTTCGCAGTGCCATTTCCCCCACTCAAAGGAGAGTGAACATGACGCAAAGCAATTTTTGCCGCATCCTGCAACAATTCAAGCCGTTACTGACGATCTTCGCTGTAGCGGTTTTTTTGTGTGCATTTAGCGGCGCAGTCCGCGCTCAGACGCCGCCACCGGCTAACTCTGTTATTGGAAACCAAGCCACCGCCACCTATACGGATGGCTCCAATGTCACGCGCACTGCCACATCGAACACTGTGCAAACGACAGTGCAGCAAGTCGCCGCTATCAGTTTAACGGCGAACAACTCCAAAATCGCGGCTCCCGGTAGCCCGATTTACTTTCCGCACACGGTTGTCAACAATGGCAACGGCACCGACACCATCGGGCTGACTGTGGTTGATCAGGGCGGAGACAACTTCGACATCGTGCCGGTTATGTATGCCGACGCCGATGGCAATGGTGTGCCAGACAATAACACGCCGATTACCTCAACCGGCCCATTGGCTGCTGGCGCCAACTTTAAGTTCGTTGTCGCTGGTGTTGTGCCGCCGACGGCCACAGCAGGCCAAACGGCCAACGTTCTGGTAAGAGCGACCAGCGGTTTTGATAATACGGTGACTGTCACCAATACGGATACCGTTACGGTTTCGGTCAACGCGGTTATCAATGTGGTCAAGAGCATTGACGTGGGGCAAGGCGCTTCGCCCAGCGGCCCACGCACTTATACCTTGACCTATACCAACACCGGCAACCAAGCAGCGACAGCGTTGCAATTGACCGACATAGTGCCCACCGGTATGACTTATGTGGCCGGTTCGGGACGTTGGAGCGCTTCGGGCGCCACGCCACTGACTGATCCGGCAGGCGGCGACCCAGCAGGCATCAATTACAGCTTCGCGGCTGGCACTGTTACAGCCGTCGTTGCCACAGTTCCCGCTGGTGCCACAGGACGCGTCACGTTCCAAGTGAACGTGAACGCCAACGTTCCGCCCAGCACAATTCCTAACACGGCGAACTTTAGCTACGACGACGATAACAACGGTGCCACACCGAACAAAAACGGCACGTCGAACACGGTGATTTTCACCATCACCCAGAATGCAGGCGTAACCTTCGATGGACAAACAGTGGCGACCGTCCCGCAAGGCGGCGTGGTAACATTCTCCAACTTGTTGACCAACACGGGCAACGGCACCGACACCTTCGACATCACGCTGAATACGGCGGCTTCGACCTTCCCGGCTGGCTCATCTTACAAGTTGTATCAAAGCGATGGCGTAACACCGCTACTTGACTCAAACGGCAACGGCATCCCCGATACCGGCCCCGTTTTGGCTGGCGGCACTTACAATGTAGTGTTACAAGTGACACTACCCGGCCCAGCGACTGGCGGCCCCTTCAGTATTAACAAGATCGCCACGTCAACCAATAATCCGTCAGTGAGCGATCCGGCAACGGACACCTTAACCGCTATTACTGCGGCCAGCGTGGACATTCGGAATGCGGCTGGTGCAGGAACAGGGGCTGGCCCTGAAGCGGCTCCCGTGACAACAGTCACTGGCAACCCCGGCGCGACGGTGACGATTCCTGTCGTGGTCGTCAATACCGGCCCTGTGCCCGACAACTACAATTTGCAAGTGTCGAACACGGCTGTCTTCTCACCACCGGTTGGCCTACCTGCTGGCTTCACGGTTGTCTTCGTGGATTCCACTGGCGCAGTTGTCACCAATACCGGCACTTTGGCGCCCGGCGCTTCGGCTAACCTCACGGCGCGCATCACGATTCCGGCCAACGCTTCGCCGGGCAACGTGGAACTGTTCTTCCGTTCCATTTCGCCAACGACGGGTTCCGCCGACATTATTCATGATCGCGTAACGGTCAATCCGGTCAATGGCATCAGCGTTGAACCGAATAACACCGGCCAGGTCTTCCAAGGCAGCGCGATTACCTATCAGCACACAGTCACCAACACGGGTAACACCACGTTGACCAATGTGGCGCTGACCGGAATCAACACGCAGCCCGGCTTCACCAGCGTGATTTATCAGGACACCAACAACAACGGCATCCTTGATCCCGCCGAAGCCGCGATCCCACTGACTACGATTCCCTCGCTGGCACCCGGCGTCAGCATTCCCATCTTCGTGCGCGTCTTCGCTCCGGCGGGCGCTTCCGATGGTTCGGTCAACGTGACGACCATCACTGGCACAGATGGCGTTTCCACCGATACGGCCACTGACACCACCACCGTGGTTTCGGGTGACCTGAAAGTGGACAAATTCCAATCGGTCAATGGCGGCCCGTTCACGCAGGCCCGCCAAACCGCCCTGCCCGGCAGCATTGTGCGTTATCGCATTGTGGTAACCAATACGGGTAGCGCGCCAGTGACCAACGTGGTTGTCAATGACGCCACACCGACTTTCACCACCTATAACATCGGCGACGGCACCAATACCATCACAGGCGTTGGCGGCTTCTCGGTCAATGGTGGAGCTTTTACGGCTGCGACAGGCGCCAATGGTGCGACGCCCGCTAATAACGCCGCTGGCTCATTGCGATTCAACATCGGCACGCTCAATCCCGGCCAATCGGCTGTGATTACCTTTGGCGTGACGATCAACGGCTAAAACTTCGGTTTCTTCCGTTAGCACAAGGGAGCGAGGCAAAATCAAATTTGCCTCGCTCCCTTAACCCTAAATTTCAAAATTTACTTTTTAGTAAGAACAAAACACATAATGCGCACCCGCGTGACTCGCTTTTTCTTGCTGACTGCCCTACTATTGAGCTTTTTCGCCAGTGGCGTGGTGCGCGCTCAAGTGCCGCAGGCGGGCAGTTTCGTAAACAACAAAGCCACAGCGACTTATCAAAGCGGCGAAGAATTTTTTTCCATTGATTCCAACGAAGTTCAAATTTCCATTCTGCCGCAAGAAGCCCTGCTTCTTACCAGTGACCAAAATGTAACAGTGCCGCCGGGCGCCTCAGTGACTTTGCCTCATCGCCTGACCAATACCGGCAACACGCCCACGAATTATTCGGTTATCGTGGCAAATCTCGCGGGCGATGGCTACGATTTGACGGACTTGCGCGTTTTGCGCGATGCTAACAGCAACGGACAGCTTGATCCGGGCGAAACCGAACTCAGCGCCAATGACCGTATTGCTTTAGCGCCCAACGAATTCGTTGATTTGCTCGTTGTTGGCACTGTCCCACCTACCGCGCCCGTTGGACAATCGGCGCAAGTGCGCATTACGGCCATCAGCCTGACGCAAGGCGCCCGCGAATTTAACACCGATACCATTCAAACCGTGCCCGGCGTGTCGCTGCGCGTAAGCAAAGCCGTGCAAAAGTTGAATTCAGCGCCCGGCGAAGAAATAGTTTTCAGCGTGTTGTCGCAAAGCCTCGGCGCCATTGAGCCGGTTGGCATTCCAACGATTGTTGACGGCCAAAACCGCGCGCTTGTGGTTTTGCGCGATGTCATTCCGGCCAACACCACGCTGATTGATTTCGCCGTTCCCGGCACGGCCATCAAACTTTATCATCGCATTGGCGATCCGCTGCACACCTATGTCACTACACCGCCGCCGCTTGGCAGCGTGGATGCCATCGCTGCCGGATTAGTCATCTATCCGCCGCGTGGCGAAGTGCGCCTGACGCTGCGCGTGCGCGCCAATGCCAACGCCAGCGGCATTATCAGCAACACGGCGGTTTTATTTGGCGCCGAGTCATTTACCAATCAGCGCCTCGAAACGCCGTCCAACCCCGTTCAAGTGACACTGCCGCGTGTGCCGCCAACGATTTCGTATTATACAGACGATAATTTCGCGCGCCCCACTACAGTAACCGGCTTAGGACGCCCGCTTTTCGTGCAAGGCACCGCCGCTTCGTGCAACCAAGACCCGACGCGCATTGAGCAAATTACCATCACGATTCGCTCACTGCTCACTGGCGATTCCATCGCGCGCCTTGCCACCGAAACCGGCCCGAACACCGGCATTTTTCGCGTTTTGCCTTCGGTGCCAACCAATAATGGCGCGGCTGACCCGGCAGATAACAGTTTGTCCATCCGCGCTGACGATTCGCTCACTGCGCGCCTGAGCGATTGCGCCGGACAAGCCGATGCCGTCGCCATTATCTTGATTGACCCACTGGGCGTGGTTTTCGATTCGCGCACCAATTTGCCGGTTCAAGGCGCGCGCGTCACTTTAATTGATGTCAATGGCGTCAGCAACGGCGGCAATGCCGGAGGCCCAGCCCGCGTTTTGGATTTCGATGGCGTCACGGTTGTATCAGCCACTGTTATCACCGGCCCCGATGGTGCGTTTCAATTCCCGCAAATTATTCCGGGCACCTATCGTCTGGTTATTGAGCCGCCAGCGGGCTTCACTTTTCCTTCACAAGTGCCGCCCGGTTCGCTGCCGCCGGGACGCGTTATTGATATTTCCGGCTCCTATGGTGGCCCGTTTCAAGTGACGATTCAAACCGGCACCGTCACGCTTGATGTGCCGCTTGATGGCCCGCCGCCTGCGGGTTTGTTTCTCGAAAAAATCGCGTCCAAAAGGCAAGCCGAAATCGCCGATTGGGTGGATTATCAAGTGCGCGTGCGCAACACCACAGGTTTTGCACTCACCAATGTCACGCTCGAAGATTTGCTGCCGCGTGGTTTTGAATATCAATTAAAAAGCGCGCGGCGCGACGGCAATGCCATCGCCGATCCGTCGGGTGGACGCGGCCCGCGTTTGACCTTTAATTTGGGCAATTTCGCCATTGGCGCCGAAACGATTATTTCGTATCGCACCAAAATCGGCCCCGGCGCGGCCACGGGCGAAAATATCAACCGCGCACAGGCCAACGGCGCCACGGTTTTTGGCACAGTGCAGTCGAATGTGGCCTCGGCGCCCGTCAAAATTATCGGCGGCGTCTTCACCACGCGCGGTATTATTTTCGGCAAAGTGTTTGTGGACAAAAACCGCAACCGCGTGCAGGACAAAGGCGAAGACGGCATTCCCGGCGTGCGCATCTGGCTTGAAGACGGCACGTTTTCGGTAACAGATCAAGAAGGCAAATATTCCCTTTACGGCGTGCGCGCTACGACGCATACGGTCAAAGTGGACGCGCAAACTTTGCCCGCCGGTGTGCAATTGGAGCCGCTGACGACGAACCACGGACGGCGCGGCGATTCGGCTTTTGCCGACCTGAAAAACGGCGAAATGCAAAAAGTCAACTTCGCCGACATCGCCGCCACGCCACAGATTTTAGATCAAGTGGAAAAACGCCGCGCTTTAGCCAAACAGATTTCGGAAATTGACGGCGGCGTGCGCGCCAATTTGAACCCGGACGGGCAGCAAATCACGCCCTCCGACCCGCGCGCTTTGCCGGCCAGCGGCACCGTTTCGGCGGGCAGCGCGCCGGGCAGTTTCCCCACCAATACGAGCCAGAATTCTGCTTACACGCCCAGCGGCAATCCGGGCAGCGGTTCGTTCAACACGCGCTTGAAAAACCCGATTGTCGCCAACAATGGCGCGCCGGGAATGCGCGACTCGGAAACCGGCGGCAATTTGCAAACAACTAATATCACGCCGAATATTCCCGCCGGTTTAAACGATGTCAATGTGCTTTCCAAGCCGCTGGACAGTCAAATCGGCCTGCCGATTGCCCCGTCGCCCGCGACGTTGCCCTCATCGGTGCCGCTCGAAGAAATTTTGCCCACCGTCACCAACGAACTCGGCTTTATTGACCTCAAAGACGGCGACACGCTGGCCCAGCGCCAAACCAATGTGCGTGTGAAGGGCATGGCGGGCGCCAGTTTCAAATTGTTTGTCAACGGGCAGGAACTCGCCGATACGCGCGTCGGCACACGCAGCACTTTGGCCGCCAAGCAGTTGCAAGCGTGGGAATATATTGGCGTTGGCCTCGAAGCGGGCGCCAACACGCTCGAAGCCGTGCAATTGGATAGCTTTGGCAACGAAAAAGGGCGCGTGAAAATCAGCGTTACGGCGCCCGGCGATTTGGGCCTCTTGCGCTTGTTTTTGCCCGACAAAACTTTGCCCGCCGATGGCCTGACGCCGATTAAAATTCGTGTCGAATTGGTGGACAAGCGCGGCGTTTTCGTTACGGCGCGCACGCCGATTACGCTTGAATCCAGCCGGGGCGAGTGGTTGCAGCGCGACCTCAACGAAGTCGAGCCGGGCGTGCAATTATTTATCGAAGGTGGGCGGGGCGAATTTCTCCTCGTGTCGCCCTCCGAGCCGGGCCAATGCCTGATTCGCGTTTCCAGCGGATTGATGGCTTCAACCGGCGAAATCAGCTTCGTGCCGGAACTGCGCCCGCTTACGGCCACCGGCGTGCTGGATGCCAAATTAAATTTGTTCCGCTTCCGTCCGTCCGGCGCGCGCCCCATCAACACATCCGACTTGTTTGAAGACGATTTACGTAAAATTTCGCAAAGCAATTCGACGCGCTTGGAAGGCCGCAGCGCGATGTTTCTCAAAGGCAGCGTGCAAGGCAAATATCTGCTGACGATGCGCTACGATTCGGAACTGGAAAGCGGCGAGCGCCTCTTCCGCGATATTCAGCCGGACGAATATTATCCGGTTTACGGCGATTCTTCGATTAAAGGCTTCGACGCACAATCTACCAGCCGCCTTTATGTGCGCGTGGACAAAAATCAAAGCTACGTTTTATACGGCGACTTTCTGACTTCGGGCGCCGAAACCAGTGACAGCCTCAGCCGTTATTCGCGCTCGCTCAACGGCGTGCAATTGCACGGCGAAAAGCAAAAATATTCGACCAATTTCTTTTTCGCCCGCGATAATAATCGCCGCGTGATTGACGAAATTCCCGGACGCGGCATTTCCGGCCCGTATCGCTTGCTGACAACCGGCGCCATTGATGGCAGCGAAAAAGTGGAAATCATCGTGCGCGACCGCAATCAGCCGGGCCTTATTTTGCGCACCACGGCCCAAGAACGCTTCACTGATTATTCCATTGACGGCCTGACCGAAGGCATTTTGTTTCGTCGTCCGGTTCCTTCAATTGACCCCGATGGCAATCCGGTTTTCATCCGCATTACTTACGAAGTTGACCAAGGCGGCCCGAATTTCAACGTTTGGGGATTGAACGGCCAGTATAAAATCGGCAACAATTTTCAAGTTGGCGCGGCATGGACAAAAGATGCCAACCCGCAAGACCCGACAACCTTGCAATCGCTAAACGCGGTTTATCGCTTCAATCAGCAAACCGTTTTGTTCGGCGAATGGGCGCGCACGGATACCAATTTGGGCAAGGGCGACGCGAAAAAATTGGAACTCTTGCACAACAGCGAACGGATGCAAGCGCGTTTGTTTGTGGGCCGCAGCGACGCGGCTTTTGACAATCCCGAATCCATTTTGAGCAATGGCCGCCGCGAAATTTCGGCGCGCGCTTCTTATAAGTTGAACACCAAAACGCGCTTGAATGGCGAAGTGATGCGCACTGGCGATGCCCTCAACGGCGGCACCCTCACCGGCGCGCAGTTGGCGATGGACACAGCGCTGGGCAAGAGTTTGCGCTTGCAAACTGGCGTTCGTCACGCTTCCAGCGAAGGCGGCGCTTCAAACACGCCGCAACTTGGCCTTGGCAACGTGAATTTCACCACGGCTTTTGCCCGTTTAGCCGCGCAAATGCCAAATCATCCCAAAATTACAGCGTTTACGCGCTACGAACGTTCTTTGAGTGATAGCAAACAAAGTTTTCAAATCGGTGGCGAATATCAAATTGCCAATCGCAGTCGCCTTTATGTGGCGCATGAATTTCTCGATTCGTTCGGCGGACTTTACGCGCTTAATGAATCGCAGCGCCAATATAACACGCGTTTTGGCATCGAAAGCGATTACATGAAAAATGGCTCGCTTTTCGGTGAATATCGCTTGGGCAACGGCATTGATGGCCGTAGCGCACAGGCCGCGCTGGGCCTACGCAATTTGTGGAATCTCGCGCCGGGCCTCAAACTCAGCACCAATTTTGAGCGCGTGCAAACCTTAAACGGCCCCGGCGGTGTTTTGTTGGACGATGGGACGGCAGCAGGCATCGGCCTTGAATTTTTGCGTGGCGAAACTTTTCGCGCCACAGGCCGCTTGGAAGGCCGCAAAGCCAGCGGCGGCGATAACTTTCTGTCCACAGCGGGCATTGCGTGGAAACCGGGCCGCAATTTAACGCTTTTGGCGCGCGAAGCCTATACCAAGACTAATTCGGACACTGCGCTTAATGACCGCACGCAAGGCCGCTTGCAAATGGGCCTCGCGTATCGCCAAACCGATACAGATCGCTTTAATGCACTGATGAAATACGAATATCGCTTTGACGACAATCCGTCGCAATTCGGCGCGACGTCCGGCAATCCGACGTTCGCGCAAAACCTGACACGCCGCGTGCATATTTTGTCGCTGGACGGCAATTATCAGCCCTCAGCGAGCGTGCAAATGCGCTTGCATTACGCGTGGAAAAAAGCCTACGAAGCCACGCCCGATTTATCGAGCCGCACTTCGGTGCATTTGCTGTCGGCGCGCCTGACCAAAGATTTAAATCGCCGCATGATATTGAGCTTAATCGGCAGCCGTTTGTGGGGCGGCGGCAGTCAACAAGGCATGGGAGTGGAATTTGGTTATCTGCTAACGCGCGATATGATGCTTTCGGCTGGCTACAATTTCTTCGGCTTCTACGACAACGATTTGTCCGCCGACGAATGGACGCAACGCGGCGCCTATTTGCGACTTCGTTTCAAGTTCGACGAAAATTCCTTGAACGGCTGGAGCGGCTTCCGCAAGCCGGGTGCGACTTTAAACGACGAAACCTTTAAGCCTGTGGCTAATGCAGGTTTGGCCCCGGCAGTCGCGCGCAATGACAATCCACTTAGCGGAGATCGTCCCGGCAGTTTGAATCAGTTGGTGAACGAATGAGAACAGCGCAAATGCAAAAATTTGGTTGGCTTTTAGGCTTCCTGTGCGGCGCGTTGTTTTTCGCTTCATCGCTTGCCTTTGCGGGCACGCTGCCTTCGCAGCCCAATCTCGCTTTTCAAACCAGCGGCCAACAGCGCCCGCCGGGTATCGGCGACTGGTATACAACAGCCACCAGTAGCAGCACAGACCGCACTCATCGCTTTATCGTCGAAGTCAGTCAAGCCTTGCTGGATGCCAACGGCGGCAACGTGACGGTGACCATCAGCGATGCCGAATCGAATGGTGCGGGCGGCGATGAAGTAACCGGCACGCCCGACCCAACGCGTTTTGAATTGCGAGCGCCAAACGGCATCACAGTTTTGCAATCCACAACGGTGCCTTCGGGTTCGCCCGATGGCACCGTTGTCACCTTCAACATTAACGCGGCGGGTTCGTATCAAGTGGTAACCGTCACTGGTGCCACACCGATTAATGGCGATAATACAACAACGCTCAACGACGACGACAATTCTTACACCATTTCCATTCCCGGCACATCCACCCTGATTGGTCAATACCAAAGCACGCTGGTGCATTTCGCGGCAACGCCGCAAAGCTACACTTTTTATTTTTTGGTCGGCCCCGGCAACCCGAATCTGACCCTGCGAAACTTCGACATGGACAGTTCCGGCACCTTGGTTTACACCCGTCCCAACAGCACTACAGTGGCTGGCACGGTGTCAGGCAATGCTTTATGGAACGGCCCCTCCCCGACGCTTAATACAGGGCAGGACACCATCGTAGTCAACACCACAACAGGCACCTTGCCAGATGTGGGCGTATGGCAAATCAATGTCAACAATATCTCGGCTAATAACCAGTTCATTCTCGAAGCCAATGCTGGCAATCGGTTGGTTTTGCTTGACCAAAATCCGGTCACTGGCGACGCCGGCAACTTCCGTATTACGCCCGATGATGTGCTTTCCACGACTATCGGAGTGCCGGTAGATCATCCTTTTTCGGTTACCAACCTGTTTTTTACCAACGACATCATTGAGTTGACGACATCCAACACAGCGGCGAATTATACAGTGCAACTGCTGGATAGCGGTAGCGCGGCGCTGACCGATACCGATGGCGACGGCAAAGTGGATACGGGCATTTTGACGCCCAATCAAACCAAGAATTTTATCTTGCGCGTCACACCAACCGCCGGAGCCGCCGCTACCGACAGCACGCGTATCAACGGCACTTCGCTGATGGATACCAAAGTCGCGCCGGGCACCATTACCACGCTGTTTGTTACCAAAACCACTAATATCTCGCCGCAAAGCACCATTTCAGGCGTGGTTTACGCCGATGACGATCACAATGGTAATCTGGGCAACAACGAAACCGGAACAGGTTTGGCGACTCTTTTTGTGAAACTGGTGCCGCAAAACAGCGCCGTCGCCACGCAAGCCGTCGCGGTTAATCCGACCACCGGCGGTTATCAGATTTTGGGCGTGGCAACCGGCAACTACACCGTTGTTTTGGACGACAACAACACGCTCACCGATATTACTCCGGCAATTCCGGCAGGTTACATCGCTACGCAAGCGCCTACAGGCGCCATTGACGTGACAGTGCCCGATAATACTAACGTAATAAACCAGAATTTTGGCTTGTTTAACGGCAGCAAATTGAGCGGGCGCGTTTTTAACGACAATGGACTGGGCGGTGGCACGGCTAACAATGGCATCCGCGACGGCGGCGAAGCAGGGGTCAGCGGCGTGACGGTGGCTTTAACCAACGCGGCGGATACGACCATTTTTGATACGGCTACCACCGACGGCGCTGGTAATTATACGCTTTATATTCGCGCTGCCATCGGCGCGCAAATTCTGCGCGTCGAAGAAACCAACGCGGCCAATTACCTTTCGACGGGCGCCACGGTAGGCAATACTGGCGGCACTTATAATCGCGCCACGGACGCCACGACTTTCACCAACGCTGTCGGCACAACTTATTCAAACGTCAATTTTGGCGATGTGCCGCTCAATATCTTTACTAACGATGGCGCGCAAAACGGCGTGCCCGGTGCCACCGTCACTTATCCGCACGTTTTCACTGCCGGAAGTGCCGGAAGCGTCACTTTTTCTACTACGAATATCGCCACGCCCGCCAACAACCTTTGGCAAAACGTGATTTATCTCGACAGCAACGCTAACGGCGTCTTGGATGCAGGCGAACCGATTATCACGGCGCCGCTTGCCGTCACCGCCAATCAACAAGTTGCCATTATTGTTAAAGAGTTCGTTCCCGCCAACGCGCCCATTGGCGCCCGCGATCTGATTACCACCACGGCGCAGTTCACCTACACCAACGCGGTTCCAGCACTGAGTAGCACCCTTACGCACACCGATACAACCACTGTGGCGGGCGAAACCGGCCTTGTGCTTTCCAAAAGCGTGGATCGCGCCACCGCCAAATCGGGCGATTTGATTTCCTACACCATCACTTATCGCAACGGCAGTGGCACGCCACTGAGCAATTTAGTCATCAACGACACCACTCCTGCCTTCACACTCTTTGTTTCGCAAACCAACAGCGCCCTGCCCGCCAATTTAACCGGCATTACCGCTACCACACCCGCTGTGAATGCCTTCGGCGCGCTGAAATGGACTTTCGCGGGCACTTTAGCGCCCAGCGCCAGCGGCACCGTAACATTCGTCGTTCGCTTGCAGTAGATTTGGCGTCACACATCAAACGACGATGGCCGCACTCCAAAACTAACTCAAACCCAACAGATTCGCCGGAAAATCACTGGTTCGGCGGAGCCGCTAAGTCATTTAGCGGAGTCGGGCGCCGGGCGCCCATCTGTGGGCAGGTGCGGACTCTCTTCCAAACGGGCAGGCGCAGATGACACAGCAGCAACGGATGGAGTGAATTACGTCCCGACGGGTGCCGATTCGTCACAAGTATTTCTTCTGCGATTGCCCTGAACACATTCGCTTCATCCTACCACTCACCACTCGCCACCTACTATACTGTCGTTCGGAGGTCATCTCCTTATGGGCAGTATGAGCAAACAAGAAGTGCAGTGCCGTTGTTGTGGGCATCGGATTCAAGCCAGAGAAATCATGCGCACCGATTTATACGAACGGGCGCCGGGGCAAAATTACGTTTACGTCAAGTTTCGCTGCCGTCGCTGCAAGCGAATGGGGCAGACTTTCGTCCCCGAAGCGCGTTGGGACTGGACATTATTGGAACCAGACCACGATGAGCTTTCGGACAACGAGCGTGAGCGTCTGGCGGAAGCTGGGCCTATCTCCGAAGCGGAATTGCTTGATTTTTCAGTGCATTTGAAGGAACTCAACGATTTGGCGGCTTTGCGCCAGCACGCACCGCCCGCAGGCGACGAAAAACCGCCCGCGAGCGAAGCGCCCCGTCTGAATTTGAAACCCGAACGCAAGGACGACAAGCGCAAGGAAGACAAGCGCAAAGACGAAAAACGTAAGGGCACCGGTAGCGAGGCGCGTCCTGAAGATTCTGGCAACACTGGGTAATCGCGCTACCGACCCACATTGGGGCGGGGCCATTCCACGTTGATTCTTTGAATAACGGGGTGGCTCCGCCTTTTCAATATCTCAAATTTTTACAGTTCGATGGAAGATACTCCCGCTACGCATTCTCATTCCAACGGTCAGGCAGGCAACGGCGCCTCGCCGCAAATGCCTTCGGCCACTGAGTTGGAACAAACGCTCCAGCGTCTTGTGCGCCGCGTGGCGATGATGCTTCAGGCCGAGCGCTGTGCGTTTCTGCTTTACGATCACGAAAGCAGCGACTTGGTAGCCAGAGCGCCTTCTTTGGGCCTTACGCCCGACCAAATTCGCCAACTCCGCTTGTCGTCCAACGCCGGTTTGGGCGGCGAGGTTTATCACCATAGTGCTCCTGTTGTCATCGAAACGGCGGCCCAATTTGAAAGCCTTTCCGAAGCGGATCGCGCGCGCCTTGGCCCCTTAAATGTGCGCAATCTCATCGCGCAACCGCTCGTTATGGAGCGCCGCGACGAACAAGAACGCGTCATCGCGCACGTTACAGTGGGCGTGCTGCTGATTATCAACAAACGCGCGGGCGAAGACTTTTCCAGCGAAGATTTACTGCTTTTAAACACTATGGCGCGGCAAGTGACTGCCGCCATCACCAACGCGCAAATGTATTTGCGCCTTGCCGAAGAAAAAGAACAGTTGCAAGCCACGCTGCAAAGCCTTTTGGCAGGCGTTATCATGCTGGACCCGGACGGCACGATTTCGCTGATGAACCCGGCGGCGGCGCAGATTTTCGGCATGGGCGAAAATTCGCTGCGCAAACATTTCCGCGACGCCATTCAAAACCCGACAGTGCGCGAAATGCTGGACGAAGTGTTCGATCAACGCCACGAAACGCATCGCGAAATCGAAGTGCAATTGGGCATCGGCGACGACAGCGAAACGCGCATTTTTCAAGCGCAAACCGCCTTTGTGCGCGCCCAACACGGCGGCTCCAATATATTAATGGGCGTCGCCGTGGTTTTCAACGACATCACGGCCATTCGCAACGTCGAGCGCATGAAAACCGCGTTCGTCTCCACCGTTTCGCACGAATTGCGCACGCCGCTGACTTCCATTAAGGGCTTTATCTCCACGCTTTTGCAAGATACCGAAGGTTATTTCACCAACGAAGACCGTTTGGAGTTCTACGAGATTATTGATAGCGAATGTGACCGTTTGCGCCGCCTGATTGACGATTTATTAAACGTTTCGCGCATCGAATCGGGCCGCGCGCTGGAAATGAACTGGAGCACGTTCGATCCGGTGGAAATTGCTCAAAAAGCCCTGCGCGTGCAACGCTCCTACGCCAGCGATAAGCATCATCTCAAACTCAAAACACGCAGCACCATTCCGCCTATCACTGGCGACTGCGACAAATTCGATCAGATCATCACCAATCTCGTTTCCAATGCCATCAAATACTCCCCGCATGGCGGCGAAGTGCTGGTGGATTTCAACAGCGACGAAAAGAATTTAACAGTTTGCATCAGCGATCAAGGCATCGGCATTCCGGCCAACAAATTGAGCCGCGTTTTTGAAAAGTTCGAGCGCGTGGATAACCAAGACACCCGCATGGCAGGCGGCACCGGCATTGGCCTGTTTTTGGTAAAGCATTTAGTCGATCGTCATCAAGGCGAAATCTGGGCCGAAAGCGAAATCGGCAAAGGCTCCAAATTTATCTTCGTCATCCCTCACGATCCGCAACAAGACACACCGGGCGAGTAAATCACCGCACTTCCACCCTGTTTTCGGCGCTTTCGGCGCGCAACTGCGGGTCATACATCGCTTGCATTTGTGCGGGCATGACGTGATAAACGCCCGGCGTTTGGGCGCGCAAATGATACGAAATTGTGTGCGTGCCCGCCGACACTTTGCGCGCGAAAAAGGCGATGCGGTCATCGCGCACATCTACATTTGAGACTTGAATGGACGAATAGCCGTAATTGTAATCTTCGCCGGCAAGGTCTTGGTCGGCGGTGCCGCGTTCTGTCACTTCGCAGCCGGAAGGATAAGCGTCTTCGATAAGAACATAGGCCATATCGCGCGGCGCGGTGAAAGTTAGCTTCACCAAAATCTGATCGCCTTGCGCCAAGCGATTATTCGTCGGCTCGGTTTTTGTTTGCCACTTGCGGGCGCGTTCGGGCGTGGAAACGCGCAGATATTCTCGATTGATTTTCAAGTTGCCCGGCAAAGGCGCAATGTCTTCGCTGCCGATGGTTTGTCGCAGTTGCACCGCATAGAAAACCGGACTGCTGCCGCCGCTGCGTTCCAGCGAAATGTTGTTGATTCCAGCTTTTAATTTGTCGCCGGAAACAGCGATTTGCAAATCGGCAGCGTAGTTGGCCGAGGACGAAAGCGTCCACGATTTCAGAGGCGCGCCATTGAGTTTTACCGTTAAAGCGCCGCCCAACTGGGCCGCGTTTGGTTTGGCAAGCAGATAATCGCACAAGGCGCTTAAAACACAACTGGTATCGCGCGTGGATTCCCAAAAATCGCCGGTCCGCCGCGCCATCAGCCAGCGCAAAATGCCAGCGATGCGCGCGTCGTTGGGGTTCTTTTTCAGCATCGCGCGAAGCGCGGCACTGGTGGCAGTTATATCATCGTAATCGTAATCGTGAAATTCCCATTTGCCCGTCGGCCAATGCGTGAAATGCGTCATGCCGTCAGCGGAAACAGCGCGACGCTCGAAGGCGGCTCCTAATTTTGGATCGGGAGAATTCAAAATGTGGTCAGTCAAAAGCAAATACGAAATCGGCTCGGCGTCCCAGCCGTTCCACTTGGTTTTGCCGCGTTCTTTGGCAATCGCGGCGCGTTCGGCGCTCGTTTGCGATGAAAGCGCCAAAGAATAAAGCAAAAAGGCGCGATGCACTCCCTGCGCCTTGGGCAGCAAAGCCAAACCGCCTTGTCGTCCGCGCCGAAAGCGCTCTTCATCCACGGCGTAACCGGCGCTTTTCGCTTGCGTGAGACCATATAAAACATACGCCGTCATCCAAGGATGATCTTCGTCGTATTCCCACCAACCCCACGCGCCCGATTCGTGCTGCATGGCATAAAGTTGCGTTAAGCCATCACGCACCATCGCGGGCAGGTCGCGTTGCAACCGCGCTTGACTGTTGCCCAACGACACGCCGTTTTTCATTAAACGATCAACCAAAATATCCGGCAGAAACCGACTTAGTGTTTGTTCTACACAACCGTAAGGAAAACCCGTCAGATATTCCAAGCCGCCGCTCAATGCCGACATAATTGAAGGCGTAACGCGCACGCTCAGATGACTGGCACTTTTGATGGCGTTGGCTTCGAGTTTGATGGTTTCGCTGGCTTTATTTGTGACTTGTCCGGCCCTGCCGCTGATGGTTTCGCGGCCATGAGGACGAACAGGCAATTTGTCTTCGAGCGCATCCGAAAACTGGCGGTTACTTGTCCACGCCGACAGCGTGATTTTTGCCTCGCCGAAGGTTTTGGCATTCACCGGCCACAAGATTTCTTTGACTTCATTCGGCGCGATTTCAATTTTCTGCGTTTTTTCCAGCGACGAATCAAGGCCTTGCAAATCCAATTGCACGCTCACTTTTTGCGCTTTGCCGGTTTCGTTATGCACGAAGGCTGTTAATTGCGCGTTGTCGTTTTGCGTGAGAAAACGCGGCTTGTCGAGGCGCACGAAAAACTCTTTGCTCACCGTCACTTTTTGCGTGTTAAAACCAAACGCCGTGTCGTGCGTTTGAGCGATAGCCGTGGCGCGCCATTTGGTGAGATTATCGGGCAATGCGAAGGAGATTTTTGCCTGTCCGTTGGCATCAGTGTGCGCAAGCGGCTGCCAAAACGCGGTGTCCACAAACTTGCGACGCGGCTCGATTTTCATGCCTGCTTTGTTGGCGTCGCCGAGATATTCCGTGGCGAACGAATACGAAGTCGAAACGCGATTTTCGCGGCGCGGATAAAACGTTTCGCGCAAAGATTCGGGCTTATCTTCGCGCAAAGCATAAATGCTTTCGTCCACTACGCCAAACGAAAACTCGGCAGGAATCGGCTTGCCTTTGGCATCGGTGGTTTGCACGGCGTAGCTGATTTTTCCGCCCGGTGCGTAATCGGTTTTATCGGCGCGAATGGCAACTTTCACTTCCCTGTCCGCCACATGAACGCGCAGCGGCACCTCGCTTTGCGCGAATTTTTTGTCTTTGACATAGCACGCCGCCAAATACACATTCGGGCCGTATTCGTTTTGAATCGGCACTTGCACAAGTGTGCTGCGCTGTTTAATCGGCACCACAAACGAACGATAAATGCGCTCGCCTTCGAGGGTGAGCAAAACGCTTTGGCCGGTTTTGCCGCTGTTGATTAAAACGCGCGCCGTTTGGCCCGCTTCATATTGTTTTTTGTCGGTAAAAAGCGATAAATCGCTGTCGTAACTGCCGTAATCCGAATAATCGCCGCTGCTACTCACAGCCCATAAATTCGTGCGGTCTTGAATGGCGCGCCCGCCGGAATCTTTGGCGCGCGCCGTGAGTTGCAAATCGCCGCCGCGCGGCGGCGTGATGCTACCCGTTGCCACGCCTTGCGCGTTGGTTGTAAATTTTTGCGACCGCAAAGCGATAAAGGTGCTGCCTTTTTCTTTTTCGGCAGAGCGCCAATAGCCCAGTTCAACTTCAAGCGGCAAATTGGCGACGGGCTTGCCTTCGTAATCGCGCGCGGCGATGGTAAGCGCAGTGGCTTTGCCCGGCTCGGCGACGTAGCCTTGCGGCTGCAAGTCGAGCGTAAAATCGCCCGCCACTTGGCGCGTTTTGCCTTCGGCTTGCACTTCGCGCTCGGCCTGATCGGTAACGGTGACATGAGCCGTGAAGACCTGTGCATGATCGGAACTGAAATTGTGCAGTTCATCTTCGCTCTCTTCTTGCACTTCCCGTTTTTTGCCGGACAGCGCTTCGAGTTCCCCTGCGCTTTGGGCCGAAAATGGGACGATTAATTTGCCATTTTCATCCAAAACGCCTTCGCCCTCGCGGATAAATTCGCCGTAGTCGTAGCTTTCGCCATCGTCTTCGTTGTAATCGCCCTCGCTGCTCCAATCGGCGTTGCGATAAATCTCAAAACGCACCTTGGCGCCCGCGACGGGCGTGCCGAAATAGTATTTTGCCCCTATAGTCGCGCTCATGCCTTCGCCCGCATAATAGCGCTCTTTGGCGGGCGTGACGCTCACTTCAAATTCCGGTTTGCGATAAGCCGCGATGGTAATGTCCGTCGAAGTTTCCTGCCCATCAACCGTAGAAATCAAAGAATAATTGCCGGTGGGCGCTTGAGGCGAAAGTTCAAAATCGCCCGCGAACGAGCCGTAATTGTTAATCGGTTTTTGTGATTTAAAAATCTGCACGCCCGATGGGTCGCGCACTTCAATTTGAGCAAAACCAGCAGACGTATTGGAAAACAGAAAACCGTGCGCCTGCTGTTTAACGTGCCAATCGGCAAAAAGGAACTTTGAATTGTCAGGTTTTGGGGCGCGCAGGCGCGTCACGCCCTTAAACGAAATCTTCTGGCCGGGGCGATAAATCGGACGGTCTGTATAAACGTGCGTGACGACGTTGCCGCTGTTTTCCTCTCCGTATAATTCGCGGCCTAAAACCGCTTCGTCACCGTTTAATTGCGCAATGGCGATGATTTTTCCTTCGCTCGTTTGTGGCACAGGCAAGGTCGCTAAACCACTAACATCGGTTTTGGCATGGCCGTATTTTTGGCCTTTATAAAACAAGCCGACTTCAAAATTTTTCTTGGGCGCGCCGCTTTGCAAATCGGTGACAAAAGCCAAAGCCGATTCGCGCGTTTTCTTTAAAATCAGCGAGGTTGACGTGACATTCATCCAACCGCAAACGCTTTTGGTTTCCTTGTCTTGCGCGTGCGAAACCTCGACTAAATATAAGCCGACGCCTTGCGCGGGCAACGCCACACGCTTGTGATAAAAGCCTTCGGCATCGGCTTCGCGGATGGGAATATCGGCGTCAGAAATCAGTCGTGCGCCGCTTTGACCTGCTGGATTAATCAGCACTGTCGGCAGCGAATCTTTGCGCTCCCAGCGCGAGGCCACAGCCGAAAGCGCGCGCGCCGCTTCCTCGTCTTGCATGATGCTGGATAAGCGCGTTTTCCAAACTTTCACATGAAGCATGTCGGCGTTTTTCGCTTTATCGGGATTGACGTAGCCATGAACCGGCAGAAAAACCGCTTCGCCGGGCGCGAAAACATTTTGCTGCTGCGTTTGCTGTAAATCGGGCCGCGCGCGATGCAGCGTGAGCGGAAGGTCGGTGTTTAAGCCTTCGTCAACTGTCGTTTTAGCGCCGGTGGCGCGAAAGGCTTCGGAGCGCGAATAGGCCGTGATTTCGTATTTACCGGCAGGCAAAGCGGAAAAGGCAAAATTCCCTTTGCTATCGGCGCGCGCGTAAAAGGTGCCCGCCGCGCTGTAAGCGACAACACGCGCGAACGGCACAACGGCACCCGTATCCGAGCGCGTGATTTGGCCGCTTAGTTTGCCGCGCGGCGTTTCCTGCAACACGGCATAACAAAGCGCCGCGCCGATGCAAAACAGCGCCAAAATCGCGCTGCCATAACGAAAGCGGGGAAAAGCAATTTCCGACATAAAACACCTCACAGAAAACTACACAAACACCAGTGCTAATTCATCGCGTTTTGCGGCGCGAAATTAAATCAACGACCAAAAGCAAAACAGCCAAGCCGATGGTCAGCGTGCCTAAATATTTGGCTTTGTCGGCGCGCGTGATTTCGTAAAGCGGCAAGGCGTGTTTTGTCCATTGCGCCAGCGCCAAAGCGCCGCCCAGAGCGTAAAACGCCGGAGCGATGCGCCCATTTTGCGCGGGCACCAATAAAAGCCCCAGCGCCGCGCCTGCGGTTAAAACCAAAGCCGTTTGCGCGCCCCATAACATAATTCCCACCAGCGGAACCGCCAACAAAAGCGCGCCGCACAATAAAGCGCGCAGACCCGATTCGAGGGGCGATTGTTCTTCTTTGTTGGCTTGCAGGCGGGCCAAAAATGCGGGCAGCGCCGCGCCGAGCATTAAAGCGAAAAACGAAAAGTATTCGTCCAGTTGCAACGCGTCGAGGTCGTAACGAAAACGCGTCGCGGCAAAGCGATAAAGCATCGCCACAGCGCCAAAGGCGAGCAGGCTTTCAAATTGACGATTCGACCCAGACGGTGCCCCAATTGATGGTTGACGATTCGACTCAGAAGATGCCCCGATTGACGATTGACGAGTTTGCGTTTCATCATCGGCCAATGCCGGCAGCCATGCGGCTAAAATCATCACGCCGCCGCCAAAACCTTGCATCAAGCGATAGGAAACAATGAACGCTGAGAGCAAAACCAAGGCGGCTAAAAACGGCGGGCTGTTTTCTTCGGCATCGGCGCAAACACGCCACGCGATAAAACCGGCCAGGGCGCCGCACGCCGCGCAAAACAAAAGTTCGGGCTTGTCGGCCACTTTGGTCGCCAACAATTGCGTCAAAATGAGCAGCAAAATTGCCGCTAAAACGATTTGCCAACCGCGCGCGGCGTTCGTTTGCGAATCGGCGGCGCGACGCGGCATCAATTGCGGAAACGGAATTTTGCGCGCCATCAAATCGGCGGGCAAGGCGCATAGCAGCAAAGCAAAGGGCACCGCCGCGCACAAAAGCGCCATCAAACCGCCCCATGTCGCGTTGGCCGCGCCCGGCATCATGGCGTCGCGGAAAATTCCCATGCCCAGACACGCGCAGCACGTCACGCCAAACGCGGCGGCTTTGGCAAATAGCGGCGAGGCGTAACCCAGCGACAACAAAAACAATACCGCCAGCCAGCCGATGCCAACGCCCATCAAGGCATCAAAACGCCCTTGTTTCCACAAAAGCGGCACCAAAACGACAGCCGACGCCGCCAAAGACAGCAACATTCCCAACCCGGCGGCGCGTGATGAATCGCTGTTCCATTGAACGGCTTTGAGCAGCGAGAAAGCGCCCATAAGCGCGCAAAATCCGCCGAGCAAAACGCCGTTACCCGACGCGTGACCGATGCCAAAAGGCGGCGCTTCGGGCAACGTCAGCACCCAAAATAACAACGGCGCGCCAATGGCAAAAAGCCAATACGTTAAAGCGATTTTCGGTTGTGCGGCTTGGCTATTTGCAGCGTTGGTGTTCGCCCGCGCCGCGAAAAGGCCGCAACACCAACTAATCAGGCCCAAGGCCAGCGCGCTCGTGGTGAGATTGCTCTCCATGCCGATCCCTATCTTCGTAAAATTGCTGCTACAAAGCTAATTATGGCATTTTTGCCAGCCTTCCGACGGTTATTTTCGCGGACAAGGTGTTTTGGAGGCTCTAACCGCTCCGGTTAGGCACTCCGAAGCTGCTGCAAGGCCTCTGACCGCTCCGGTTAGGCATTCCGCAGCACGTGCAAGGGGTCAAAACGGCGAAAAACGCCCCTTTTCACTAATAAAACGTCTCCCACGCGCGGTTTTGGGCTGATACGGCATACTTTAAAAGCATCGTTTTGGCGAACATTATCATGGTCAGCAACCTTTATTTCAAAATTTTCGTGTGGTATTGGTTGGCGATGGCGACGGTTGGCTTGGTGGTAGTTTTGGCGGTGGCCGTCACGCAGCCCGACAGCAATTCGCACGTGCAAAAGGCGCGTTTGGAAGAAGTGCTGGACATTTCCGGCGCCAGCGCTGCCGAAGATTATGCGCGCAAAGGATCGCGCGCCGTGATGACTTACTTCAACCGCCTGCGGCGTGGCGAGCGGCGCAAACACGATGGCCTTTTAAAACTCTGGCTGTTCGATAATCAGGGTGTCGAGGTTAATGTTCAAGATGTGCCCAAACGTGTGCGCGCCCTCGTCAAACAATTGCGCACGGCAGGCCTTCCCCAAGATTCGGCGGACTCGGAAATTCAATGGACGGCGCTCAACGACGGCGTTGCGGGCGCGCGTTGGACAAACGATGGACGCGGCCATTGGTATCTCGTCGCTGCCGAGCTAAGTTCCGGCGTGCCGCGCAACGCGTGGACGCGCATCGAACGTGTTTTGCGCGCCCCGTGGCCCACGCAATTGCTGCGCGGCAGCGCGGTTTTCCTCACGACAGGCTTGATTTGCTTTTTCTTGGCGCGTCATCTGACGGCGCCGATTACACAACTGCAAAGCACCGCGCGCCGCTTGGCTTCGGGCGAATTGGAAGCGCGCATGGGCAGCGATTTAGACAAACGCAAAGACGAATTGGGCGTGTTGGCGCGCGATTTCGATTTCATGGCCGAGCAACTGCAAAGTTTGCTGCTTTCGCAAACGCGCTTGCTCGGCGATATTTCACACGAATTGCGTTCGCCGCTGGCGCGCCTCAATGTGGCGCACGATTTGGCGCTGCATCATGCCGCAACCGGCAAATTGGATGAACTCGACGACGATTTAGGCCGCATTAGCAGCGAAACGCAGCGTCTTGATGCCTTAATCGGGCAACTGCTGACACTTTCGCGCTTGGAAAGCAGCGCGAAGCAGCACAAAAACGAAGCCGTCAATCTCGCCCTTTTATTGAATGAAATCGCCGCCGACGCCGATTTCGAAGCGCAAAATAAAAACAAGCGCGTGCAAATCGCGCAATGCGATGACTGCATCGTAGCCGGCGACCAAGAACTGTTGCGCAGCGCCATCGAAAATGTGGCGCGCAATGCCTTGCGTTATACAGCAGAAAACAGCAGCGTGATTCTCAATTTGATGTGTCAAGAGGACAAATCAAACGCGATCATTACCGTTCGCGACCACGGGCCGGGCGTGCCACACGAAGAATTGGAAAACCTGTTTCGTCCTTTTTATCGCGTGGCGCAGGCGCGCGACCGTCAAAGCGGCGGCGCGGGTTTGGGTTTGGCGATTACACAACGCGCCGTCAGCGCCCACAACGGCACCGTCCGAGCGCGCAACGCGCAAGGCGGCGGCTTGGAAATCGAAATCTGCTTGCCGCTTTCGCCTGCGGCGCCTGTAGCATAGAGGTTTTGTTTTACTTATCTCAGAGGTTCAGTTATGGTCGCCCACACTCCATTCAAGCCCGATTTTGTCCCTGTCGAAGAGTATTTGGAATTTGATCGCCGCGCCGAGTGGAAATACGAGTATTTCAACGGCATGGTTTGGCCCGTCGGCGAGCCGGATCGCTTGCTGACGCGGCGGGAAATTTTAGATTTCCTCTCTGGCAAAGGCCTCGAAGCGATGGCGGGCGGCAGTTCCAAACACGCCATCATCGGCGGCAATCTTTTTCTGGCAATTGGCAGCCAACTGCGCGGCAAAAGTTGCCGTCCTTTCAACAGCGACTTAAAAGTGCGCCTGACCGCGACGGGCCTTTATTGCTACCCCGATTTAACCATTGCCTGCGCACCGATTGAAATTGACGACGAAGAGTTGCTGCTCAACCCGGCGATTATTTTCGAGGTGCTTTCCAAATCAACCGCCAGTTATGATCGCGGCGATAAATGGGCGCACTATCAAAAAATCGCCTCGCTGCAAATGTATGTTTTGGTGGCGCAAGACAAGCGTTATCTCGAAATTTACACCAAGCAAAACGATGGCTCATGGCTGTGGCAAAGCGTATCACAAGGCACTCTCGAACTGCCTTTTATTTCATGCCAGCTATCAATTGACGACGTTTACAGCGATGTCGAATTCGCCGACGATAACACCTCGCGCGCGCCTTCTTGAAATTTTATTCGTAAGTAAAAATCGCCGTGGCCATTGTGTCTTTGTCGCTTACAAGGCGCGCCCAATAAGCACTGAAGGCTTGCGGAAAAATGTGTTGCAAAGTCTGATTCGGCGCGACGATAAATTCCTGATAAGTTACCCAATCGCCACTACCTGTCGGGTCAATTTCAAGGCGCATTTTGACTGGCGCTGCCGATTCGTGCGAAAGCGCCACGCGTTTTTTATCGTAAGCGGTCATTAAATACGGGTCGCTCGGCACATTGGCTTTAACTGCGCTGTTTTTCCACGGCCCGCCCAAGCCGCGAGGCTTACCGAGTTTCCATAAATCGTCCACTGCGCCCAGCCACAACGCGCATTTGCCATCGTCCGAGCGCACAATATGTTCGCCTTGCGCGCTGTTTTCGAGGCCGGAAATTGCCAACATTCCTCTGTAACTGGCGTAATCCTTGAGGCGGCGATTGTGCGTGGCGATGGGCCGAATTTTAGCGAAACCACCGGCGTTTTCGGCAGGCAATTCGAAAAAGGTGCCTGCCGCATTGAATAAATCGCGTTCGGTGCAAACTTCGCGGTCAATGCGCTCATTCCCCAGCGCGCCGGGCGCATCGAAAGCGGAATCGCCTTTGGGCAAGCGCCAGCGATTTTTGCCATCGTCATAAAGCACCGAGGCGCCATCAATTGTCAGCACATTTTGTGGAATGGCGAAGTTCTTTTTTGTCCATGCCATGCCTTCGGGATCGTTGGCTTTTTGCAATTTCAAATCGCCACCCAAATCGTAAACGCCCAGTTCGCCTTTGGCATCGGAGGCTACAAAACGCAGCGTTTTAAAATCGGCGCCACGCACCGCCAGCAGACCGCCGTTTACCTTAGCATCGCCAATTTCAGCGAGGCCGTCGAACATTTTGTCGTCTTCATTGGTGCGCTTATCTTCGTCGCGATATTGAAAAAACGCCGTCGCGCTTTGGCAGTCGCGGTCGGTTTTGAGGCGCAGCCAAACGCCGCTTTCGTTGGGCAAAAAGGCTGTCCACGCGTAGCCTTTGGCAGGCACCAAAACACCGCGCAATTTCGTCCAGTGGCCGTTGCCGGTTTTATCTACTTCGAGAGTAAAAACAACGGGATGCGCGTTGTCGTGAGACAAGTGCAACGCGCGAAAATCGTAGCCATCAAACAAAAACGCATCGCTCGGCGCGTTCGCCTTTACGGCATCATTGACCCACACGCCGCCGCGCCCGATCAGCGGGCCGATTTTGTCGAGATTTGCCGGTTCGACGAACCATAAATTCGATTGCGAGCGTCCCGGCCCGGCGATCTCGCCTTTGACTTTGCGCTTATTCAAAAATTCGGATTTAGCCGTGTCGTCGCAGCCGAAAACGATTTTGTCGTTCCAGCGCGCAAAGTCGCCAATCACCTTGATGTAATTGGAGCGAGGCGCGATGCCAGAAGAATTTTCAGCCGAAAACGTCTTCGGGAAATGCCAAAATGTGCCGTGCATGGTCATCAGCAAATCACCTTCGCCAACTTCCCGAATACGCGGCCATTCGGTGTTCCAACCATGCGCGCCATCGTAAGAATGCGAGCCTTTGGGCAAGCGAAACGTGTGCCACGCGCCTTTATCCAGCACTTGCAAAATCAACGAGCGATGATCCCAACCAACGGCCCAAATCGGGTCGGTTTCGGGATGTTCGTTGCCGTAAATTCCGCCGGGGCCAGTCACTTCGGTAAATTGATTGCGCCGCACAATGTTCCACTTATCGGCCTTGCCGTCCCACTCGGCTAACACACCCGATGGCACCGTTGGATTGGTTAAAGCTGCCGCCGCGTGGTCGCCGTTATTGGCGTAAATAAGGCGATTTTGCCCGGCATAAAAACCTTTGCCGTGATAGCCCGGCAAATCGGAATGGCGGCCTTCTTTTTTGGCCTCATCGGCCCATAATTCTTTGACTTCCAGCGTTTTGACATTAATTTCATAAACGCCTTCTTCCATCGTCGCGCAATAGATTTTATTTGCCGGATCGAACAAATGGCGCGCGTTTCCTGTGGGCCGACCGAACATTTGCGCATAGGGAATCGTGCGCACTTTTCCCCTTGCATCAATGGCATAGGGGCCGATGAAAAGCTGATTCGATTCGCGGTGAATCAGGCGATTGGCAGGCGTGCCGCCGATGCTTTCGGGGCGGATAATCTGCTGCAAAGAGGGCGTGATTTCATACAATTTATCGGACGAGCCTTTGGGCTGATGCGGCGCGTAAGTGACAACCCACAATTTGCCCGCCCACGGCACAACCGCGCCGGTTCCACATTCGCCTTCATCATTGAACATCGCCAAATGCGGATAAATGCCCGATATGCTGCGCGGTTTGGCTTCGTCGGCACTCAAAGCCGCTGCGACGCCCATAACAACGGGCAACAAAGCCATTTTGCACACGGTTTTTCTGCTTTTCATGAGTGAATAGTTTTGACCGATTGCCCTACAAATTGATGGTTTCAGGCCATGCCGAATCGCTCAAAGAGTTGTTACATTCGCCCAAGAAACAAAAGAAGCACGCCAGCGAAGTTCAAACGATTTCTGAGGAATTTCCAAATAGCTTTTGTAAGGCTGCGTGCGCTGGGACATTAGACAAATCAACGTGCAGCGGCGTGACCGCAATATAATTGTCTTTAACCGCTGAAATATCACTTTCGCCACTGTCGGGCCGGTCCATAACCTCGCCGCCGCGCCAATAATACACGCCAATATGCGGCGCCTCATAGCGCACAATGTCGCCTTTATAGCGGCGGCTGCCTTGCGTGGTGATTTTTACGCCGCGAATTTCATCTTGAGGCACGTTGGGCACATTTACATTGACAAAAGTGTCTGGAGGCAACTTCAAAGCGGCCAATTGCGGCGCGAATTGCACCGCGAATTGCGCGGCAATTTCCCAAAGCGGATTTTCATAATCGGCTAACGAAATCGCCATGCTGGGAATGCCATTGAGCAAACCTTCCATCGCGCCTGCGACGGTGCCCGAATAATGCACATCGTCGCCTAAATTTGGCCCCAGATTAATACCGCTGATGACAACTTCTGGATGAGCATTCATTAGTTGCAAAATCGCCAACGGCACGCAATCGGCGGGCAACCCCGAACAAGCCCACGCTGTGCCATCGGGCGTTTTTACTTCTTTGGCGCGCAACGGCTCGTGCATAGTGATGCCGTGCCCACAAGCCGAACGCTGGCGGTCAGGAACGCAGACGAAAACGTCGTGTCCAGCGGCATTTAAAGCGCGCCACAAAGCGTGCAGACCATCGGCATGAATGCCATCATCATTTGTTAATAAAATTCGCATTGAAATTTAGCTTTCTGAATTGAGTTCGTTGCTTAGTGTGCCGTATTTCTATGACGGCGCGAACTGTTTTGCGAGGTGTTGAAGGCGTTCTCCAAAATTATTTGGAAAAACTGAAAATAAAAGGAACGATCTATATGTCGAGACGTTGAAGGCGAGGTTTTGACAAAAACCCAATTTAAATTTGTCGATCAATTAGCGTGCAGCGTCCTTGAACATTTAGGTGAGCCAGGCCCAACGCAAGACTGGCGACACACAGGAGGGCCTCATGGCTAAAGGTGTAGTGAAATGGTTTAACGACTCGAAGGGCTTCGGCTTCATCGAGCAGGAAGATGGCGGAGCAGACGTTTTCGTCCATCAGAGCGCGATCCAATCGGACGGCTATCGTTCCTTGCAAGAGGGCGCCAAAGTCGAATTCGACATCAACAGCGATGAAAAAGGTTTGCGCGCTGCCAACGTCAAACCAATTCGATAAATCCGCAAAAACAAAAAAAGGACTTTCTACTTTCGAGTAGAGAGTCCTTTTTATTTTTGCCTTTTAGGATTGAGTTTACGATTCCGGCTCCGGCAAACCGCGTTCGCGCCAATTCCAAACTTCTTTTGTGGAGCGAAAACCGTGTCCTTCACGCCAATAAAAAATTAGACGGCTTTGAGCCACAGTGCGCAAGCGCAATGGCGTATGTAGAGCCACTTTCAATTGCGCCCATTGTTCAGGCGTCCAACCGGCGTCCGGTTTGTTTTTCATAGTTTTAACGACGATAACTCCGCTCGTTGCACCGATTGCAGCGATAAGGCTTTAACCCTACAAGAAACGCCAGCCAATCTTTCAAGCTACTACGGCGGCGTGGGCAAAGATCGCCTGTATTACAAGCGGGGCAAGTGACAAAAGGAATTCCCGGACGCGCTATGGTCGGACGCGCTACGGGTTGGGCGCCTTGTTTTTCCCCGTTATCTTTGGCATGGCGCTCCCGCACGTTATGCGTCGCATCGTGCGGTTTTTCAGAAGTTGAGTCAGCAGACGAGAGAGGGTCTTTGTTCCCAATGGCGTTGTGTTTGTTGCTCATTATGGTTTCACCTCGCAGCAATTCGCTCGCCAACTTTTTTCATTGGCGGGCCTATGGTAATACGACGCGGGTGGCATATGCCTCTCGCACGCCCCGTGAGTTGTGGACTGCATTCAACAACACTGAGAATTCCTTTTTGATGACAAGAGAAGTCAAGAGAGCGGACTTTGGCTTCTTACACAAATGGGAGTTTAAGAGGTGATTAGTCTCCTTATCGTGAGGAAAGTTCTCACAGAACGAGGTTTTTGATAAATGCACACAGCAGTATACAACAGCGCTCTGCCACCACAGGGAACGCTCTTAGCGCAACACACGGCGGCGAATTTGCGCTCATTATCGCTTCCAAATCGTTAAACCACAGAACTTGCTAAAATAAGGGATAGCTTTTCCACGCAGGAGACTTCATGAATATCATGGCAATGAAACAATTTTTCTCAAAACTTTTGATGCCCGGTGCGGCACTGGGCATTTTGAGCCTCACGGCTGGCGGACTGCACGCACAAGAATCGTTGGGTGGAGTTGGCGTGGCGTCTGGCATATCGTCTTCGATGAGCGGCATGAGCAGCAGTGGCGTGATGGAAACAGGGCGCCGCGCACGCCAATCCGCAAGTGGCATGGGGTCTGGCTCCGGCGAAATGGGCGACCCTTCAATGGGTGAAGGCGGAATGGGACGCGGCGTTGGCCCCGGTGGGGTGGCTGCGCCGCCCGCACCGCCTAAGCCACGCGTTTATGGATTGCAACGAGGTGACGCTTTATTGGGCGAACTTCTGGCTGGTCAACGTTCGATGCCCAAAATTCCGTCGCCCATTGGCAAAAGCCGTTCTCCGCGTGGACAGGCCGAGTTGTCCAAGAGAATTAAGAACATGAGCGAGGCGCAACGCAAGCGGCTTGTGATGCAAAAATATGATATTCGTCCTAAAAACTGGCTGGCGCATTATCTGAAGGAAGACCGTTACAAAATCACTTCAGGCTTGTGGAATTTCATGACCACTCGCACCAGCCGTTTTTATTTTCGTCCGTGGTCAGCCGCCATGCTGAAAGCCGACCCCAACCATGTCATCGGTTTCCGCACTTGGCACGATGCCATGATGGCAGGCTATCGCCCTGATCCCATTTCGCGGCCCGAACCAGCGCCGCAATTGATACAAATGGCGAGCTATAGCAAAGGCGAAGGCATGACGCGCTACATTGAATTCGTGTATGCCGGTCAGGTTTCGCCTGCTGTCTTTACGCGTAATTATCAATATATCGCGCAAGTCGCAGGTATTTTGAATAATTATAAGCGCCGCTATCCCAGCACACCGTCTATGTTGGATGACACCATTAACAAAGTGCTGTTGGCCTCTCTGGGCGAAGGCAGCGTGCCTACCAGCGTAGGCGGGCCGCCACCACCGCCCCCCAGCTTGAATAATGGCGCAGGCGCAGGCTTTTCGTCCGAATTTTCCGGTGCGCCAGCCGGTGGTTCATCAATGGGTTCGGGCAGCGGTTCTACACCAATGGCAGGCTTACAAGCAGGCAACACCGATCGGCGCGAAGGTGAGTTCAGCAGCTTCTCCAATCGCGCCGGAAGCCTTGCCAACGTGCCGGCCAATTCGGGCAACCGTCCCATTCAGTAACGATGTTGCAAGTGCCCGCCTGCAAAACGTGCCGGGCGCTTTGTTTCTGGTATTCCCTTACAGGTGAAATCCGGCTATGAAACTTCATTTTTCACTCCTCACGCTTGGCGCTGCGATTTCGCTGACTTTAGCGCCAACCTTCGCGCAAGATGCACCGACTGGCCCCACAATTGGCACCAAGTCGCCGTCAGGCCCGTCGGCAAAAATGGCCGCGCAGTTGAAATATCATCCGCCTGAGAATTATCTGAAACATTATTTGGGCGATGACCGCTACAAAATCGCGGGCGGCGTGTGGAAAGTGGTTTCGACGCAACTCGACACCTATTATCACCGCGCAACTTGCCCGAATATGCTCAAGCAGTCGGCGGATATTGTGATCGGTTTTGCTGGCAGCGCCGACGCCGAGGAGGGTGGCTATCGCGCCGACCCAACCTGCCAACCAAAAGAAGCAGCAGTAATCTTCGGACAAGCGCCGGGAAGTGTGACCGATTTTGTGGCCAGCGAACGTTTAGTGAAGCTGGCCGACAATGAATCTTCTGTCAAAATTCCTGTCGGTTGGCGTCGTGTCAACAGCGGTAGTAGTGAATTTTCAGGATTACATATCAATACTGATGTTTTTCAGCGCAAGGGTAGTAAGGGTGCCGTCATCATACAGACTACCAATTGGCCCGGACAGAATGCGGAACAGTTTTTGGAGATGTATAGCGGTAAAAAACCAAGTGGCGCGGTGGGAGGGCCAGGTAGTTTTGCTCAACGGTTGAGCCAGATGCAAGCGGGTATGCAAGCCACTAACCCGTCGCTTAAGCACTTAACCACACCGGGGAAATGGGGTGGAATGAAGGCTTACTATATAAAAAATCCTGTCACCACGTTTCGCGCGAATGGACAAAATATAACCCTTCCCGCAGTCAATTCAGTAGTAGCTGCTAAAGGAAGCAGATTGTATCAAATTATTGATACAGATAGAAGCAAAGACGCCCAGAAAATTCGCGACTCCTTTAAAGCACCTTAGAATCTGCTTGCAAACGAATTCCAAAATCGATTTCCTCTGCGGAAATCGATTTTCAGACTCTCCCAAAACCGATTTCCGCTACGGAAATCGGTTTTTTGACTCTCCAAAAAGGCATTTCCACGGCGCAAAGCAAACTTTTCAACAAGTCGCAGAGCGTTTCGCGGCGGTTACACTGGGACAGTCATGTCAATTCAAGTTTCCCCTTATCAAGTCGGCGAAGGTCAGCCGCTTTTGCTGATTGCCGGGCCGTGTCTTATCGAAAGTGTCGAACTTTGCCGTGAAATCGGCACGTTTATGAAGGAAGTTTGCGCGGCGCGCGGCGTGAATTACGTTTTCAAGGCGTCGTTTGACAAAGCCAATCGCACTTCCATTTTTTCGGCGCGCGGGCCGGGTTTTGAAACAGGCCTCGAAATTCTGGCCGCCATGCGCGACGAACTTGGCGTGCCGGTGACAACCGATATTCACGAGCCGCATCAGTGCGAAGCCGTGGCGAAAGTCGCCGCGATTCTGCAAATTCCCGCGTTTTTATGTCGCCAAACCGATTTATTAGTCGCCGCCGCGCAAGCCGCAACCAAATATGGCGGCGCTGTCAATGTGAAAAAAGGGCAGTTCTTAGCGCCGGAAGATATGAAAAACGTCGCCGCGAAATTGCGCGAGGCGGGCTGCGAAAATATCCTGCTCACCGAACGCGGCACAACGTTTGGTTACAACAATTTGGTCGTAGATTTTCGCGGCTTGGAAATCATGCGCCAATTTGCGCCCGTTTGTTTCGACGCCACGCATAGCGTGCAAAAACCGGGCGGCGGCGGCGATAAATCCAGCGGTGACCGCCGTTTTGTGCCCACGCTTTCGCGGGCAGCGATGGCTGTCGGCGTGGATGCCTTGTTCGTCGAAACTCATCCGAATCCCGATAGCGCGCAAAGCGACGGCCCGAATATGGTGCCGTTGGAGCAAATGCCAGCCTTACTGGATTCGCTTTTGGCGATTCGGCGCTAAGGCCCGTTTCCTGTGTGCCGGTTGCCGGTCATAGCGTGGGCATTTTTCAACAGCAGTGACCGAACCGCAAAATGAGACGCAATTTTGCTCTTGTGGCGCGCCCGGAGCGTTTTTTTGCTCCCCGAAAAGTCATTCACGGCGGCGAATAACTTTTCGGGGAGCAAAAAATTGCGTTCACGCCCGTGAATGACTTTTCGAGGAAGAAAAAAAGCCGTTCACGACGGCAAACGACTTTTTGGAGAGCAAAAAAACGCGTTTTCCCGCGTTTTGCCCGCTCAATCCACTTAGGCAAAAGGCCTAATTATTCGTCAACCGGCACACCAGAAACCTTAATTCCTCATGAATCTCACATTTGTTTATGTTTTAGTTGGCTGGATTTTTTCCGTGTGTTTACACGAATGGGCGCACGCGCGTGTGGCGTATGAGGGCGGCGATCTCTCGGTAAAGGACAAAGGCTATCTAAATTTCAACCCGCTGGCGTATACCGATCCGTTTCTTTCGATTCTATTGCCTATCGCGTTCTTGGTGATGGGCGGTATCGGATTGCCCGGCGGCGCGGTTTATATTATCGAGCAGAATTTGAAAAATGCGACATGGCGCACGATGGTCGCTTTGGCCGGGCCTGCCTCCAATCTGGTGCTGGCGGTGATTATCGCGTTGATTTTACGCTTTGTGCCGCCGCCTGTGGATGGAGGCCGCCCTGCTCTGGCCTTCCTCTGCGTCTTGCAAATTTCCGCTGTATATCTGAATTTAATTCCTATTCCGCCGCTGGATGGCTACAATGCAATCAAAGGACATCTTGACGGGCAAACGCGCGCCACAATGGAAAGTCTGGGCATGATGGGGATTTTCTTGATTTTTATTCTCTTGCGTATTCCTGCTGTGAATGATTCGTTTTGGAATTTGGTGTGGACAACAAGTAGATATATGGGCGTGGATAGCGACATCGCTTGGGCGGGAAAAGAACAATTTATGTTTTGGACACAATAAGAGTGGTGAGCAAGCCGCTTTTGACGCTATGGCCTGCCATGATGTAACCTTTGCATGAAGCATTTTTGCGCTTTTGAAACAGAAAATGCGTGAAACCACCAATTGATCGCAGGGACGCCGAAAAGGAACTGCTTAAAATAGACTGCGTCCCGCCTCCGTTGTCCATGATCGCAATCGCCTGACATCAATCCATCGCTGAAAATACCGCCGAATTATGAGCCAGAAGAGTTTGTCGTCCCCAGCCGCAACGAAAAAATCAAAAAGGAGCGCCCCTAATCCGGCGGCAAATGCGCGGCGGCGCAAAGTTCAAGCGCAAAAAGCCAAAACGCAGGGCGCACAGCGTCGCGTTGTCGAAAAGCGGCCTATTCATCAAGTTGTTAAGACCGAAACACAAAAACTGGAATCGAAAGTAAATCTGACGCCGCCTGAAATGGTAGCGCCGCCAACTTCCTCATCTAACAGCGTGCCGGAAACAGTGGCGCCTCAAAAGGCCGTCAGCGAAGCGCCGCAGGGAAAAGCGGGGCCACCGAAAATGCCACCAACTGCCGCGCCAATTGCTTCGCAAACGCCGGCGATGCGACAGCCGGCGATATGGCAGCCGGTGGCACCGGTGCCCGTCGTTGCACCCGCGCCCGTGAAACGCTGGCCGTTATGGATTGGCGGCGGCTTATTAGCCTTGTTGCTGATACTGGGCGGCGGTGCCTTTGGCGTTTATCAATCGTGGCAGGGCAGCGGACAAATTGCGCCGAACTTCTTCATTGCCGGGCAGCCGGTAGGAGGAATGACGCGCGATCAGGCTTTGGATACTCTCAAGTCGCAATTTGGCAAATTGGACATCACTTTGGTCGCTCCCGATAAGAAATGGCATTTGCCCATCTATAATTTGGGCGGCGCGCCCGATTTCAATCGCGCTGTGAATAATGCTTATTGGTTCGGGCGCACAGGCAGCCTGTGGAACAATGTGCCTCGCCTCGTGAAAGCGCATTTTGAAGAGCGCCATCTTGATTTGGGCGTGCGTTGGCACAAAGACCGTTTAAAAACTCGGATGCGCCAGATTGCCAGTCAATACAAACGCTCGCCGCGCAATGCCGAATTGCAGGTGAGCGATGCCAGTGTCCAAATTTTGCCCGAAGTCAAGGGGCGCGCGATGAATGTGGGCGCGACCTTGTGGGATTTGCAGCATCGTTACAATTTGCATCGCACCACCATCGAAACCAAGGTGCAGGGAGTCAAACCGCGCCTCATTACAGCCGATTTAGAAGGCACCGATGTCAAAATCGGCACCTTCACGACACGTTTCGATAGCGATCAAATCGGGCGCACAAAAAATCTTCATGTCGCGTCGGCGGCTGTCAACGGCAAAGTTCTGATGCCGGGCGAGACTTTTTCTTTCAACGCCGCCACGGGCGAACGCACTGCCGATAAGGGCTATCGCATGGCCCATATCTACGAGCGCAAACCGGGTAAAACGGAAAGCGAAGTGGTGGATGGCTTGGCGGGTGGCACCTGTCAGGTTTCGACCACGCTTTACAATGCGGTGCGCCGGGGCAATCAAAAAGTAGAAGCGGCCTTCCAAATTGTGCAGCGCGAAATGCATTCGCTGCCGGTGCCTTATATCGAAAGCGGTCTGGATGCGACGGTGGCATGGCCAAATCGCGATTTTAAATTTAAAAATACTTTGCCGCATCCCATTTACCTGCGTGCTTCGATAAGCGGCTCGCGCATAACAATGAGCATTTGGGCGCGCGTGCCTCGCGGCAATGCCGCGCAGTTCGCGCAAAACGCCCGCGAAAAATCGCGCGGTTGAAGCAATGCAGTTTGCTTCGCTGGCCTTACCTGCCTGTTTTTCTTTTTTAGATTCCCATGACTGACATTCAAAACGACGCGTCACCTGACGCTCCCGAAGATTTTTCGATTGCCACCAAACAAGACGTTTTGCAGGCGCTTTCCCAAATCAAAGACCCCGACTTAGGCCGCAATATCGTCGAATTAGGCTTCATCAAAAACCTGCGCGTTTGCGGCCCCAATGTGGCTTTTACCATCGAACTGACCACACCGGCGTGCCCGGTGAAAGATCAAATGCAGCAGTCGGCGCGTGAGTTTGTCGGCGCTTTGCCCGGCATCGAAAAAGTCGCCGTCGAAATGACAGCGCAAACGCGCCAACCTTTCGACCCGCAGAAAACTCTGCCCGGCGTGAAAAACGCTATTGCCGTAGCTTCCGGCAAAGGCGGCGTTGGCAAAAGCACCACCGCCGTCAATTTAGCCATCGCGCTTTCATTAACCGGCGCCAAAGTCGGACTTTTGGATGCCGACATTTATGGCCCTTCAATTCCGATTATGCTCGGCGTGGCCGATGGCGAACAACCACTCGGCGAAGACACGCCCGAAGGCCAGCGCATTCATCCTCTGGAGCGGCACGGCATTAAATTGATGTCCATCGGCTTTCTGACTGAAAAATCGAATCCCATCGTGTGGCGCGGCCCGATGGTTGGCAAGATGATTCAAACGTTTTTGTCGTCCGTGGTGTGGGGCGAACTCGATTATTTAATCATTGATATGCCGCCCGGCACCGGCGACACGCAGATAACGCTTTGCCAGAGCGCGCCGCTTTCGGGCGCGGTCATCGTGACAACGCCCGAAGCTGTGGCACTTGAAGATGTCATTCGCGCCGGACGAATGTTTGAAAAAATGGCCGCCAATGGCACGCCGGTGCCGATTTTGGGCGTTGTCGAAAACATGGCGTGGTATGAAACGCCGCAAGGCGAGCGCGTTTATTTATTTGGCGAAGGCGGCGGCGAAATCGCAGCCAAAGCCTTCAATGTGCCTCTACTTGGCCAAGTGCCGCGCCATTTGGATGTTACACGCGGCGGCGACAAAGGTTTGCCAATCACCGTTACCGATTCCGACAGTCCCATCGGCCAGATTTATAGCGAAATCGCTGGCACAGTGGCGCGCCGCGTGTCCACAATTGCCATGAAAAGCTCATTCAATCGCGCCGCGCTGAAAAACGCGCAGGAGAAAGCAGAGTCAGAAAAAGCAGCCTCAGAAAACTAAGGAGTGTCTCTTATGCGCTGGAAGATGTGTCTTTTTTTGCTGTTGACTTTGTTTTCTGCTTCGTGCGGGGCGGCGCCGTGGCGTCAGGTCGCGCCCGCTGAATCGGGTTTTACAGTGCAAATGCTTGGCAAGCCGCTGGAAGAAAAAGAAGTTGAGAAACGCGAAGACGAAAAGCTGCTGACTTACACATTAACTTTGACCGATGAAGTCGTTACTTTTATCGCGGGTTATAGCGAAATTTCCAAGCAGGAAGCCATTGCGCCTATCAACGTTTTGTTAGATGGCTTCCGCGATGGGATGCGGCAAATGGCAGGAAAAAAATTAGGCGAAAGAGACATAAAATTACAAGAGTATTCCGGGCGCGCTGTTAGCTTGAAAAACGAAGACGGCCTGATATTTCGTAGCCGTTCCTTCGTCGCAAACCGGCGCATTTATTATGTGTTGGCAAGCTCCCTTGAAGAAGATACCAAAAAAGCGACGCCCACCATTGAGAAATTTCTCAGCTCGCTGCAACTATTTCCCCTGCCGCCAGCACCTGCAACGGAATGGAAGAAGTTTTCCTCCGACAAAGGACATTTTTCTGCGCTGTTTCCCGGCGTGCCCAAGCAAAAGATAGTAAATAAAGAGTTAAGCCAACCGTCTGCGTTCAGTTTTGTTGCTTACGACGAAAACGCGGCCTATCTTATAACTTACGTTGATTATAACGGCCCTCAACCCATGCCCGAAGCGGAGCAAGGCTTGCAGGAGTTTCAAGCGGGTATGCTCAAGGGAATCAAAAATGCTACTTTACTCAGCGTAAAAAATATCACGCGGAACCAATGGCCGGGACGCGAACTGCAAATCAAAGACAGCATTGGCATTATCCACCAAATGCAATTGATTGCCGTAAAGCAACGGATGTTTACTCTTGATGTAGTGGTGGCAGCCGAGAAAAAAGAAGCTGCGACTTCTGCGATGAAGAAGTTTTTTGAGTCGTTTGAATTTGAGGCTGTTGAAAGAGAACCTCAAAAAGAGAAGGCAAAAGGGCCGAAAGAAAGCTGACAGAAACAAAACGACCTCGCAGATTGAATCTGCGAGGTCGTTTGGTTTAGCTGCCGGGCTTGCGCGCCGTCAGTTTGCGCTTTTTGGCTTTTGCCAGCATGACGCTGGCGCCGTTGCGCGTGATGGCTTTGATAGCCGTAGTCGAAATGCGCATCCGCACAAAGCGACCTTCTTCGGGAATCCAGATGCGTTTGGTTTGCATATTCGGCATTTGACGGCGCTTGGTGTGACGCATCGAATGCGACACGTTATTGCCTGAAAGCGGCCCCTTGCCGGTAATTTCACAACGATTTGCCATGTTAATTCAGTCCTTCTTCTTCAATCCGTGTTTTGAGTTGTCGTTCTCTTGAAGCCTCCGCAGTATAACAAGGCCTTTTCGAGCGGCGCAAGTTAAAATCGAAACCGCCGCAGAAAACGAAAGGATGAAAGATTATCTCTTTCATCCTTTGCTGACTGGGGAAGAAGGACTCGAACCTTCAATTGCCTGATCCAGAATCAGGTGCCTTACCATTTGGCCATTCCCCAATATTCACCTTATTTTGCAAGAAACGACGCTCTTTTCGCCACTTGCAGGAGGATATTATACAGAAATGACCTTCTTGCGCAAAGGCAAGCCTGAAATTAGGGCAACTGGCCCTTCTCTGCTTCCCAAGCTTTACGACATCATCATCGAAGCCGGAATCATTTGCGGATTGGCAAAGAACGGCTTCACTTTCATGCCGATTTCTACCATCGAAAGCGGCATTTCCATGTTGTGTGGATTAGGATCGCCCAAATGGTGCTTGATTAATCCAGCATGGCGCGTTTCGTTGCCGTAAATCGAAGCGGCAAAATTCAGCACGTCGGTGCGATGAACATAGGCGCCTTGTCCCAAATAAGCGCTAACGCCGGTTTCTTCAAGCGCTGAAGCTAAAGTCAAAAAGCCAATCGGCGAAATAAAAGCGTTTTGGGGAAAAACGAATTCCGGTTTGCTAATCGGCGTAGCACCTAAAGCGCGGATGGCATCGCTTACAGCTTGCACATGAGTGGTTTCGTCGCGTTGTAAAACACGCGCTAAATCTTTCACACGGCCCCGCAAATACGGGCGCGCATTATCGGCTTGCACGACGCGCGTATAAAAATCGGCTTCGAGATATTCCAGCGCCAGCGCGTAATTCAAAATCGCGGCGTCGCTTTGCTCTTTAGCACCGGGCGTGCCAACGGCTTTGACCACGCCGTTGACCGGAATGCCCATGCCCGCATCGCGCGGCGTCATATTGGTGATTTTCATCAAATGCGCCTGCGCTGGCTCGCTCATCATGCTGCCCATCATCATGCCACCCGCCATCATGCCGGGTTTCATCATGGCGCCTTTGTCGTCGGCGTGTGCGCTGCGCGTCTTGGCCAAGCCTCCCAGCAGCGCCGCGCCCAACAACAATCCCGATTGTTTCAATGCGGCCCGGCGTTCGTTGCGCGCTTCAGTAGCGGCTTCTATCGGTTCGTTTTCAGCCGCTTTATCTAAATGGAAATTCTGTTCATTCATGGTTTTTAGCCCTCCTGCGTGATGCCGCCCTGAAAACCGTAGCGACTGAGTCTGTTGCCAATTTTGTGTGCCGAAACCTGATTTTCAAAGGAAAACGGCACCGGATCAAGGCCAGCGATTTCGCGTAGCACGGCCAGATGACGTCCATCCACGCCTGCGATGGCCGCTGCGGGCGTCAGCAAGCCGCTACCTTTTATCAAATGCACCGCGCCGTGATAGGCCGAAACGCAATCTTCTTTGAGTTCAACAGCAGAGGCCAGCAACATTTCCTTGTTCTTGAAGGCTTTGCCAAAGGTGAACTTTCGCGGACGCCATGTTGTGCTTGTATGCTGCGTGCGCGCAGCGCCGCCGTTGCGGGTCGCGTTTAAGCGCGTGAGTTCGTCCAGTGCCATAAAGTGCGCGCGGTCTTGGGCTGCAATGCCATAAATCACGTTGCGTTGCGCCGGTTCCAAAGCGTCAAACACCGACGAGGCAGCAGCGCGCTCGAAAAACTCGGCCTGCAATTCTTCCATCTCGTGCGCAAAATTCAGCACAACCGGGTCGAAGTCATACAACTTGTTGAGGAAATCCAGAATGTCGGCTTGTGCCTTACCGGGCGTTAGCACGGTTCCGGCGGCTAATACGCCTCCCGCGCACAAAGTGCGCACTAAAAAGGCCCGGCGTGAGAGTTCGGACGAAGTTGCTTTGCCAGCGGATGCTGACGGTGCTTCTCTGTGAGTCATTTGATGAGCCATGATGCTCTTCTCCTACATAAAATTCACGTTGCGGGCCTGTTTTGAACCAAATCTCAACCAAGCCGTTAGCGCTGTTACGAAGCGCTTGCAAAGTCAGCACCGTGCCACGGCAAAGCAGACCGTTTATGCGCAGAATAAGCACTTTATTTGTTGATTGAACAGAAAATGAATACCGAGTGAATAGCTTTTGAATCTCTGTTCCCAATTGAGCTATTCAAGTATCTTTCCAGCCAGCTTTACACACGCTGTTTCCTCGTCCGGTAAAATGGAAACGTCCGCTGTATTTTGTTTTTGGCAAAAGAAAGGTTTTTCATGCGTTCTAAATCACAGCGCCGCAAGGCGAATGAAAGTTTGTTGGGGCGTCCGGTTAGCACTGTGCCGGTGACCGAGTGTGCTTCGATGCACGAGGCGTTTATGGCCTTGCCGCGCGCCTGCGGCGCGACGAATTTGTCGTCGGCTTATAACATTTTGTATCGCGCCATCACCGAAGAAGTGCCGCTGGTGCTTTCGATTTCGGGCATTGGTTCGCTTTCCAATCAAACGCGCTTTTGGATTAATTCGATGGTCGAAGCCGGTTACATTGCGGTGATTTCCACTACTGATGCGCTGGTTTATCACGATGGGCACGATGCTTTGCGCCAAACTCCGCGCGGGCGCAAAGTTGAGCGTCCGGTGCGCGAAGTGAACCCAGCCGGAGACGACGGCGTTTACCGCGACAACCGCATCATTCGCGTTTACGATGTCGGCTTCAAAGAAGAAATTTTAGAAGAGCAAGATCGCGTCACACGCTGGATGTTTCAGCAACCAGAATTCGGGCACACCATGACGACCACCGAGCGCAATTTTCGCATGGGCAAATTGTTCGATGCGCTCGAACAAGTGCGCGGCGTGGAATCGGGTTTGGTTTCGACGTGCTACAAACACGCCGTGCCGATTTTCATTGGCGCGCCGGGCGATGGCTCGAACTCGCTGGGAATGCTGCCGCTTCGCCTCAACGACGAATTGCACGGCGAAAAATTTAGTTTCAATTACGATCCGCTCGGCGACGTGATGGAAGCCTGCGCTTATCATTTTTGGGGGTTATTCAGCAATCCTGTCAACGAATTGGGCATTGTAATTATGGGCGGCGGCGTGCCAAAAAACTTCGCGCTGCAACCGGAGCCATCGCTCTTGCAAAACTTCATGCTCGACGAAGGCAAACATACGGTGCGCGGCTATAAATACGATTTGCAAATCACGTCCGCGCCGGTTTCCGATGGCTCACTTTCCTCGTGCCCGCCATCCGAAGCTGTCAGTTGGGGCAAGGTAGATCGCGACACCTTTCAAGACACCACAGTCAGCGTTTACGGCGATTACACGCAACTTTTCTGGCCGATGGCGTATGCGATTTTTGAAAAGCGCCGCGCGGTGGAAAAACAAGTCGCGGAATTGTCGGAGAAGGACAAAAAGCAGTTTTTCAAGGAGAATTCCGAAGCGCGCGGCTTATTGCGTCCATCAGGGCCGCCGCGCTTGTTTGAAAAGCGCAAAAAGCTGATGACCGACTTTTACAAAATAGCCGGCTCCAAGAAAAACGTGGCGCGCATTAAAGAGTGGTATCAGGGCAACAAAGAATTGCTGGGCACTTTAGATGAACTGCGCGCCCAAGGCGCGCTGGACATCGGCGACATTTAGAGCGCAATCGCTTGACGGACAAGGCCCGGAAATAATTTTCCGGGCCTTGTCGTTGGAATTCACTGTAAAATCTATGACAACAAGAGTGTCGCATTCTTCGTTTCCTGTATGTTAAGGGTGACTGATATGAATCCTCTTATAGATTCTCAAACCAATCCAGTGACCTCGTCAAGCGCAGCGCCAACTGGGCCGGAAGATGCGCGACTTTTGTTGCTCATCGTCGAAGACGACAATGACATGGCTGAACTTTTAAGCTATGTGCTACAGCCGTTTTACCGTATCGAGACGGCCCGCAATGGCATCGAAGGTCTGGAAAAAGCCCTCGAACTGCATCCCGATTTAATCCTCAGCGATTTAGAGATGCCTCAAATGTCAGGGCCGGACATGGTGAGCGAACTTCGCAAACGAGACGATTTGGCGGCTGTGCCCATCGTGGTTTTAACGGCCACGCGTGATGCCAATGTGCGCGTTGCTTTGCTGCACGCCGGGGCGCAGGATTATGTCACCAAACCTTTCACGCCCGACGAGCTTATAGCGCGCATAGCGCATCAATTGGATGTCAGCCGCGCGCAAGCCACGCTGAACTCTGCTACGGATAATCGCAGCGAAAAATCAGCGCCCCCGCAGGAATTAGCGAAGTTGGCCTCGCAAGTTGTGGCACGCCAGCGTGGTCTTGAAACCTCACTCGAAGTCTTGCGCCAAAGCCGCGAATTATTTCATGCGTTAGCGCGTGATTTCGCCCATGCGCCGGGCCTTTATTTTGACTATGAATTGCGGTTTACCGCCGAGCAGGGCGAAGGTTTGATGTTGCTGGGCCACAACCCCGGCAGTTTGCTTCACAAACAACCATCCGAAGTTTTCTCTGCCGAATTCGCAACGCTACTGGAGCCTCATTTTCATGCGGCTTTGCGCGGTCATTCGACAACTTTTGAGGTGCCGATGCCCACGGCAGAAACGGCAAATGGGCACGAGGAGAATCGCATTTTGCTGATGCGCGCTTTGCCAGTGCGCGATGAAACCAATTCCATCACCGGCGGTTTGGTGGTGGCGCAGGATTTACATAGCCATCGCCTTGAAGAAGACGAATGGCAAGGCTTTCAAGCGCGCATTCTGGCACAAGTCGAAGATGCCGTCAACGTCATAGACCCGCAACGGCGGGTGATTTATTGGAACAACGCGGCGGCGCGGCTTTACGGCGCGGAGGCGCATGATGTGCTGGGGCGGCCTCTCGCCGAGATTTATGAATACGAATGGCTCAATCAAGGTGGGCGAGCCACCGTCTTACGAGAATTGGAGCGCAACGGCTACTGGAAAGGCGAATGTCTGCACCGTTTGGTGAAAGATGGCCGCGAAGTTTTAGTGGAAGCCTCTATTAGTTCCTTGCGCGCGCCGGGCGGCGCGCATAGTGGCTTTTTAGCGGTCATCCGCGACGTCACGGCGCGCAAAAAAACCGAAGAGACGCGGGCCTTATTAGAAGCCGAACGCGACGAATTACTGGGGCGCTTGCAAAGGGAAGTGGAAGAAACACGCCATTTGCAAGGCCGCTTGAATTTACAATTCGAGCGGATGCCAATTGGCTGCATCGTGTGGGACAGCGAATTTCGCGTGGAGTCATGGAATCCGGCGGCCACCACAATTTTTGGCTACACCGCCGCTGAAGTCAAAGGACAGCACGCCTTTAAATCTATTGTGCCGCCGGAAGTGCAGCCGCTCGTAGATGAAATCTGGCAGCGCTTGTCTTCTGGTGACAACTCGGCGCATATCGTCAACGAAAACGTGACGCGCGATGGTCGCCGCATCGTTTGCCTTTGGTCGAATACGCCACTCTTCGAGCGCGACGGCACATTCTCCGGCGTGCTTTCGATGGCGCAGGATATTACCGACCGTATGCAGGCCGAAGAAAGTTTGCGCCTCAGCGAAGAACGTTTCCGCTCCACTTTCGAGCAAGCAGGGGTGGGCGTGGCGCATATTAGCAGCGATGGCCGTTGGCTGCGCGTTAATTACAAACTTTGTGAAATCTTGGGCTACACACGCGATGAAATGTTGTCGGGAATGCATTTTCAAGACATTACGCACCCTGAAGATTTAGATCGCAATATCTCGCTTTTTGAAAAGGCCCTAACCGCTCCTTTGAATAGCTATTCGATGGAAAAACGGTATCTGCACAAGTCAGGCCGCGTGGTGTGGGCCAACCTCACAGCCTCGCTTGTGGAAAGCCCCAGTAATGAGTCCGCGAGCGAGCCTTACTTTATCGCCGTCATCGAGGATATTACAGCGCGCAAACGCGCCGAGCGCAATCAGCGCTTGTTAGCCGAAGCCAGTGCTGCTTTCGCTTCTTCATTGGATTACGAAGGCACTTTGCGCACCCTATCGCGCCTGTGTGTGGCGGAATTAGCGGAAATTTGCGTGATTGACTTGGTCGGGCGGGGCATTACCGTCGAATGGCCCGAAGGTGCAGAAGACAATGTCCGGCGCTTCGTTGCACATCACCGCGACGAAAGCCAACAGGCTCTCTTGGAGCCACTGCTGTTATACCGGCCTCGGCTTGATGCTGGCGTGCCCGGTGGCGACGCTTTTTCCAGTGGCCGCACCGTTCACATTGAAAATTTCGATGTGAATATGTTCCTTTCCGGCATAGAAGACGCTGACCATCTGGCTCTGATTCAATCGCTAAATATAAAATCCTGCCTCATCGTTCCCTTGATAGCGCGGAGCCTCGTCGTTGGTCTGGTGAAATTATGCAGCATAAGTCAGCCGTTTTTTGAACGCCATGACATCGGCCTCATCGAAGAACTAATGCGCCGCGCCGCACTGGCGCTGGAAAACGCTCATCTTTACGGTGAAGCACAACAAGCGCGCCGCGAGGCCGAAGCAGCCAGTCGTGCGAAAGACGAATTTTTAGCTGTTGTTTCGCATGAATTGCGCACACCTCTCACACCCATTCTCGGTTGGGTTTCGACCTTGCGCGATAACGAAATGGCAGGCAGCTTGGACGCAGAAATGCGACTTCATGCCTTGGACGCCATTCAACAGGGCGCCGAGGTGCAATCGCAAATCATTGATGATTTGTTGGACGTGTCACGCATTATTTCGGGTAACGCCCATCTGCATACTCACCAGATTCGCTTACGCACCATACTGGAAGCGGCTATTTCGGTGGTGCGTCCTGCGGCCAATAAAAAAGAAATTCAATTTTGGACTTCGTTTGATCCGGCGCTTGGCCTTATCGAAGGCGACCCACGCCGCTTGCAGCAAGTGATCGGCAACCTGCTTTCAAACGCCGTTAAATTCACGCCCTTTGGGGGGCGCATCGAAATTCAACTCAGCGAGCGCAATGGCATGGCGCAAATCGTGGTGAAAGACACGGGCATCGGCATAGAACCAGATTTTTTGCCCCATGTGTTTGATCGTTTCTCGCAAGCCGATGCTTCAACCAGCCGATTGCACGGCGGCTTAGGTTTGGGCTTGTCCATAGTGCGCCACTTGGTGGAATTGCATAACGGCAAAGTCGAAGCGCACAGCGACGGCGCCAACAAAGGCGCCACATTCGCGATTTCATTGCCGCTTTTACCTCCCGAAAACCTTGATTCCGGCAACCTTACACCCCATCTGGACTCGATTCCGGCCTCGCCATTGCCCCAAGATTGGGCGCCCAATAGCAGCGGGCCAGCGCGCGTCTCTGTCGCGTCGGATGCCCTGTTGGGTTTGAGCTTGTTAGTGGTGGATGATGAGCCAGCCACGCGCGATATGCTATCGCATATATTGCTTATAGCGGGCGCCGATGTCGAAGTCGCGGATTCAGCGATGGCCGCGCGACAAATTTTGGCGCGCTGGAAGCCCGATGTGCTGATTTCTGATATTGGAATGCCGGGCGAAGACGGTTATGCCCTCATCAAATTTGTGCGCGCCTTGCATCCCGACGAAATTAGCACCGTGCCCGCTATCGCCTTGACAGCCTATGCGCGTGGGCAAGATCGCGAAACTGCCTTAAAAGCTGGCTATCAGATGCACTTGGTCAAACCCATCCCACCCGCCGATTTAGTAGATGCCATTCTTCAGTTGACTACGAAATCTTAAGGAAAAAGGCATTTTCCTCGTTGAAGATGCCATTCCAGCAGTTGAAGATGCCATTCCAGCAGTTGAAGATGCCATTCCAGCAGTTGAAGATGCCATTTCAGCAGTTGAAGATGCCATTCCAGCAGTTGAAGATGCCATTCCAGCAGTTGAAGATGCCATTCCAGCAGTTGAAGATGCCATTTCCCCTGTTGAAGATGCCATTTCCCCTGTTGAAGATGCCATTTCCCCTGTTGAAGATGCCATTCCGCCAACTGAAGATGCCATTCCGCCAACTGAAGATGCCATTCCGCTGGCGGCGGATAGCATCTTCAGTTGGCGGAATGGCATAGGCTTGAAGGAGATAAAGTCCCAAAAGCGACTTTTAAGCTGATTCTTAGCGGTTTCGCCACCAACCTTAATCGAAAATTCACCGAAATTTAAAGTTACAGTGCTAATCTGAGTCGAGAAGATGCCGGATGTTCGGCATTAAATTTTTCGACATCGGATTCACTATGAAAAAACATTTCGGTCTCACCCGCCCTCCGCGCCAAGCGTTCACGCTCATCGAACTCTTGGTCGTCATAGCGATAATAGCGCTCCTCGCGGCGATTCTTTTCCCGGTTTTTGCTCAGGCCCGTGAAAAAGCGCGCTTGGCGACTTGCCAGAACAACTTGAAGCAGTGTATTCTCGGAATTCAACAATACACGCAGGATTATGATGAAGCGATGCCGCTTTCGGTTAGCGGAAACGCACAAGTCGGGCCACTGATTGCCGGAACCTATGGTATCAAAGAGTTCAGCGTGGCGGCTTTTATTTATCCTTATTTGAAAAGCCAACAGGTTTTGCAATGCCCCAACGACGCGGGTTTCAGCGCCTACACAGCGGGAACCACAACAGCGGGCGGCAAGGATATTCCGGCAGGCGCCAAAGTTTGGCAGGCTTACGGCACCTCGTATAAATTCACCAAAGAAAATTTGTCTATGTTGCCTTCAACATGGGCACCAGCTCCGGCCAACCCCACAAAATACACGCAGACCGCTACAACAGCTTTGTTGGCTCCTGCCGGCGGTGCAACGGCTATTCCTGCTGCCAGCTTCACGATGGAACCGCCATTTCCCATGCCGCTCAGTTTTCCGGCGCGACCTTCCGAACAGCGTGTAATGCGTTGTTTTGTCGGCCCTTGGGAAACAGTCAACCCCACCAAAGGCGACCCGAACGTGTTCCACAAAGGCGGCATGATCATGGCGTTTTTGGACGGCCACGTTAAATTCGTCAACAGTAAGGCGCGCTACGATACTTATTGCGATGGGCCGACGGTTTCGCCGCGTCGTAATCTCTTGCCTTCTGACCCCAATTATCTGGCGGGTGGCGATGGTTCCTGCAATTCGCAAGGTTTAGAGCGCCCGTAAATTATTCATCTGTTGAGAGCTTTGAGCGGGGAAAGAACTGGTGTTCTTTCCCCGTTTTGATGAGGAAACCATGTCCCAAGAAATTTCGCGCCGCCAATTTTTGAAAGCGGCAGGCGGCGTCACATTTTTAGCGCTTTCGCCTATTAAAAGCGGCCTTTTTGCCGCCGAAAAAGCCGCTGATTGGCCGATTTTCACGGCGTTGCCCTATATTCAGCCGGGAAACAGGAGCCGTTTGGTGGCGGGCGCCGAAAGCATCGTTATCGCGTGGCAAACGCAAGAAAAAGCGGCAAATTTCGTGGTGCATTTTGGCGCCGATAAAAAGCTAACGCGCACCGCAATGCCGCAACGCACCATGCGCTGGTCGGGCGACGCCGATGATGGCGAAACGCGCTTCAACTACGCGACGACTTTGGACGGCTTAGAGTTGGGCCGTCGCTACGAATATCGCGTGTTGTGCAACGAAAAAACGCTGCTCGAAGGCTATTTCACCACGCGTCAACCGCGCGGTAAAGCGATTCGTTTCGTGGCGTTCGGCGATAATTCGTTCGGCGACATCAGTGACCGCGCGATTGCTTATCAGGCTTATCAAGCGAAGCCCGATTTCGTGATGAATACCGGCGATAATGTTTACGATGGCGGCCTCGATAACGAATACGCGCGCTACTTTTTTCCTGTTTACAATGCCGACCAAAACGGACCGCGCATCGGTGCGCCTTTATTGCGCAGCGTGCCGTTTTATACCGTAATGGCAAACCATGACGTGCATGACAAAGACGAGCAAAAACGTCCCGTAGCCGATTTCACCAAGAACCCCGATTCGCTGGCGTATTTCACCAATATGCACTTGCCACTCAACGGCCCGCTGCCGCCCATCGCGCCGCCTGCTATTGGCGATGCCAAACGCCTCGAAGAATTTAAAATCTGTGCGGGCGCGCGTTTTCCTCGCATGGCGAATTACTCGTTTGATTACGGCGACGCGCATTTTCTCTGTCTCGATTCCAATTTGTATGTTGATCCAACAAACGAGGCGCTGCAAAATTGGATTTCGGATGATTTGAAAAACACCGACGCGCGCTGGAAATTTGTCGTTTATCATCATCCGGCATTTAATGTGGGAGCCGATCATTACGCCGAACAACAGATGCGCATTTTGATGCCGATTTTCGAGGCGCATAATGTGGACTTCGTGTTAAACGGACACGAACATAACTATCAACGCCCGCAACCACTGCGTTTTAAGCCAGCGAATCTTGATGGCGCCAGACGTTTGAACACCAAGGCCCGCCTGACGCCCGGCCTTTTCGCGATTGACCGCGTTTTTGATGGTGAAAACCACACCCGCGCCGATGGCGTTTTGCACATCGTAACTGGCGCTGGCGGCAAGCATTTATATGACCCCGAAGCGAACAACGAACCGACAAAATGGACGCGCGCCGAAGACGCCAATGTGTCTTATGTCACGAAATTTATTTCGGATCGCCATTCGCTGACGCTTTTTGAAATCGAAGGCGAGGCGCTTGCCATGACGCAAATTGACGAAAGCGGCCAGACCATTGATAAAATTCGCGTCACTAAAGGCGCGTAAGCGATTCAGGACGGTAGCACCAATTTAGTAAAGAACCCCGCCTCAACCGCAATAATCGAAAGCATTTTCATGGACAACAATGCGCGGTGGGACATCAGTAGAAAGCCAGACTTCGGCGACATCAAAGCGACACGGCACATCAAGGCGATGAAATGAAACATAGGCGTTCGCAAGACGCGAAATTTGGCGCTGTTTGGCGCGATTGACAGCTTCTTGCGGCGCTCCGAAGGCTTGACCACTGCGCGTTTTCACTTCGATAAAACAAAGAATCTTGCCGTGCCACGCGATGATGTCAATTTCGCCGCGCATTCCGGCGCCGCCCGATTTAGAGCCGGGGCGCCAGTTGCGCGCCACAAGACGAAAACCAGCTTTTTCCAGATGCGATGCCACTGCGTCTTCACCCGTTTGGCCGCGTTGTTGGCGAATGTTCATATTTCAAATCATTACACCATCAAAAAAGGGACAGCGCACGCTGTCCCTTTTTTGCAACTTGACTTACCAGTCAGAAGACGAAGAGAAAATCAGATGTCTGACTACTGGCCTTTCTTGGCTGGACGGTAGCCTGCCGCCTTCGCTGCCGATTCGCTCATTAATTTCCCGGCTTTAGTTTTGCGATAAAAACGTGAGTTGGGATAGTGATAAACATTCTCTTTAGAATCAGTATTTATCCACACTTTACCGCTTTCGGTGGTGCCGGTCCTTGATGTTTTGGTCATCGCCATACGCGAAGTCGTCCCACTGATCGTCTTTGCTCCTGCGGACACCGTAATTTCTTTAGTGATTACTTTCACCGCTGATTTATCAGCACCGATAACTATGGTTTTCGGGCCGTGCGTCGCGCCGGGACGAAAATCAGGATAAGGATAAATGCCTTGTGCCCACAATCCAACCGGAGTGCCGGGCGCCGGTTTGGGGGTTGGTTGACCTGCCGCAACATTCTTTAGTTGCCACGGGGCTGGTTCCTCGCGCACACCGCGCGCGTATTCCTCGTCCACAATCCACGTTTTGTAATCAAAGGAAGTCGGAGTAATTAAATCCACAAACGCATAGCCCGCGCGCACCAAAAGTTGGTTGAAGGGACGCTCTTCTTCGGTTTTGGTCACGGTTCCGTCAGCCGCTTTGGTTTTCACTTCGCTTTTAATGCGAATTTGCACGATATTTCGGCCATCAATGCCGATGGGATATTTTTTGTCTTCGTCCACCTGCAAACGACGGCCCCCAAGCCAGTTTTGCGTGACACTTCTGGCTTCTCCCCAGCCTCTTTCATCTCTCAAAGGACACAGAATACCGCCCAATTTCACCCTGACGGGCTTATCCAACGGAACAATGTAAGGCACGCCTTCTTTGCCTGCGGCTGTCAGGGGGATACGATAAGCCTGCAACGTAAGTTTATCGCCACCATCGGCACCGACTAACTGGTAAAAATCGGGAATCAGATTTTTGCCGCCGCTATCCTTGGGATCACCATCGGTCAGATGCTTAATCGTCGTATCGTCCGTAATGGGCGCGGGCTTATAAACATCGGGATGAATGGGAATATCCGGCACAGGAGTCGGCGTGGGTTCTACCTCCGGCACTTTGTTGACAAAGGCGCAACCGCCGAAAATTGGCAAAGCCGGCCCAATCACGCATGCCAAAGCCAAGCACGGCCAGAAAGCATTCCACCACAGGCCTTTGGCCCCACCAGTTTTGGCAAGCTGTTTCAATCTGTTTTTAGTTGGTTTCACGTTTTCGATTACGCCTTCTTGGGGCGTATTTTTCAATTCATTCATCAAATCGTGCATGGAGCGAGCGTCTCCCCGAACTTTAGTGAATAAGCGCACCGTTTATTTTACAAACTATCCCGCAAGACGCGCCTTGAATTCAAGCATCGTTATTGGCCTGCGGCCAACAACTCGCGGGCATTGCGATAACCGACCCGTTCGCGTTGCAAACCGGTGACAGCGCTGTCTTTAATCATGCCCAAGGCGCCTGCCGGATGGTGACGCCCCCAATCGGAACACCACAAAACGCGCCTATCGCCCAAAATAGCAAAGGCATGAGCGATTAAATCGCGTTCGGCAAAGGCCGCCGAAGGCAGCAACGACACATTGATCGTTTGCTTGATGGCGTGAACCGCGTCCGTAGCCAGCGACGGGCTTTGCGGATTCAAAATAAAGCGCAGCGTGTGAAACTCTGCCGCTGCTTCGACTACAGCGTGCAAAGTTACCGGCGTTGTCGCGGTCACCAGCACCGGGCGTCCGTAGCGACGCAGAGCATTCAAGACTTCGCGCCCACCGGCGGTATTTATGGCATCGTCATCAGTATCTTGCTCAAGGCGCGCACCAATCCATTGCGCGCGCAATAAATGCAAGCGCGCCAGTTCGTGAGAGGCTTCGGCCTGATGCATAGACAGCGTGAGCCAGCCACGAAAGCGCGCATCCATCGCCAAAGCCTGCGCTAATTTCGCGTTGCCCCCGTGAATGTCACTGGCCGCTTCGCGGGACACGAAACAAAGCATTTCCACACCGAACTGATCGGCATACGCTTTGGCACGCGACAACTCCTGCGGACGAATCGCCAGCGTCGTATCCGTCACACCATAATGGCAAAGAAGATCAATTAAAGGCATGGTTTTTGGCCTTGGGGCTTAGGCTTTTGGTTTTTGAATTCGTTCCTGTCGAATGCGCTCGTTCATAGTGCGCATATAGGCATTGAGTTTAGGAATCAACTCTTGCATGATGTTTCGCAATACTTCGGCTTCGTTGGCGTTTACCAAATTTCGATTTTCAGCGCGACGCAGCCAATGTTTGGTTTCATATAACGAACCGCGCGCATGACGCAAATAGCGCCGATAATCCTCCGTTGTGCCCTTACCACTTCCTTCGGCGATGTTGGCGCCAATGCTATCCGCCGAGCGCACAATCTGACTACCAACAGTGTTTTTCGCAAAATGCTCCCAACGCGCCACAATTTCCCAAACCTCATCAGACAAACGTTCAGCAAGCTGATAAATTTGCAAGTTCTCAAAATTCGTAGTCTCCATTTTAAAGACCAAAATCCCAAGACCAAAAACCTACTTTGTCAAAAGTCTCATGATATTGCCCGCCAAGACTAAGGCTTTTTGGTCATTGGTCAGGGAAGAGGCGAAAACGGGCGCCAACGCAGTAGACAGATAACGCAACGGCGAATAGGAAGCGAAAACAAGGCGCTCCACGCCATGCGGCGCGCAATCGCGCACCGCTTCGAGCGCGCCGGGCGCAGTTAGATGCGTGGTTTCGATGTAAAATTTCGCGTCGCCACGCAGAACCGCCATCGCTTCGCCGAGATTTTGCGAAGTCACACCCGCCAACAAAAGCGGCGCTTGTGTAAACGCGACGGCGTCTGCTAATTCGGTGCAAGCGCCCGGCTGACTGACGGTTACTGCGATGGGCACGCCGAGCGAATCGCATTTTTGCAAAAGTTCGCGAAACGGACGATAATTCAGCGGCCACTGCTGGCTGTCGGGGAAAAAACGAAACAAGCGAAAACCTTCAGCGGCCCGCGCTTCGGCTTCGCCCAAACATTCGGGATAAGCGCGCGGATCAAGAGTGCCTACCGGATAAATGTGCTGGGGATGCAATTTGGCAGCATCTAACGTTTCGGTATTGCCCTGCCGGTAATCGTAAAAAATGCCCGAAGTCGCTGTTGTCAGCGAGCGCGCGATGCTGTTTTGCCCCATGCCTTGCAGCAATATTTCCACTGAAAGATCAGCCGAATGCTGCGGCCACGGGCCAAATAAAGTGCAAGCGTCAAAAATGGGAATGCTCATGAAAAAGCCACGATTTTACACAAATACACAAGAATGCGGCGCTTTTAATATAGCATAGCTGCGCGTCTTTGGCCTTTGATTTTTGGTCGTCGGAGCCAAGCGGAACCAATTAAACTCCCCGCTGTCTGCGCTTGGCCTCAATCTTCACTGCTACATGATTTCCACTATCCTCGAACTTTCATTGGCCCTCCTGCTGATTTTTCTGGCGCTGTTTGATGTTTTTCAAACTGTGGTTGTGCCACGCTGGACAAGTCGCCGGTGGCGGATTGCGCCCCATTTAATTAATATTTTGTGGCGCTTTTGGCTTTATGTGGCGGCCCGCTTGCGCAAACAGCACCGGCGCGACGACTGGCTGGGCACCTTTGCGCCCTTATGCGTCATTTTGATTTTGCTGGCTTGGATTAGCACCTTAATCTGTGGCTATGGCCTGATTATTTATAACTTGCGCGACCATGTGAGTGAATCGCCAACAACTTTTGGCGGTTGCTGCTACATTGCAGGAGCCTCGCTTTTAACCATCGGCTACGGCGATTTCGTGCCGGCCACGGGCTTAATGCGCTTTGTGTTTTTATCGGCGGGCGCCGCCGGGTTAGCCACTTTTGCGCTGGTCATTTCATGGCTTTTTACATTGTATCAATCATTCGCGCGCCGCGAGTCCTTAGTTCTCACACTTGATGGCCGCGCTGGTTCGCCGCCGTCCGGCGTCATGCTTTTACAAACCTATGCGGCGCTTGATATGACGGGCGAATTACATCCAACTTTTGCCTCATGGGAATTGTGGACAGCCGATATGCTGGACAGCCATCTGGCGTTTCCGCTCTTGCCGTTTTTCCGTTCCTCGCACGACAATCAATCATGGATTAGCGCGATGGGCGCCGTTTTAGATGCGGCAACGCTGGTGATTTCAACAGTGGAAGACGCACCTCGCAACGAAAAATTAGCGCTTGGTTCGGCGCACATGATGTATCGTCTGGGCTGCCATGCCGTTGTAGACCTGAGCAATTATTTTCGAGTGCGGCTGCCGCCCAAACTGCGCGAATACAAGCAGGGCGCGGCGCATCCGGGCGTGGAAAATCACGAATGGTTAGCCGCCCGCCGCGCCCTACAAAAAGCGGGCTACACCCTAAAACCAAGCGACGAATCGTGGCATGACTTCTCCGAAAAGCGCGCCGCTTATGCGTGGCAACTGAACAACCTCGCCAAATTATTCGCCGCCTCCCCCACGCAATGGATCGGTGACCGCACCACCCTGCCCTATTTGCAACCACATCCGCATCAGGAAAAAGTTTTGGAAGAAGAAGTCACACCCAAACAATAATCTGATTCAATTTAACAACCATCGGGAATATTTGGCAGTGCCGCAGAACCCCCATATGGTAGCAAGTCGGGTTACCTTGATGCCATTGGCCTACGTTTTCACTTTAAATTCCACGCTTTTTGACCCGCGAAGTGACAACGGGCGGGTTGGGCATCGTGAGCGATTAATGCGGGCATCGTGTCGCAAATTGATTGTTGCAGAGGGCAACGCGTTTTGAAGCGGCAGCCTTGCGGCCAGCGTCCCGGCGCGGGCACCATGCCGGGAATGGGCAGCGGCATGGCATCGCTTTCGAGACGCGGCGTCGCCAGCAATAATCCTTGCGTGTAAGGATGCTGCGGGCGCGAAAAAATCTCTTCGACGGTGCCATACTCGACAATTTGACCGGCATACATCACCGCCAGGCGTTGTGCGACTTGCGCGACCACGCCGAGATCGTGCGTGATGAGCAGCATCGCGGTTTGAGTGGATGCGGATAATTCGCGCAGCAACTCCAAAATTTGCGCTTGCACTGAAACATCCAGGGCGGTTGTCGGCTCATCGGCGATCAGCAATTTGGGTTCGCAAGCAATAGCCGCCGCAATCATGGCGCGTTGGCGCTGACCGCCCGACATTTGATGCGGATAATCATCCACGCGCTTTTCCGGCTGCGGAATGCCCACGCGCCTTAACATTTCAACGGCCTTTTGACGCGCCGCAATTTTGCTGAGATTTTTGTGGCGCATCAAGCCTTCGATAATCGGCACGCCGACCGGCAAAAGCGGGTTCAGAGCGGCTAAAGGGTCTTGCCAAATCACGCTAATGGCGCCGCCACGCAAATCGTCGAGTTGTTCTTCCGAAAGCGCCGTGAGGTCTTGATTTTCAAACAGGACTTGGCCTTGCGCGATTCGTCCGGGCGCGGGCAACAAGCGCAAAATCGAAAGCGCTGTGACGCTTTTGCCACAACCGCTTTCGCCCACCAAAGCCAACGTTTCACCCGCTTCGATGGACAAATTAATGTCCTCCACAACGGTAGTAGAAGCAAAGCGGATACTCAAGTTTTGTAAATCAAGCAGGGGCATAAAAAAGGGGCACGCCAAGTCTTCTGTGGGCAGCAAGCGCCCCTTCCATTTTACAAAGTCCCTTCACGTTTGTGATTTGGCATTTTCTTGTAAGCGCACCCCCAAGGCGTTAATCGACGAGTTTCGGCGATTGTATCACAGTGGGAGGAGTATACTTTTCAAAGCGGGCTTTCAATGCTCCCCGTTTGGCGGCAATGCGTTTTCATGCGACAGTTTTTTCGTTTTTTTCTTTTGTTTTGCAGTTTGCTTGGCGCGCTGACCGCTTCTCACGCCGCGCGGCGGCCCGGCATCATGCGCCCAGTGCCGTTGGAAGTGCTTCCCGACTCGCAAAACGCGGCTGCGGTGCGTGGCGCGTGGCGCGTTGATCCGCAAAGCAAAAAAATCTCTTTGATTTTCACGCGCGAAGCCAACGGCACGCGTAATTTGTGGCAAGCGACATCGAGCGACGAAAGCGAGTGGCCGCTGAAAGCGCTCACGAATTTCGCGGCGCCTTTGTGGGCGGACGAAGCGCAAGTTTCGTCCGATGGCCGCACTATTATTTGCGTAACTAATGCGCTGGGCGACAATAAATCGTCACAAATCGCGCGCTTCCATGAAAAAACGGGCCAACTCGAAGCCTTGACGCAAGATGCGGCGCCTTCGCATTCGCCCGCACTGTCGCCCGATGGCAAATCGTTAGTTTTCGCGCGCGAAGCGAATAAGAACAGCACGCTTTTTCTCATCTCGTTGGATGATAAAATTGCGCCGCTGATCGCGCGGCGCGTCATCGAAGGGCGCCGTCCGGCATGGCTGAATAGCAACACGCTCTTATTTTCCGACGCGCGCAAAAACGGCCTGTATCGTTTAGAAATCCCTACCGATTGGCCGCCGCTTTTGCCCTTAAAAACGAAACCTCAAGTCATTGCTTTTCGCAGCGGCGAAGTGACGGTCGTGCCCGATGGCAGTCAGTTGTGCCTCGCCTTGGACGAAGAGCGCACAGGCAATCCGAGCCGCTTGTTTTTTATGGCGCCCAACGGTTCGGGCGAGCGCGCTTTGCGCAATACAGATGGCGCTCACAGCCCACGCTTTGCGCCTGATGGAACCGCACTTTTGTTCGATGCGCCGCTGACGCCCAACGGCCCGCGCACTTTATGGGCAATGAATCTCGCTCCCGTGGTGCCAACCGTTGAAATCACGGGTGTGAGCGCCAACAAAACAGGCTTAAATATCATCGGCACAGTGTTTTGCGAGGACTCGCCTCAAGTGGCCGTAAAAATCGAAGCCGGACAAGGCACCGCGCCCGAACAATGGCAAACAATAGCGTCGCCCAAAGCGCCCTTGCAGAAAGAATCGTTGGCGCAGTGGCAACCGCCCGCTGGCGCGCAAGGCGATTGGACAGTGCGCCTCACAGCCAACAGTCCCGATGGCGACGCGGCGCAAACTTCCATGACTCTGAGCTTGCCGCTGGCTGCGGGCCAAACTGTCACCAACACTTCGCCGGACGTTTCGATTTTTGTGTCGCCCATCAGCGGCGCGGCGGGCATTATCGGCACGCATGGCATTGGTTCGGCAGTCATTCCCGGCGAATGGGTGAATGGTAAATTTATCCCGCGTGGGCCAAAAACATTTCCCGAAAAAAATCATATCACCGTGCCCAATCCCAGCCTGAGTAACAGCGGAATTATCAACGTCACGCCCCCCATTCCCAGCCCTTTGCGCGCCACGCCGCTTGCTCCACTTGCTCCACCTGTTGTGGCGCCTATTCCCGCCATTACGCCGCGCGCGTCTGTGAAAGACGATTTCGGCGGCCCTTTGCAAAGTTTGCCGCTGCCCGCTTTGCCGCCGCCGCCATCCGTCAAAGGCGCGCCGTTCATTGATGTTGCACCTCCCGTGGAAGCCAGCGCGCCACGGGCCAACACTCCGCCGATAGCGCCACCAATACCAACGCCCACAATCGGCGCCACCAACCCCTTAAATTTGGCGAACCCGCCAGTGCGCCGCAATGTAGCCCCCCGCGCCCCGTTTAAGACTTTGGGAGGCCCAAAAGAGAAAACACCCGCCATTTCTGTGGCAAAAAATGAAGTTCCACCGGTGCGAAAGAATTCTGCGAAAACTCCGGCAAAAACAGCCACGCAGCCTGCCGTTTCCAAGCGCAGCAATGGCGCGAGCCAAATCAACTTAGAGGTGCCGGAGGATTTGAAAAGCGGCGAGGACTCGGATGCCACCTGTCTGCTGCGCAACACGGGCAAAAGTGTGTGGAGTTCGTCGGGAGATAATCCGGCCCGCTTGTTAGTGCGCTGGTTCGATGCGAAAACCGGCCGACGTTTTCGTTGGGAAATCAAATGGCTGCCCGCTGACGTGCCACCCGGCAAAAGTGTGCCGCTCTTGTTTGCGCTGACACCACCACGCACGGGAAAACTTCGTCTAAACTTAGTCGTAGTGCGCTTGGCGGGCGGCAAATATCAGCCGACCTCGACAAACGATGACGACGATTTAGACAAACTCGCCGAAAAGAACTTTTCGGTCACAGTAGAATAGAAAACCATGAAGTGGCGGTCTTTCCGGCAACGGACTAAGCAACAGCACGCGGACGAAATCATAGCAAGCGACGCTTTGGCGGGCGCGGCTACTGGCGTTCTTTCCGAAGTCGCGCAGTTTTTTGGTCTGGTCGCTACGCCGCGCGGCCATTCCCAAAACTCACACGCTGTGGCCGAGGCGCCGCCCTCTCTGCCCGCCGCACGCGTGAAAGGCTTGCGCGATTTGCCTAATCCGGCCCTGCGGTGGGTTGGCGAAGCCGGGCGCATTGCTTTGCGCGAATTTTCTTTCGAGGCTGATACGGAAACGATTTGCTCTTTTCAAGAAGAAACGTATGCGCTGAATTTTCCGAGCTTTCATTATACGCCGGGCTTTGCGCAAGCCTTTCGTCACGATTTGCGGCGCGCAACTTTAGATAATCATCATGGCTTGTTCGTTTTAGATGAGCGTCGCGAAGAAAAAGGCGATTTAGCCGGTTTTTTGTGGCTTGTCGTCTGCGAAAATAACTGGACAGGCGAGCGTTACGGTTATATCAACAACGTTTACGTTCTTCCCGCGCGGCGCGGTCAAGGCTTGGGCCAGGAATTGATGCGCTACACCGATGATTTTTTCCGTTCTCGCGGCGTGCGTCGCGTGCGCTTGACAGTCACCGCTTCCAACGCCGAAGCAGCAACTCTTTATAAACACGCCGGTTATGACGTTACGCGCTGGGAAATGGAAAAAGAACTTTCGTGACCGCTAAGGTGTGACTCTTTTACGGCAAGAAAAAGCCAAAAACGGCCTAAAATGCATCTTTTGCTCACCCCAAAACACATTTATGGCTCTAAGTGTCTTTTTTGCTCACCCTAAAACACATTTACGGCTCTAAATGTGTTTTTTACTTCCCCTAAAACACATTTACAGCCGTAGGAGAGCTTTTTCCTTAAGCGAAAAGGCAACACTACGGCGATTTACACAGGGTTTATGGCGTTTGTAGTCTCATTATTTTGCAGCAACGCCCTTACTTCTTCCGGGGGCAGAGGTTTCTCAAAATAAAAACCCTGCGCGCCGTCGCAACCGAGGGCACGCAGTTCGTCCCACTGGGCTTCATTTTCGACGCCTTCGGCAATGGTATTGGCGCCCAAAGCACGCGCTAACGCCGCCATAGTGCTGATTAAATTGGCGTTCGTCACGCCATCCAGCGCCGACGCGGACACCAGCGAACGATCAATTTTAAATTCGTCTAATTCAAAATCTTGCAGCCACAAAAGCGACGAAAAACCCGTTCCAAAATCGTCCACCGCCAAACGCACGCCGGTTTCTTTGAGGCGCCGCAAGGTTTCGTTGCTGGTCGGATTATGCATTAAATCTTTTTCAGAGATTTCCAGTTGCAAACACGACGGCGGCAGACCCGTTTCCTGCAAAATATGGCGAATCACAATCGGCAAATCCGCTTGCGCGAACTGCCGCGCCGATAAATTCACACTGACGAAAAGTTCAGAATTCGCTTCTTGTTCGCGCCACTGGCAAAGCTGGCGACACGCTTCGCGCAAACTCCATTCGCCGATGGAAATCAGCCAGCCGTGTCCCTCGGCCACGGCCATGAATTGATCGGGCGCCAACAAGCCACGCTGCGGATGCTCCCAACGCAAAAGCGCCTCAAAGCCAATAGTTTTGCCGCCCGCTTCACAACACGGCTGGTAATGCAACACAAATTCGTTGCGGCCAAGGGCGCGACGCAAATCGTTTTCGGTGCGCAGTTCCGCAATGGCCCGCGCGTGCATATTCGTATCGAAAACTTCATGGCGATTGCGCCCCAGCGACTTGGCGCGATACATCGCGGTGTCGGCGTCGCGCAACAATTCTTCGGGATGCTCATACACCGAATTCTCATCGCCCGGCACACGACTAAGCGCGATGCCAATGCTGGCTGTTGTCAGCATTTCGTGGTGCGAGGTTTCCAGCACTTCTCGTGCGTCATGCTGATAACGCGCCAATTGAAAGGGCCGACAAAGTTCCTCTTGAATGCGCTCGGTCACGCGCAAAGCATCGTTGACACCGCCTAAACCATCCAACAAAACCGCGAATTCATCGCCGCCAAAGCGTGCTGCGGTGTCACCGGGCCGCAAGCACGCTTCAAGGCGCCGCGCCACCGCATTCAGAAAATCATCGCCGGTTTCGTGGCCCAAATTATCGTTCACGCTTTTGAACTTATCGAGATCAAGAAACAAAACCGCGAACAAGTGTTCATGCCGCTTGGCGCGTTGAAACGAGCGCTTCAAGCGATCCATAAACAGCGAGCGATTGGCTAAGTCCGTCAACGGATCGTAAAACGCATTGCGGCGCATTTTTTCCTCGGCGCGGCGGCGCGCCGTAATGTCGGTGCAAACGCCAGTGGCATGAAACCGGCGCCGACCATTCGCCGAAGCAGGCAACGGTTCCAGAGTCGTTTCTTCAAACAGCCAATGCCAGTTCCCAAACTTATCCAAACAGCGATATTCCTGAGAATACGAAGCGAGACCAGCCTCAATCGCAGCCCGTTCGGGCATCATTTCCAACATACGCTGCTGATCTTCGGGATGGCGGCTCTTGTTCCAAGCCTCGAAATACTCCATGCCGGGCGGCACATCCAACGGCAAAACGCGTTGTGTTGCTGTGTCATCGGTAAAACGAATGAACCATTTCAAATTACCGTTGGGTTGTTCTTCAAGCATCGCATCGAACAGAATGCAGCGTGCCCGCGCCATCACGCTTTGCAACTCGCCCGCCGTGCGCCGCGCCGCGATAAGAGTCGCCAAAAACGAGCCGTAAACCGCCAACAATTCCTGCTGGATTTCATCTAAAGGCGCGCCGAAAATCGCTGTATCATTGAACAAAACGCCAAGAATTCGCGAAGACGCCCACAAAGGCGTCGCGGCGATCCAGCCCCGCGCACCCAAGATATGATTGCCTTGCGCATAATCGGAATATGGCTCGTCTTTGGTTACAAACCATCGCTGCGTAGTCTGATTTTGCGGGTCAAAGCATATCTTCCACCAGCCGCCAAGGAGATGACAAATACTATTCTCGTCCGAAGTTTGCCCTTGAAAATCTGTGCCGTAAGTGCCTTGTAAACCTTCTTTAGTGGCATCCAGCAAATATAATCCACAGCGCTCAACGCCTAATTTCTCGCGGGCCAACTCGACGGCCCGACGATACATGGTGTCAACATCAGGACAGGATACCAATTCGTCAGCGGCAGCCAGCACAGCCGATAATCCATCGGCCAGCAATTGTTGGTTTCGCTGCGCCTTTTGCAATTCTGCAAGTTCCTGCGCTTCGCGGCACGCCCGCTCAATGGCCGGCCCCAAACGCACCAGACGATGCTTGGAAATGAAATCATACGCGCCGGCACGCACCGCTCCTATCAGCGTTTCATCGCCGTAAATATTGCTCACAAATAAAAACGGCGTTAAACCTTGTCGCTCGCGCGCAAGAGCCAACGCCGCTGGGCCATTTAAATTTTCGTCATCCTGAGAAGTGCCGTAACCACTGATTATGGCATCAAAGTCCTGTGCGAGAGCCGCTTTTAGAGAAGACAGCGTAGCCACGCGCGTTATTTCATAATCATAACCCGCTTTTGACAACACTTCCTGCACGCGTTGGGCGTCTTGAAGGTCGTCTTCGATGTGTAAAATGCGTAGTTTTGGCATAGGAAAAACAACCTTTAACGGCAGATTACAACACAGTCAGAGCCACAAAAACTTCTTCAAATCGCTTTTCACAAACGGCCTATCATACCTTTGCCCCTCGTTTTGATGCCGCAGAGCCTTGATTTTCACGATAAATCACCGTTTTATCACAAATGATTCACGATTCTGTTCCAAGACATACCGATTCTGTAAGCAAACAGCCCCATTCTGCATCAAAACACACCAATTCTCTACGCCGACAGGCCGCTTCTGCATCAAAGCAAGCTAATTCTCTATGCCAACTAACCGATTCTACACGACAACAAGCCGATTCTGTAAGCGAACACGCCACTTCTCTACTCATCAGCCTGCTGCGGCACGCAGACAGACCACTTCTCTACCAAATCGGCCCCATGCGGCACGAATTCGCCTCTGCACGGCGTTAAGGTAAACCAACCTGAGCGGGTGAGCGTTCCATGACACTTTGCAAGTAATTCCAAACCGGCGCCTTGCTGCCATCGGGACGAATCAGCCAAAAGCCGCGCATATCGGCGTTAGTTGGATTGCCTTCCCACTTTTTCGCCGGTTCGTTGCAAAACAACTCCCAATAAACTGCATATCGCACTCCCCAACGCAGTGCAGCTTGCAAAACACTCTGAGTTTTATCACATTGCACACTTGCACCGCCAATATTATTTTCAGGAAAGCCAAATTCGCCGATAAAAATATTTTTCGCACCAAAAAGCGCGCTGTCTGGCGCTTTGGCAGCCAAGTAATCCAACCCGGCGCTCATCGTTTGGGCATCGCCTTGAATGTCGTAGGCCGAAGACGAATACAAATCGCAATGCGTGCGCGGCAAAACGTCGTTTGTCACCGATTTTTTGCCAGTCATGGCGCGTTTGATGAGGTTCACTTCCGCCGCGTGCGCGACCAGCACACCCGGCGTGCCGACTTCTTGGCGGGCGCGTTCCACGCCGTCCTGACGCGCATTCAGCCACGCCACCATGCCGTCAATTTGCTGCTCTGTCGGCTCATTTTCCGAACCAGCGCCAATCAGTGACCAATCGCCTTCCCAATTCTGCAAAACGAAGGTTTTGCCTGTGTTTTTATAGGTTTGGAGCAGATATTTGGACAGCGCGTAAAAATCATCGCTTTCGCGCTGAATTTGCACGGGCGTCATGCCGTTTTTGTAGTAATGGTCGTCACGTCCCGGCGCGTAGGTTTCGAGGATAAAAGTCGTAAATGGCTTGTCGAATAATTTTTTAAAAGGCTCGGTTTGCGCCAGTTCGACCAACGAATTCACTTTGGGCCACTTGGTGTTGAAGGGATACGAGCGTTCGGGATGGAGAAACCAAACTTTTATAACCCGCGAGCCAAGTTCAAGAATTTTGTCGGCGCCTTCGTTCAGGAAATCGCCTTCGGTGAAATGATACTTGCCTGCCACATGAGACACGCCGACCATATCGCGCACTTTTTCGGGAAGTGGAACCTCCGCCGCCTGCGCGGGCACCAGCCAAGAAAGCACGCAAAAAACAGCGGAAACCGTCGTGTTTTTTATCACGCTGTAATATGAATCGAATTTCTGCGCCGCGTTTCCTGTAAAACGCACCGAAATCTATGACGCTCTTGTCTGACTTTGATATGAAATGGCGCTTCTTCTCCACCAAAACATTTGTTTTCTGCTCCGCATTTTTTCTGATGTTGATGACAAATTCCGGCCTCGCGCAAAGCCTACTGGATGGCGGAGAAATTCATTCGCTGCGGGTGAAAAGCGATGGCACCGTGCTGAGTGGGGGGGGGAATTTACACGGCGCGTTGGGCAGCGGCACGCCTAATGGCCGCACCAAACCTGCCGCCGTGCCTAATCTGAAGGACATCGTCGCGGTTTGTGCTGGAGGCGATTTAAGCCTCGCTTTAAAAAGCGACGGCACAGTTTGGGCATGGGGCAATAATACCTTCGGACAACTCGGAGACGACACCAAACAAGACCGCACCGCGCCGGTGCCAGTCAAAAATTTAACCGGCGTCAAAGCCATTGCCACTAATTGGTATCACTGTTTGGCGTTAAAAAGAGATGGCACCGTTTGGGCGTGGGGCAATAACACTTTCGGACAACTCGGCGACGGCACACGGCAAGATAAAATGCAGCCGGTGCCAGTGCAAAATTTAACTGATGTCGTTGCCATCGCTTGCGGCCATCGCCACAGCCTCGCCGTGAAAAAAGATGGCACGGTTTGGGCGTGGGGCAAAAATGTGGATGGTCAATTGGGCGACGGCACAACGGAAGATAAATCAGTGCCCACACAAGTCGAAAACCTGAATGGTGTGCTGCAAGTCGCCGCTGGTTGGAGTCATTCGTTAGCCGTGAAAAGCGACGGCACCATTTGGAGTTGGGGCGCCAATCTCACGCAGGTGTTGGGCGACGGCACACAAGAAGACCGCGCCGCGCCGGTGCAAGTCAAAAATTTAACCGATGCGGTTGCAGTTGCGGCGGGCAAATGGCACAGCCTCGCCTTGAAAAAAGACGGCATAGTTTGGACTTGGGGCAACAACGGCACGGGCCAATTGGGACTTGCCAACGCCGAAGATAAAAACGAACCGCAACAAGTGCCGAATTTAGACAATGTAAGCGCCATTAGCGCCGGCAACTGGCATTGTCTGGCGCTCAAAAAAGACGGCACAGTTTGGGCTTGGGGCAACAACGGCGCGGGACAATTGGGCGACGGCACAACAGCCATGCGCAACGCGCCCGTGCAAAGCGCCGAGTGAATGAATCTATTTATCGTGCGGTTCTTTTTCGACGTAATCAAAATGCGCGTCCGCCACGCGGCGATGATAAACAAAGCGCGCTGGGCCATTGCGCGTGGGATAAACGCGATTGTTTAAGATAATCACCACATCTTTGGTGTGCGGATTCAGAAACAGCGTCGGCCCGGTGAATCCTTGATGCCCGAAACAACCCGGCGGCGCTTTTTCGCCTGTGTAAGTTTTGTTGTTCTGCTGCCAGCCCCAACCACGAAAGACGCCACCTTCGGCGTTTTCCAGTTGCACATCGGCAAAAGCATTTTTTACATCGCTGGGATGCAAAATATCTTCGCCGTCGTTCAACCACATTTGGCAAAAGCGCGCCAACGCTTTGGCAGGGCCAAAAACGCCCGCATTGCCGCAGAAGGTGCCGGTTTCTGCCTGCCATTGCCGCGCCGCTTCGTCGTGAACAATGCCTTGCCACGGCGTGCCGTTTTTGATTTCCGTTGGCGCGATTTGGTCAAGCGCGTGGTTTTCCAGCGGCGCGAAACTGCAATCTATTTTTAGTGGCGCCAGCAATTTCTTGGCGATGAATTCATCGGCGCTTTGCCCGCAAAGTTTTTCAACGACACGCGCCAACAAAAAATAGGCAGTGCAGGTGTAATTGACTTTTTCGCCCGGCGCGCATTCCAGAGGCGCTTCGGCGATTTTTTGAATCCACGTTTGGCATGGCTGACCTTGCAAGCGCTGCAAATGAAATTCAAAACCGGCATTGTGCATCATCAAATGCCGCAGCGTGAGGGCGCGCTTGTCGGCGCGATCAAACTCCGGCAAAAAGTGCGCGACGAGGTCGTTTTCGTTGATGTTCGCGTCCCTTTTGGCGATCAAAAACGCCGTTAGCGTGAACAATTTGGAAACAGAAGCCAAATCGTAAATGGTATCGCGTCGGACGGGCCGCGAGTATTCGGCGTCATAAGCCGTCGTGCCAAAGGCCTCGTCAAAAGTCACTTGGTCGCGGCGCGAACAGAAGACTGTGCCGCCCGGAAAGACACGCCGCGCGGCGGCTTCGGCGAAGATTGAAGATAATTCCACGCTTGCCAGTGTGCGCGGCTCTCGAAAAAGTGACAACGACAGATTAAAATGAGTAGTGATGGGCGCTTTTGAAAACTACATCTCTTCACTTCAGCGTTTTGGCATTCAGCCGGGACTTGAGCGCATTGAAGCCCTGCTTCAGCGCATGGACGAGCCGCATTTAAAATACCCGCACGTTTTGGTCGGCGGCACCAACGGCAAAGGCTCGACCTGCGAGTTTTTGGCGCGCCTTTTGGCCTCGGACGGCAAGCGCATTGGCCTTTATACCTCGCCGCATCTCTATCGCTGGAACGAGCGCATTCGTGTGGTCAGCAGTCAGGGGTCAGCGATCAGCGGTCAGAACTTCCCCGATGCGATTTCGGATGAGGATTTGGACGCGCTTTTCTTCGAGGCCAAAGCGCATCTTGATGTTGTCGCAGAAGAATTGGGGCAGCCCACCGAATTTGAAACGATTACCGCGTTGGCTTTTTGGCATTTTTCGCGCGTGAAAGTGGACGCCGCAGTTCTCGAAGTCGGTTTGGGAGGGCGTTGGGACGCGACAAACACCACCAGTCCAACGGTTTCGGTGATTACCCACGTTGCATTGGACCATTGTGACCGTTTGGGCAAAACCGTGGAGGCCATTGCCCGCGATAAAGTCGAAATTGCCCGTCGCGGACGCGTTTTAGTCACGGCGGAAACCAAACCCGAAGTGCTGGAGATTTTCTCGGCGCATTGCGTGACTATCGGCGCGAAATTCTGGCCGATTTTCGCGCCCGATGCCTCCAACGATGGCGCTGCGTTGCAAAACGGCTTGGCTTATGTGCAAAACGCGCCGCAACCCGCCGATAGTTTTCAGAAAATAAACTGGCAAACCGCCTTAACAGCGCGCTTTGCCTTGGCGCAAGAACAAAATGAACCCTTAAACACGCCAGTTGTTGAAATTGATTTTCAAGTGCCGGGCCGCGTGGAAGTCATCAGCGAGAAGCCGCGTGTGGTTTTAGATGTCTGCAACAATCCCGATGGCGCGGAGTTTTTGAGCCGCGCCTTTGCAGAGAAATTTCCCGACGCAGCGGGTCGCACGATTTTGGTGCTGGGCATTTTGGCCGACAAAGATTACGAGGCCATGACGCGCCTTTTAGCGCCGCTGGCCCGCATTGTCATCGCCACACAATCGCAATCGCCACGCGCCGCGCGCGCCTATGCGATTGCGGCTTTAGCGCGCCCATTTTGCAGTCAGGTCGAAGTGATAATTTCGGTCAAAGACGCCATGCAGCGCGCGTTGCACTTGGCAAAAGACGGTGACACCATTCTCGTCGCGGGTTCATTCACCAACATCAGCGAAGCAATGGCGGAAATCGGCACAATATAGCGGATGGCCCTCACCCCCGGCCCCTCTGCCAATTCGCTGCGCGGGAGAGGGGTGTCTAAAGTAAAAGGCTCCGAATAATTTGAGACGAGAGGAAGCATTTGCCTCAATCTCCCCTCTCCCGCGCAGCGAATTGGCAGAGGGGCCGGGGGTGAGGGCCATCAGTGCGCTTATCAAAACCATGCTCCGTAAGGTTACTAATCTCAAAAAACCGCATTTTTATCCTGTGACTTAGCCTCTGATGGCGTGTTTCTATCTTGTATGCGCTCGTTTATATCTTGTAGGTGCACGTTTACACCTTGTATGCGTTCGTTTATCCATTGTATGCGTTCGTTTACACCTTGTATACGCTGGTTTATGTCTTGTAGATGCGCGTTTATGTCTTGTATGCACTCGTTTACCTCTTGTAGTGACACGTTTATGCCTTGTATGTCTATGTTTATCTTCAAACGCGCGCATACAACAGGTAAACGCACACCTACAAGACATAAACGAGCATCTACAAGACATAAACCAGCACCTACAAGACATAAACCAGCACCTACAAGGGATAAACGAGCGCATACAAGACATAAACGAGCGTATACAAGGTGCAAACGAGCTCATACAAGGACTAAACGAGCGACCCTAAGAGGTAAATGCCCGATAGTAGGCAATCGATGTGGCAAACCAAGAGAGAAACGGGGTTACAGACGGCCTACAGGGATTCTTCAAGGCATTAAGATGCCTTTCAGCATGACAAATTCTCTTTTTCCAGCCTATGAAATTTGTCGCAAAAGCCTTGTTTTGCATGGCGCAGGCGCACAAACTACGCGCGTCCGCAAAAAAAATTCCCCCAAAGGAACAGGTTTTATGAGCAAGGTTCGTGTAGCAATCATGGGCTGCGGCGGTATGGCCGGCGCCCACGCCAATCGTTACAAAGGCAATCCCGATGTCGAAATCGTCGCGCTGTGTGACGTGTCCGAAGAACAAGTCAACAAGTTCATCGAGCGCAATTTGAAAGATTATGAACCGGCGCCCGCCGTGTTCACCGACCCGGCGAAGATGTATGCCGAAATCAAACCCGACGCAGTTTCCATCGTGACGCCGCACACCATGCACTTCGAACACGGTTTGCAAGCCTTGGAAGCCGGTTGCCACATTTTGATGGAAAAACCGATGGTGACCGATTCCGGTCAGGCGCACGAACTGGCTAAAGCCGTCGAAAAGGCCGGAAAAATCTTCGTGGTCGGCTACAACACGCCCTGCACGCCCGCTTTTAACCTGCTGCGCGAGATAATTCGTAGCGGCGAACTGGGCAAACTGGAAACAATTACCGGCTGGCAAACGCAAAACTGGCTCAAGGGCACCACAGGATCATGGCGTCAAGACCCGGCCTTGTCGGGCGGCGGCCAGATGTATGATTCGGGCGCGCATATGTTCAACTCGCTGGTGTGGAGCGTCGAACAGCCCATCGAATCGGTCTTCGCCTTCGTAGATAACCTCGGCGCGCCGGTTGACATTAACGGCACCGTGAATGTGCGCTTCAAAAACGGCGTCTTAGCAACGATGACCATCGCCGGAAACTGCCCGGCCAGCGCTGCGGGGATGGTTTACACCTTCGACAATGGCCGCGTGGACGTGGATGGTTGGAGCGGCAGTTGGATTAAAGTTTTCAAAGGCAGCAAAGAAGTGCCCGCCGACGAATTGGAACTTGTCGGCACCGCCAACACGCCCAACGACAACTTTATTGACGCTATTTTAGGTCGCGCCGACGCTAAAACCAGCCCGGTCAACGGCGTAATCCAAAGCGAACTGATGGACGCCATCTACGAATCGGCGCGCACCGGCCAAGCCGCCAAACCCAAAGAACGCTAAGGCAGAATAGGAACGCGGAGCCGGTGGCTCCGCGTTCTTATTTCACCGCGTGCGCTTTTAAATCGCTCAGATTTACCCATTCGAGTGCCGAAACGTGCGTCGCTTCCAGCACAATTTGCGGCGCGAAACCGGCGTCGAAGGCTTCTTTCCAGCGATTGACGCACAAACACCAGCGATCACCGGCTTTAAGGCCGGGAAACTCGTATTGCGGCATCGGCGTGGAGAGATCATTGCCCGCCGCTTGCGAGAATTCCAAAAACTCATCGGTCATAATGGCGCACACCAGATGCAAGCCATAATCGCCCGGCCCGGTATCGCAGCAGCCGTTGCGATAAAACCCCGTCATCGGATTCGTGCAGCACGATTCCAATTCTTCGCCTAAAACATTTTTCGCTTTTGCCATGTTGTCCTTTTTATAGCCCACAGAGTTTCACTGCATTCGGTCTCAACCACAGTGGCTTTCCGGTGAGATTTTTGCATACGAAACTTCTAATTCCCTGCCGGTATTGTTTTATCACGGCGCGATTGAAGGCGCACGGCAATACTTTGAGCGCCCCTTATGCTTTCTCCCCTTTTGAAAACGCGCTTCAAACGCGCTTTAACTTCGCTGGGTTTCGGCGGCACTTTCGCGCTGGGCATCCTGTTCTTGGCGCTACTTCTCAGCACCTTCGAGCGCGGACGGCAGGCGCTGTTGAACCCGTTTGGCTTTTCCAGCAAAGTTGCCCTGTCGGGGCCGGTTGTTTTGGAGCAACTGCAAAAAATGTCCCGTTTGGAAACCGCGCGCTATGTCGGCCACGCCATCGTGCGCGGCGACACGAGCAGCGGTATTCTGCCGAACTTTTTAGCGGGCGACAAAATGGTTTTCATCGGTCACGGCGCTGTGATAGCAGGCATAGATTTGGGCAAAATGCAGCCCGAAGATGTCAAAGTGAACGGCGACAAAGTGACAATCAAACTGCCCGCCGCCGAGATATTTAGTTCGAGTTTGGACAATCAGCAAAGCGAAGTTTTCGAGCGTCAAACCGGCGTCTTTTCCAAGCCCGACCCGACTCTTGAAACCAGAGTGCGGCAGGAAGCGGAAAATCAAATTCTCGCCTCCGCCAAGCAAAGCCATATCGAAGAACAAGCCACACAAGGCGCTCACGAAGCTTTGCGCAAGCAGCTTGAAATGCTCGGCTTTGGCAAAATCGAGTTTAAATAATTGGAGCAGCCAAAAGAAAAACCGCACGGGATTCCGTGCGGTTTTTCTTTTGGCTTTACTTCTTCTTTTTCTTCCACTGGCTGAAGGGTGGCGGCGGTGGGCCGCCAGTTGGAGTGGCCGTTGGGATAGGTGTTGGGAAGCCACCGATGGGCGTGGGTACCGGCGTAGGTGCAGGCGGCGGGCCACCGGGCGTGGGCGTGGGCGTGTTCGTCGGACGCGGCGTCGGTGTAGCCGTTGCTACCGGGCCTCCAGGTGTCGGCGTCGGTGACGGGCCGGGCGTAGGCGATGGGCCGGGCGTAATGGTGGGCACTGGAGTCAGCGACGGCGTTGGCGTTGGTGTGCCATTGGGCGCACTGGTGCCTTCATTAACACAAATTGTCACGCTGGTCGTGGCGGGCACGTTGAAAATGCCGCTGTTGCCAGTAAAGGGCGCCGAAGATTGCGTGGCAGAAATCGGCGGCGCCTGACGCACTTCTAATGTATAAGCGCCTGCGGGCAAAGGCACTACGACATCGCCATTGGCTGCGGAGGCGCGGATGAACGACACCACAATCAGTCCGGTGTTACGATTGCGAGCGCGAATCAGAACACGGGCCGTCAAAGCGGCATCGGCGCCGGGATTGTTGCAGCGTCCGGTTACGGGATCGCCCCGGTTCAGGAACATATGCGCGGTGACCAAAGTGCCTGTTGAGGGAACTCCCGGCACAATCTGGAAGTTTTGCCCTGCGTCAGTGCCGATGGTGAGATCCTGTGAAAAGGAGGTGCCATTCGCGGTGCCCGACACGGTATAATTGCCCGGTTTGATGTTGGAAATGACCGCATCGCCCGCTGTGGTGGTGAAGTTAATCGTGGTAGTTCCAGCCGTATTGGTGATGGTGCCAGTGCCATCGGTGCGATTGCCGGACTGATCTCGCAGTGTCACAGTGATATTAACTGCGCCACCGGTGCCACCTGTGCCGCCGCCACCACCGCCACAACCAGCCACATTGAGCGTGACAAAACCAACCACGGCCAGCAGTGCATAAACGGCACAATTCCAAGCGCCCCAGCGTCGGTGTTTCATATTGATTAACCAGTTCCTCATCAAGTCACGTCTCCTTGCCATTCTCCCGCAGAAAGATGCAGGCCTTCAAAAGTAGATTTAAAGTGCTGAAAAAATGTTCCCCGCCTGTTAAATTTCTGAGATTTTGTTCGGCGCGGCGTTGCCCAGTATAGCAAACCACACACAGAAAAATCTCAAATCAAGAAAAGATTGCTCAGACCTGCGGGTTGGCCTTTAGACATAATACGATTGTTTGGGTGTCATGTAATCCTGTTGCGCATCACGCGGAACCCATCCAAAATACAAAAATGCCAGATGCAGCAAGGTGCCCAGCACCGTATTCAAAGCCATCATGCCTAAAAAACGCCCAATCGGCAGCGCGAACGATGCGGGCGACATCAAGCCGAAAATCGCGTGCGCCAAAAGTGTGCCTCCGGCCATGCAAAGCGGCGCTGCGACGGGATTATCACGCGAAAAACGCTGGTCAAACGTGCCACAGATGCCGCCAACCACCAAACGCGAAATCGCAAACGAACCGGGATTGAACGAACTAATCATGCCGCCTACCAATCCCGCCGCTAAACCGCAAATCAATCCGGCCCGCGCGCCCCACAAAAGACCGACGGAAACCACTAACGCAAGCGGCAAATCCACGCGCGCATGGCCGAGCGCCCCAAAAGGCTGCGCCAGCCATGTCGTTTGCAGCATAAAAACCAGCAAAAAAACAATTAACAAACGCCACATTTTTAATTTTTAAATAAAGAATCCCCGCCGCGAGCGACGGGGTATTTGAATGAGGAGTCTAACTTTTTTGTCAAGTCCTACGAGTTCTTTCTCAAGAGCGCTCCGCGCTCCAAGGGAAGAGTGCTTCGCACTCATGGTCGCAGCAAGCTGCGGGGAATTGAACCCGAAGAGATTAAA